>LFFF01000069.1 GCA_001510415.1 Actinobacteria bacterium casp-actino6 | reverse complement strand
GGCCAGGTCTTCATCCGGGCGGCGCGGCAGGCCGGCTTCCCGGAGCCGGCCAAGGTCGCCGCCCAGTTCGACCCGGACGGACGGTTCCCGACCGTC
The DNA here is from genome assembly GCA_001510415.1 of Actinobacteria bacterium casp-actino6. Classification (GTDB taxonomy): domain Bacteria; phylum Actinomycetota; class Actinomycetes; order Mycobacteriales; family Mycobacteriaceae; genus Mycobacterium. The sequence goes on along the minus strand of LFFF01000069.1, from coordinate 13,646 downwards.
AGCTTCCCCAACCCCGAAGAACCTGGTGCGATGGACCTTTCGCTGGCTGATGCCCGGGCGCAGCACGCCGATGTGATCATCGCCAACGATCCCGATGCCGATCGGTGCGCGGCCGGGATTCGCTCCGCGGGCGATTACCGGATGCTGACCGGCGACGAGGTGGGCGCACTGCTGGGCTGGTGGATCGCCGAGCGCGGGCGACGGGACGGTTCGCCGGCCACCGGGGTGTACGCCGAGTCGATCGTGTCGGGGACACTGCTTGAGCGGATCGCCGCCGACGCCGGCCTCGGCTACGCGACCACCCTGACCGGGTTCAAGTGGATCTCGAAGGTGCCCGGCCTACGGTTCGGGTACGAGGAGGCACTGGGCTACTGCGTCGACCCAGCGGCGGTCAAGGACAAGGACGGCATCACCGCGTCGCTGCTGATGCTGGAGATGGTGGCGGCGCTCAAGGCCGAGGGCCGTGGACCACAGGATGTCCTCGATGAACTGGCCAGACGGTTTGGCCTCCATGCGACAAGTCAACTGTCGGTGAGGGTTTCAGATCTCGCACTGATCACCGAGGCGATGGCGCGCCTGCGCGCCTACCCGCCGGCCTCGATCGGCGGCCGCGATGTGCTGGACATGGTCGACCTTGCCGCGGGTGCCGATGGGCTGCCGCCGACCGATGGACTGCGGTTCACCCTGGCCGATGCCCGGGTGATCGTGCGTCCCAGCGGAACCGAACCCAAACTCAAGTGCTATCTGCAGGTGGTGGTGCCGGTGGACGGCGAGATCGCCGATGCCAGGGCCACCGCGCAGTCCGAACTCGATGCACTGCGGTCGAGCCTAGCCGAGGTTCTCGCGCTCTAACCTGCAGCGGTGTCCGGCATTGTGCTGTGATCGGGAGTCCGTCGGCGGCCGATTACCAGCCACGCGAAGATCGCTCCGGCCAGGGCGACCGCCGACAGCACCGACATCGAGACGGTGATGGCCGATGAGTACGCTTCCACCGCTGCGCTTTTCACCGCCTCCACCGAACCCTCCGGTACATCGGCCAGAATTTCGTCTGCCAGGGATATGTCGCCGTCCTGGACGGCGGCGGTTTAGCGGGCACCGGCGTCGCGCAGTTCTGGGGCCAGCACTCCGGAGATCTTCGATGCCTCGAGGGTGCCGATGATCGAGGTCACCAATCCGACCCCGAGTGCCGCCGGAATGTTGAACGTCATCTGCATCAGGCCTGAACCCATCCCAGCCCGTTTGGCGTCGACCGCGGACATCCCCGCGGTGTTGCAGGCAGGCAGCGCGATACCGACACCGATTCCCATCAGCGCCAACGGGATCACCATCTGCATCAGGGTGGTCGCGGGTCCGAAGAACAGCCCGATCCAGGCCAGCGCGACCGCCTGCATCAGCAGGGCCACCGTGATGGGCAGACCGGGGCCGACCTTGTCGACCCAGCGGCCGGCCGGCGGTTCGAAGAGCATGCAGGTGCCGGTGGTGATGACGATGACCGCACTCGCCTTGCCGGGGGAGTAGCCCAGCACACTGATCAGGTACAACGAGCCGATGAAGGTCAGGAACGGGATGTAGACGAAACCCACCGCACTCTCGGCGAAGAATCCGCCGGAGAACAGCCGCTCCTTCCACAGGCTGAAATCCACCAGGGGATGAGCGATTCGGGTTTCGACGAGGCCGAAAACGCCGAGCACCGCGATACCGGCGACGATCGAACCCCAGGTCCCGACCTCAGACCAACTCACCGCGGAGTTCTGCAGACCGTAGGTGAGCAGCGTGATGCCGGTTCCGCCGAGGATCAGACCCAGCCAGTCGTATCTGCCGGTCGCCAGCACACTCTTGTAGCCGCGGGTGGCCGCCAGCGTGACCACGATAACCAGTGCGGTCAGTGGCAGTGCGACCCAGAACACCCAGCGCCAACTGGCGATATCCATCATCCAGGCGGCGAACAACGGTCCAGACGAGCAGGCCGAGACCGTGCGCGAAACCCCACACCCCGACCGCGAATCCCCGCTGGGCCAGGGGGAACGAATTGACCACGATGGACAGCGTTGCCGGTGCCGAGATGCCGATGCCGATGCCCTGGACGGCCCGACCGCTGATCATCAGCGGCCCGCCGACGGCAATGGCCGACATCAGCAGACCGCCGCCGAAGATGACGAAGCCGGTGACGATCATCTTGACCTCGCCGACGAGGTCGCCCATCCGACCGCCGGCAACCAACGCCGCGCCGAACGCAAAACTGTAGGCGGTGATCGTCCAGGTCTGGGTGGACAGGCCGAGTGCGAGGTCGGCTTTGATGGTCGGCAGCGCCGGACCGATGACGGTGCTGAACATCTGGGCGATCAGAGCGCCGAACCCCATGGCAGCCAAGATCGCCCACGCCGCCTTGTTGGCCTTCTCGCTGCCGGATTCGGCGGCAGCAGCAGACCTGGCGCTCATCGGGTGGGCTTCCTGTCCACGAGGTCCCACGGCCCGAAAGCCTGGGGCAGGATCTGGGCCATCGACTGCACGCCCAGAGGTGTCATCACCACCAGATCCGGGCCACCGTGTTCGTAGAGCAGTTGCCGGCAGCGTCCGCAGGGCATCAGCGGATCACCGTTGCCGTCCACGCAGTACACCGCGGTGAGCCTGCCCCCACCGGTGGCGTAGAGGGCCGACACCATCGAACACTCGGCGCAGAGCGTGATCCCGTAGGAGGCGTTCTCGACATTGGCACCCGAGACCACCCGACCGTCGTCGACGAACCCGGCGACACCGACCGGGAAGTTGGAATAGGGGGAGTAGGAGTTCGCGGTCGCGGCAACGGCACACTCCCGCAACGTCTCCCAGTCCACGCCGTCATCGTTGGGACCCATGTGAACCGCCTCCCGCGCGCACACCTGAGCAGCCGGTGCCCCGGCTGACCGCGCCAACCTAGCACCGCCACCGGAGAAATTTGCCGGAAATCGCGGTGGCGTCGGATCCCGTCGCGGCCGACAATTCGCCTCCCCTGCGATTCTGTGACCTAGCATGGCGGGGGTTGAGAGGGGACCTGATGAACCAGGGTGATCCTGACCCACTCGAGAAGTCGCTGCTGCCGTACTACAACCAGGGGCATCACAACGGGCCCATCGTCATTCAGGATTGGGCCGGTGGGATCCCGCAGACCCGGGCTGGAATGCCGTCGGTGCGGATCGGCCGGCGCTGGTTCTCCAGCCTCTGGCTGATACCCCTGGGCGTCGTCGCGCTGGTGCTGTCGATCGCGGTGGTGCGCGAGATGGCCCGGCACCAGTGGTTCGCCGACTTCATCGCCACGTATCCCGGAACCTCGGATCAGTACGTGCAACCGGTCGACACCGGGTTTCCATGGTGGCTGCGCTGGCAGCATTTCCTGAACCTGCTGTTCATGATGTTCATCATCAGGGCGGGACTGCAGATTCTCGCCGACCACCCGCGGCTGTACCTCAACGCCGGCAGCAAACCCGATACCGAATGGTTGCGGCTACGCGGCCCGGTGCCGGCCGATCGCCGCGACAGCAATGATCCCGAGTCGGTCTGGAGCGCCAAGGAGGATTCGGTTGCGCTGCCGAAACATCTGGGAATTCCGGGCTTTCGGCATTCCGTGGGTTTGGCACGCTGGTGGCACTTCTCCTTCGACCTGCTGTGGCTTGTCAACGGCGTGGTGTTCTACGTCCTGCTGTTCAGCACCGACCAGTGGAAGCGGCTGATCCCCACCTCGCTCGACGTATTCCCCAACGCGTTGTCGACGGCTCTGCAATATCTGTCGCTGGATCTGCCTACCAATGAAGGATTCAGTACCTATAACGCGCTTCAGTTGCTGGCGTACTTCATCACTGTGTTCATCGCCGCGCCTGTGGCGCTGGTGACCGGTCTGCTCCAGGCGCCGTCAATCGCGGGACGATTCGGCACCGGCGCAGGACTTCTCAACCGGCAGGTGGCACGCACGATCCACTTCGGGGTCCTGCTGTGGATGCTGGTGTTCATTGCGGTGCACACCCTGATGATCTTCGTGACCGGGTTCGTGGGCAACGTCAACCACATGACGCTGGGCACCGACACCGACTCCTGGCTGGGTGTCGCGCTCTACGCGCTGTGGATGACCGTCGTGATCGTGTGCTGGCTGGCCGCCTCGCCGCTGACCACCAGACACCCGCGGGCGATCCAGCGGGTCGGGCGGTTCCTGGTCGGCGGTATCAAGGGTTTTCTGGAACGGACCGCTCCGACCGCGACCTACCGGGAGGCCGACATCTCCCCGTATTTGTGGACCAATGGCGAACGCCCACAGAACCCGCGGTACACCGAACTGCAGGCAGGAGGGTGGGCCGACTACCGACTGCGGATCGACGGCTTGGTGGCCAATCCGGTCGAACTGACCTATCAGCAGCTTGTGGAGATGCCGAAACAGGAGCAGATCACCCAGCACTTCTGCATCCAGGGCTGGTCCGGGGTGGCCAAGTGGGCGGGCGTGCCGATGCGCTCGATCTGTGAGCTGGTGCGCCCGGCCCCGAATGCCAATTGGGTGGTGTTCTACTCGTTCTCCGACGGCCCGGTGGGCGGGCGCTACTACGACTGCCACCCGATCGCGAGCATGTACCACGAGCTGACGATCCTGGCCTATGAGATGAACGGGGAGCCGCTCAACGAGTCACACGGCGCCCCCCTGCGACTCCGCGACGAAGTCGAACTGGGTTTCAAGCAGGTCAAGTGGATCGAAGCGATCGAGTTCGTCGAATCCTTCGACCATCTCGGCGCCGGCCAAGGCGGGTACAACGAGGATCAGGAGTTCTACGGCTACCGGATGCCGATCTGAGTCAGGCGATTGTCGATGCGCCGGACGCCGGTGCGATCGGCACCGCCGTCAGCGGGATGTACACGGTGCCCTGGCACGCGCCGCTGCCGATATTGGTGCCGAATGTCCCAGTCAGCGACCCATCCGGCCGCGGCGAGTACGTCGTCACCGAACTCGCCGGATCGAAGGTGACGGTGCGGTCCGGCAGAAGACAATCCCACCGCCAACTGTTCGTCCGTGACCACTGCGACCCCGTCCAGTCGAACTTCGTCGAGTCGGCCACGTTGTCCTTCGTTGCCGGACCGTCGACCACCGACGCGACACAGGTGCCCGACGAGCAGTCCGTCGTGAACTGGAACGACGCGGTGTAAGCCTCCTCGGACTGTTTGGCGGCCAGGCTGCTACCGGACTTCTGGTCGGTATGGAACGTGATCCGATACCAGCCGTTCCAGTTCGGCGCGGGCTCTGCCGCCGACAGTGGTGCGGACACCACGGGGAACACGGTTAGCGCAGCAAGGGCCGCGAGCGCGGCCCTGAGGTGTTCTCGGGTCACCGCACGCATACGCCGTTGTGGACCTCCTTGCAGACCGCGCCCGGCGGCATCGGGTTGATCGACGGCGTGAAGGAGTTGTCGTAGTCCGGGCCGACGGCCTTTTCGGTGGGAGTCGCCGACGCCGCACTCGACGTCGGCGAGGGCGGCGTGCTCGACGGCGCTTCCTTGTCGGAGCCCGAACTGCAGGATGTCAGTGCACCCATCGCGACGATGGCGGCGCCCCCGGCGAAAATCGCAATCCGGCCCACCAGACGATCTGACCTCATGATGTGTCCCCTCTGTTGTCACCCGAACGACCCGGGCAGTCCGTTGCGTATGCAACGGTCTCTCTACCTCAATGGTAGTCGTCGCGGAGGCCGCCGCCGACGTGAGCACGGGCCGTTCGCCTGCCGGCGAAACCGTCAGGGCGCTGTAAAGCCCTCGCGTTTGTGTGCGCCATCGCAGAACGGCTTCTTCGCGGAGTGGCCGCACCGACACAGATAGGACTTGCTTGTCTGCTTGACCAGGGTGCCGTCGGAAGCCAAGATCTCGACCTCGCCGGCAACTTCGAGGGGGCCGTCTTTCAACGTGGTGATGGTGACGTCGCTCATGACCGGCATTCTGCCCTACCGTGAGCGCCTCGTCCCAGCGTCGTGAACTCGGCTTAGAACCGGTCAGGCCACCGGTGCGATCACATCGCGCGCGAAGTAGAGCAGGAATCCCGCCGCGACGAACCACAACAGTGGGCTGACTGCCCGGGCCTTGCCGGATACCGACTGCAGCACCACCCAACTGACGAATCCCACCCCGATGCCGTTGGCGATCGAGTAGCTCAGCGGCATCACCGCCACGGTGAGGACGACGGGCAGTGCCACCGAGAACTCCGAAATGTCGATATGGCGCAGGTGCGAGAACATCATCGCGCCGACGATCACCAACGCCGCGGCGGCCACTTCAGTGGGCACCACCGAAGCCAGCGGCGAGACGAACATCGCCGCCAGGAACAGCGCGCCGGTGACCAGGTTCGCCAGCCCGGTTCGGGCGCCCTCCTCAATCCCGGCGCCGGACTCGATGAACACCGTGTTCGATGACGAGGACGACGCACCACCGGCGACCGCCCCGGCGCCCTCGACGATCAGTGCCGCCCGAAGCCGGGGGAATGTTCCATCGGATGCCGCCAGACCGGCCTGCCGGGAGAGCCCGGTCAGGGTGCCGAGGGCGTCGAAGAAATTCGCGAACACCAGGGTGAACACCAGAACCAGCGCGGCCAGCGCCCCGATCCGGCCGAAACTGTCCATGCTGAACGCGCCCACCAGTGACAGGTCGGGTAGCGCGAACGGCGAACCGGACAGCGTCGGCACCGACAGCCGCCAGCCGCCGGGGTTGTCGACGGACGACCCGAGATGCCAGATCGCCTCGATCGCCGCCGCCAGCGCCGTCCCGCCGATCAGACCGATGAGGATGCCTCCGCGAACCCGCCGGGCGACCAGGATCCCGGTCAGCAGCAGGGTCACCACGAAGACCAGCGTCGGGATGCTGGTGATCGATCCCCGACCCGCCTCGCCCAGCCCGACCGGTGGCGACGGCAGTCCGGTGGAGCCGACGAATCCGGCGTCGACCAGACCGATGAACAGAATGAACAGACCGATACCGGCGGTGATCGCGATCTTGAGTTCCATGGGCACCGCGTCGAACACCAGTCGGCGCAGGCCCGAGACCGCCAGCGCGACGATGATCAGACCGTTGATCACGACCAGGCCCATCGCCTCCGGCCAGGTCAGCGTGCCGACCACCGAGGTCGCCAGGAAGGAGTTGATGCCCAGGCCCGCGGCGAAGGCGAACGGCAACCGGGCGATGACGCCGAACAGAATCGTCATGACCCCGGCCGTCAGCGCGGTCACCGCGGACACCTGAGCGAACTGCAACTGGTTGCCGGCAACATCCTCCGGCCCGGCCAGGATGATCGGGTTCAGCACGATGATGTAGGCCATCGCGATGAACGTGACCAGCCCGCCGCGGATCTCCGCCCCGACGGTCGACCCGCGGGCGGTGATCTCGAAGAAGCGGTCCAGACGGCTCACGCGTGGAACCCTAACCCGGTTGGCGGCTCGCGGGGTGGCACGGTCAGCGAAGCGGAGTCGGCTCCACCACACCGATCTCGGCCGGGTTGGCAACGGCCTCCGGCAGGAACTTTTCGATGCAGAAGACGAACAGCGCACCGCCGATCAACCCGCCGATCAGCGGGGCGACGATCGGCACCCAGAAATAGATATCGGGTCCGTTCGCCGACATCCAAGCGGTGTCATAGCCGGTGATCCAGGACGCCAGCCGGGGGGCGAAGTCCCGGGCCGGATTGATGGCGTAGCCGGCGTTGGCGCCCCAGCCCAATCCGATACCGACGACCAGCAGACCGATGATCAGTGGTCCGGTGTTGGCCATCGGCGGGTTGTTGACGGCACTGGTCAGCGCGAAGATGACCGCCACCAGGATCGCGGTTCCCACCACCTGGTCCAGAAAGGCCGTCGTCAATGACACACCGACATCCGGCGAGGTGGAGAAGATGCCCTGGGTGGCCTTGGTGTGGGTGGGATCGACCCGGTTGATGGCGTCGCTGTAGACGACCCGCACCACCAGAGCGCCGACGAAGGCGCCGGCGACCTGCGCCCCGATATACGGCGCGATCTTGCGCGCCGGGAACCCCTTGAACGTCGCCAGGGCGACGGTCACCGCCGGATTGAGGTGCGCACCGCTGAGCCGGCCGGCGACGTAGACCGCCATCGCCACCCCCAGGCCCCACCCCCAGGCGATCGAGTTGTAGTCGCCGGTCGCGCCGGTGGTGGTCGGGAAGCCCCCGGTCACCACCTGGGCGACCACTCCGCATCCGAAAAGAATCAGAATCATGGTCCCGAAGAACTCCGCGGAGCACTCGCCGAGCAAGGGGGTTCGTTTCACTGGAGGCCAGGTCCTTTCCGCGAAGTGATGCACGGCAAAGTAGCAACGTCAGCAGCCCACCGGGCGGGTTTTGCTCAGCGCAGACCGGACCCGCCGCCGACCGTGACCCCCAAATCCCGATTCACCCCACCACCGTGTGATACCTGTGAGGTGATCTGCACCAGTCCGTATCAGGGCCTCCACCGGGGATGGCCCGGGGGCGATCCGCGAGGAGCCGGATGACCACGAGGGGCCACATGACGAGTGCCGGGACGTTCGTGGGCCGGGTTGGCGGCCTCGCGGCAGCCCTGGGCGTGGGAGCGGCCGTATTCGGAGGCATCGCGGTCGGCTGGGCCGACCCGGGGTCGCCGGACACCGACCGGGGCAGGACCGCGGCTCAATCGTCTGGGCAGGCAGCGACCCCGCCGCCGCAACGCACCGCCACCCGATCATCGGCCAGGGGTCCCGAGCGCACCGCCGGATCCACCGCGGTGCGGGGTTCGGGACACGGCCGGCAGAAACCGTCGGCACCGACGTCCCTAAGCCCGACACCGGCCCGCAGCCCGTTGTCGCATCACGGGCCGAGGTCACGGTCGACACCGACGTCGATACCCCGACGGAACCTCCTGCGATCCACCCGGTGCTGCCGACAGTTGCCACCCCGGTGCTCGATCTATCAGCCGGTTCCGGTCCGGCCGTTCCCGCAGACTCGCCGGCGTCCTGGTCACTGCTGGCGGCCGCCCGCCGGCAACCCTTGGCCGCATCCGGTTCGGCTGATCCCCCCGCGACGGTCACGGCATCGTCGGTCTTTGGCGATTCGATCACCGTCAACCCGACCGTGGTCTGGAACGAGGGGGTGCTCAGCGGCACACTCAACGCCAGCACCACCTCGGGCGACCGGCTCAGCTATGTCGTCATCTCCAGGCCGAGCCTGGGCGGCAAGATCGGCGGCGGACCGTTGCTACCGCTCAGCAATTTCGGGCCGGGCGGCTCGTTCACCTATGTGCCCTACGCCAGCACATTGACCGATGCCAGCCAAACCGAGACGTTCCGAATCATGGTGCTGGAGAACGCACCCGTCGTGCAGTTCGTCGAGAACCTGCTCGGCCCGCTGGGCGGACTGTTGATCCCGCAGGTGCTGTCAGTCATCCACCGGATCCCGATCCTCGGCGAGGTGCTCTCGCCGATCATCGGCCAAGCCGAGATCGTGACGTTCACCGAGAACCCCTATGGGCTCGCCGCGGGCAAGCCCACCGCGTTCACGTACAAGATGCCGTCCTTCGACGGCACCTTGATCAGCGTGAACTACTTTCCGGCGATCAACGTCGCCAACGGCGACGTCGATTCCGCGCCAACGGTTCTCGCCGCATCCAGTTTGGCATCCCTGGCCGATACCGACCCCAACACCGTCTACGGTCAGCTGTTCCCGAGCCTGCAGTTCGGCAGCCTCACCCCGGGAATCAAACCCCTGCGGGAAGATGCCTTCACCTCGCCGCTGCCCGGCGGGCCGTCCTACGACGGCGGCGGCGGCTACAACGTGATCACCTGGGATCCACGGGGCGAGTTCGCCTCCGGCGGTCAGCTCCAGATCGACAATCCGTTCTTCGAGGGCCGCGATACCTCGGCGATCATCAGCTGGCTGACCAGTGCGGCCAACCCGGCCAACGCCCGGGTGAAAACGGACCCGGACGGCGATCCGCTGGTGGGCATGACCGGCGGTTCCTACGGCGGCGGAATCCAGCTGACCACCGTCGACCCGCGGATCGACGCCATCAGCCCGCAGATCGGCTGGAATTCGCTGCTGAGTTCGCTGTACCCCAACGGCAACCAGTTCAAGACCGGCTTCGGAACCATCCTGGGGGCGGCGCTGTTCTTCACCGGCGCCAGAGTCAACCCGGCGATCTACCAGGGCATCCTGACCGGGGTTCTGTTCGGCTGGCTGAGTCCGAGTTCGCAGGCAGTGCTGGGCAGCGTGGGCCCCACGTCACTGCTGAATCAGGAAAAGGCGCCGACGCTGATGTACCAGGGCATCGACGACACCCTGTTCCCGCTGTCGCAGTCGGTTGCCAACGGAGTGACCATCACCTCCAATCCCTTTGATCCGCCGTTCAAACTGGTGTGGTTCTGCGGCGGACACGGCACCTGCGATATCCCCAATCCGCCCGCCGAGCAGGATGCCCGCGGAATCATCGACAACCTCAAGTGGCTCGATCAGTACGTCGCGGGTACCAGCAGCGCGGCCGACAGCATTCCGACCTTCCAGTGGTACGACCAGGACGGTCTCTACTGGACCGCCGACACGTTGCCGTGGGATCCCGGTTTCAACGTCGATGAGCCCTACACCGCGACGGGGCGGGGCGGAGTGCTGGGCCTCGGCCCGATCATCGGCGGCTCCGGCCCGGCACCGGTCGGCGACCTGCCGTTCTCCATCACCAACGCCGGCAAGGCCTGGAACGCGTTGAACGTCAGTGTCACTCCGCCGCAGGGTAGCCAGATCGTGGGATCGCCCACGATCAGCTTCACCTACCGGGGACTGGGTACCAGCCGAACCGTGTACGCCCAACTGGTCGATGACGCCACCGGGCTGGTGCCCGGTAACAACGTCACCCCCATCCCGGTCATCCTCGACGGCCGTGAGCGCACAGTCACCATGTCCATCGAGGACATCGCCTACACCGTCGCGGCCGGGGATTCCCTGACATTGCAGATCACCAGTTCGGCGTTGAACTACGAGAACTTCACCACTCTCGGAGTGATCGACATCTCCGACATCGTCCTGGACGTGCCTCTGCGCGCGATCCCCTGATCAGAGGACTCGCGAGAACCTTCCCCATGGCCAAAGCCGGCATGTCCACCAATCCCCGCCGTCGACGGAGGATTCTGGCGTTGGTGCTGGGCGCGCTGGTGATCGGCGCGGTCGGTGGCGTCCTGGTGTGGCAGGACAAGGCCAACCAGGTCTCGAGTCCGTCGCCGACCTGGCGAGCCGAACCGACATCCGGCTCAGCGCCGACGCCGCCCGCGGTCTCTCCGACCGGGTCGGCCACCAGCCGCTACGACGTCGCCCGCCGGCAACTCGCAGCGCTGCAGGTTCGCGGCTGGGACCGCACTTCGGACTTCCAGCGCCGGCAGTTCGGTCCGGCCTGGAGCGACGACGTCGACGTCGAATTCGGCCGTAACGGCTGCAACACCCGCGATGACATCCTGCGCAGGGACCTGACGAACCTCGTCGTGCGACCCTTCACCTGTTTCGCCCAGAGTGGGACGCTGATCGATCCCTACACCGCCACCACCATCGACTTCGTGCGCGGCCCGCGGACCTCCAACAGCGTGGAGATCGATCATGTGGTCGCGCTAGCCGACGCCTGGTACAAAGGCGCCCGCGCCTGGGATCCCCAGCGCCGGTTGGATTTCGCCAACGACCCGCGCAATCTGCTCGCGGTGAGCCCGCAGGCCAATTTCGACAAGGCTTTCCGTGACGCCGCCTCCTGGCTGCCACCCAACCAGGCCTTCCGGTGCGACTTCGTCGCCCGACAGGTCGACGTCAAAACCGCCTACGGACTGTGGTTGTCAGCCAAGGAGAAACGCGCCATGACCGAGGTGCTGTCCCGCTGTTAGCGAGTGCCGAGAATCTGCTGTAGCCGGGTGGAGACCCGGCCCAACAGGTCGTCGTCGTCGACGACTGAGAACATCACCGGATCGAGCTGAACATCTCCGGTGGCATACCGGGCCACATCGGCCGATTCGGCGATCCGGTCGGTGAAGTCCTCGATGAAGGTCTCAAACCCGTCAACCGGGATCACCGTCAGCAGACCCATGTCACGCTGCAGATCCGCACAGGACCACGGCACCCGGACACCGCGGCACCGTTCGGTCAGGGCCAGCATCTGATCGTGGTAATCCATCACGCGTTCGGCGGCGTGGACGATGCCGTCGGCATCGGCGTTCTCCTCGCGATCACCAAAGACCCCCTGGAAGGCGGGGCTGAGCATGAACCCGTCGATCTGCCCGATCAGCCGGGACAGATCCGACAGCCGCTCGCTGAAGAACAGGCCCGCCTCGACATCGGTGCCGGTGATTTCGCCGGTCGGCCTGGCGAACCCCATCCGGGCGTCCCGGATACGAGCCGCCACGACCGCGCGGCGCTGCGCGAGGATGGAGACGAACGCTGCGTAACGCCACGCCGGCGGCTTGTCCGTCAGCATCGATGTCAGTTCCGAGGGGGTACGGACCACGGTGGCCACCACCAGGTCATCGCCGGGCGGGACGATCCGCGGCATCGGCGAGACGGTCCGCATCAGTGCGGCGCCCTCGGTGCCGTAGACACCGCGGATATCGCCGCGTGACGCCCAGCGGTGCTGCTCGTCGGCGCGGGCCAGCACCTCAGCCTGGTGGCGCCGGTGCTCATCGGCCCGCTGCCGGTACCGCGGGTAGAGCACCCGCCCACCGGCGAACAACCCGGCCGCCAGCACGACGGCCGCCATCGGGCCCACGAAGGAGGCCACCAGGACCAGCGCCACCCCCAGAACCGCACCGAGACCTGCCCCCGTCAGCCGGTGGTGCCCACTCTCAATCATGGGCCGAATGCTAGAGACGGGGTACGACAATCGGGCCGCAGGCGCTAGCGTCCACTCAATGACGTCGCGACGGCCGGTGGCAGTGGTCACCGGCGCCAGCAGGGGAGCCGGGCGCGGAATCGCCGAAGCCCTCGGCGCGGCCGGGTGGCGGGTGTATCTGACCGGACGCACCGTCAGCGATGACCATGCACGGACCGTCACCGACCTCGGCGGGGAGGGGATTGCCGTCACCGTCGACCACCGGGACGACGCATCGGTGGCCCGCCTCTTCGACCGGGTCGCAGCCGATGACTCCCGGCTGGAGTTGCTGGTCAACAATGCCGCCGCCCTCAGCGACGCACTCACCGATCCCGCTCCGTTCTGGGACAAACCGCTGGATCTCGCCGAGGTGATCGACGTCGGCCTGCGATCGGCCTATGTGGCCTCCTGGTACGCCGCGCCCCTTCTGCTCCGCGCCGGCCGCGGTCTGATCGCGTTCACCTCCTCGCCCGGTGCGGGCTGCTATATGCACGGCCCTGCCTACGGGGCCCAAAAGGCCGGCGTGGACAAGATGGCCGCCGATATGGCCGTCGACTTCCGCGGCACCGGTGTGTCGACGGTGTCGATCTGGATGGGCATCCTGCTCACCGAGCGGATGCGGGCGGCCCTGCACGGAAAGCCCGGGGCGCTGGCGGCTTTCGCCGAGCATGCCGAGACCCCGCAATTCACCGGCCGGCTGATCGACGCCCTATATCGCGACCCCGATCTACCGGCGCTGTCCGGACACACCGTGATCGGTGCCGAGATGGCGGATCGGTACGGGATCACCGATGACGGCGGG
>LFFF01000068.1 GCA_001510415.1 Actinobacteria bacterium casp-actino6 | reverse complement strand
GGGGCCGGGCCCGATATTGCGGGCCGGCCGGGTGCGGATGTGGTGGACATAGTCCGCCGGCGCACCGGCCACCTCCGCCGCGTCGGCCATCACGCCGAGATAGCGCGCCGACGGTAACCCGCCCTCCCAGCCGTCCACCACATAGAGCCAGGCCAGCACCGGCTCGATCGAGGTATCGGAGGATTCACGGTCGATCCGGCAGCGGATCTTGCTGTGCAGGCCCAGTTCCGAGCCCTCCCAGCGGTCCATGTTCTCTTCATCGGCCTGAGTCACGTCATAAAGCACGACGAAAACCCGGGAGGCGGGATCTTCGACCAGGGTGGCCAACGCACCCTCCCAGCCGATGTCCTCGCCGGCGAAGGTCAGCCGCCATCCGTACAGCCAGCCGGTGCCGGCCATCGGGGAGTGCGGCGCTCGCTCCAGCATCTGCTCGGGGTCCATATTCGACCCGTAGGCGGCGTAGAGAGGCACGGTGGAAGCGTAGAGGCTAACTTGAAGCCGTGACTCCCCCCACCCCCAAGCGGATCGTCATCATCGGCGGCGGGCCGGCCGGGTATGAGGCCGCGCTGGTGGCCGCGGCCCGCGGCCGGGATATCGCCGAGGTCACCGTGGTGGACGCAGACGGTATCGGCGGGGCGTGCGTGCTGTTCGACTGCGTGCCGTCCAAAACCTTCATCGCCTCGACCGGGGTGCGCACCGAGTTGCGCCGGGCCTCTGGTCTGGGTTTCGACATCGGCATCGAGGACGCCAAGATCTCGCTGCCCCAGATCAACAACCGGGTCAAAACGCTGGCCCGGTCGCAATCGGCCGATATCGGGGCCCAGTTGCTGGGGCAGGGGGTCACCGTGGTGGCCGGGCGCGCGGAGCTGATCGACGATGTCCCCGGTATGGCCCACCATCGGGTCCGGGTGACGACCGCGGACGGCAAGACCGGTGTCGTCAAAGCCGATGTGGTGCTGATCGCGACCGGCGCCAGGCCCCGGGTGCTGCCGAATGCGATGCCCGACGGCGAGCGGATCCTCAACTGGCGCCAGCTCTACGACCTGCCGGACCTGCCCGCGCATTTGGTCATCGTCGGGTCCGGCGTGACCGGGGCGGAGTTCTGCAACGCCTACACCGAGCTGGGTGTCACCGTCACGGTGGTGGCCAGCCGTGATCAGATCCTGCCGCATGAGGACAGCGACGCGGCCGCCGTGCTGGAGGAGGTGTTCGCCGAACGCGGCGTGACCCTGGTGAAGAACGCCCGCGCCGAATCGGTGCTGCGCACACCGGAGGGGGTGCGGGTAACGATGGCCGACGGCCGCACCGTCGACGGCAGCCACGCCCTGATGACCGTCGGCTCGGTGCCCAATACCGCCGGCCTGGGCCTGGAGCGGGTCGGCGTCGACCTCGGTCCCGGCGGTTTCATCCCGGTGGACCGGGTGTCGCGGACCACGGCGTCGGGCATCTACGCCGCCGGTGACTGCACCGGGCTGATGCCACTGGCCTCGGTGGCGGCCATGCAGGGCCGGATCGCGATGTACCACGCCCTCGGCGAGGGGGTGGCGCCGATCCGGCTGCGCACGGTGGCCTCGGCCACCTTCACCCGGCCGGAGATCGCCGCGGTCGGGGTCCCGCAGACCGCGATCGACAGCGGCGCCGTGCCGGCTCGGACCCTGACCCTGCCGCTGACCACCAACGCCCGGGCGAAGATGTCGCTGCTGCGCCGCGGCTTCGTCAAGATCTTCTGCCGGCCGGCCACCGGGGTGGTGATCGGCGGCGTGGTGGTGGCCCCGATCGCCTCCGAGCTGATCCTGCCGATCGCGCTGGCGGTGCAGAACCGGATCTCGGTGACCGACCTGGCCCAGACCTTGTCGGTGTATCCCTCGCTGTCGGGTTCGGTGGTCGAAGCGGCACGAAGGCTCATGGCGCACGACGATCTGGACTAGCCTGTCGGGCATGAGCGACCAGGTCCTTGGACCCTCCCAGCGCGCCGAGGCCTGGGAACAGCTGGGCAGTGAGCAGTTCGACGTCGTCGTGATCGGCGGTGGCGTCGTCGGCGCCGGCGCGGCACTCGACGCCGCCACCCGCGGTCTGAAGGTGGCGCTGGTGGAGGCCCGCGATTTCGCGTCCGGCACCTCCAGTCGTAGCTCCAAGATGTTCCACGGCGGCCTGCGTTACCTCGAACAACTGGAGTTCGGCCTGGTCCGCGAGGCGTTGCACGAGCGCGAACTGTCCCTGACCACGCTGGCCCCGCACCTGGTCAAGCCGCTGCCATTCCTGTTCCCGCTCACCAAGCGGGTGTGGGAGCGGCCCTATATCGCGGCCGGCATCTTCCTGTACGACCAGTTGGGCGGCGCGAAATCCGTCCCGGCCCAGCGCCATCTGACCAAGTCCGGTGCGCTGCGGCTGGCCCCCGGACTCAAGCGGGGCTCGCTGATCGGCGGTATCCGCTACTACGACACCGTGGTCGACGACGCCCGGCACACCATGATGGTGGCCCGCACCGCGGCGCACTACGGGGCGGTGGTGCGCACTTCCACCCAGGTCGTCTCGCTGCTCACCGAGGGCGACCGGGTGGTCGGGGTGACCGTCCGCGACTCCGAGACCGGGGCGGTGGCCGACGTGCGCGGCCACGTCGTGATCAATGCCACCGGGGTCTGGACCGACGAGATCCAGGCGCTCTCGCGCCAGCGCGGCCGATTCCGGGTCCGGGCGTCCAAGGGTGTGCACATCGTGGTGCCCCGCGACCGCATCGTCAGCGAGGTCGCCATCATCCTGCGCACCGAGAAGTCGGTGCTGTTCATCATCCCGTGGGGAACTCACTGGATCATCGGCACCACCGACACCGACTGGAACCTCGACCTCGCCCACCCGGCGGCCACCAAGGCCGATATCGACTACATCCTCGATCACGTCAACACGGTGCTGGCCACCCCGCTGACCCATGACGATATCGACGGTGTCTACGCCGGGCTGCGCCCGTTGCTGGCCGGCGAGAGCGAGGAAACCTCGAAGCTGTCCCGCGAGCACGCGGTGGCCTCCCCGACGCCCGGCCTGGTTGCCATCGCCGGCGGCAAGTACACCACCTACCGGGTGATGGGGGCCGACGCGGTCGACGCGGCGGCCGAGTTCGTACCCTCGCGGGTCGCGCCGTCGGTCACCGAGAAGGTTCCGCTGCTGGGTGCCGACGGCTACTTCGCCCTGATCAATCAGACCGATCATGTCGGTGCGGAGTACAACCTGCACCCGTATCGGGTGCGCCACCTGCTGGACCGGTACGGATCGCTGATCGACGAGGTGCTGGCGTTGGCGGCCGACCAGCCGGACCTGCTCGAACCGATAGCCGAGGCGCCGGTGTACCTGCGGGTGGAGGCCGCCTATGCCGCTGCCGCCGAGGGCGCACTGCACCTCGAGGACATCATGGCCCGGCGGATGCGGATCTCCATCGAGTACCCGCACCGCGGAGTGGACTGTGCCCGCGAGGTCGCCGAGATCGTCGCCCCGATCCTGGGCTGGGACGCCGCCGACATCGACCGCGAGGTGGCCACCTACATCGCCCGGGTGGAGGCCGAGGTGCTGTCCCAGAGCCAGGTCGACGACGAGGCTGCCGACGCGTTGCGGATCGCCGCGCCCGAGGCGCGGGCGGAGATCCTCGAACCGGTGCCCTTGAATTGATCCCGGGGTGATCCGTGACGTGATCGGGCCGGCGCGGCTGCGCCTGCAGGGCGGCAACGTCGCGGACGAGTTCGGCCGGCGCTTCGGTCCGGAGGCCCGCGCCAAGGTGCTCGCCGGCGAGGTGCGCGACGCCCGGGGAACGGTCCTCGGCGCGGACTCCGAGCTTCCGGCGGGGGCGAGCGTGTATCACTATCGCGATCTGCCCGACGAGGTCGAGGTGCCCTTCGAGGTGCCGGTGCTCTACCGCGACGATGCCATCGTGGTGGCGGACAAGCCGCATTTCCTGGCCACCATGCCGCGCGGGCGACATGTCGTCCAGACCGCGCTGGTGCGCCTTCGCCGCGACCTCGGCTGCCCGGCGTTGAGCCCGGCCCACCGCCTCGACCGGCTGACCGCCGGGGTGCTGCTGTTCACCGTCCGCCGCGAGGTGCGGGGCGCCTATCAGACGATGTTCGCCCGCGGCGAGGTTGCCAAAACCTACCTGGCCCGGTCCTCGGCGTCACCGGGTCTGGTTGGGCCGCAGGTTGTTTCGAACCGGATCGGCAAGCGGCGCGGGGTGCTGCAGGCCTGCGTTGAACCGGGGGAACCGAACGCCGAAACGTTGGTGGAGCCGCTGGGTGGGGGACTGTACCGGTTGACCCCGCGGACCGGCCGCACCCACCAACTGCGCCTGCACATGGCCGGACTCGGGCTGGCGATCGACAACGACCCGCTGTACCCGCGGATCCTCGAGGTGGACCCGGCCGACTTCTCGGCACCGTTGCAGCTGCTGGCCCAGCGGTTGGAGTTCACCGACCCGATCACCGGCCAACATCGGTCTTTCGTAAGCTCGCGCGCATGATCGAGACCCGCCGCATCACCGTCGAAGGCCTGACCACTTCCGTGCTGGTCGGCGGGACCGGACAGCCCGGCGAGGCGGTGGTGTTCGTGCACGGCAACCCGGACTCGGGTTCGGACTGGATGCCGCTGATGACCCGGGTGGCCGGGTTCGCCCGGGTGATCGCACCGGACCTGCCGGGTTTCGGCGCCGCCGACGAGCGCCCCGATCGGGATTACACGGTCTACAGCTACGCGCGCTTTCTGGACGGGGTGATCCGCCAACTCGGAATCGACCGGGTTCATCTGGTGGCCCATGACTTCGGCGGCCCGTTCGCGGCGGCCTGGGCGGCCGACCACCCCGGCAACGTTGCCAGCGTGACCTTCCTGAACACCGGTGTGCTGGTGGGTTACCGCTGGCACCGGATGGCCCGGATATGGCGCACCCCGGTCCTGGGCGAGCTGTCCATGCGGGCGTTGAACCCGCGGACGATGGCCACGGTGCTGGCCCGGGAGAACCCGGGGCTGCCGAAGCAGTGGGTGCACACCATCGTCGGGCACCTGATGCCGGCCAAGACCCGCCGCGCGGTGCTGCGGCTGTACCGGTCCACCCGGTCGGCGGACTCCGATCAGCTGGCGGCCCGGCTGCGTCAGCGCGACCACGACGCCCTGGTGGTATTCGGCGACGCCGACGCCTACATCCCCGTCGCACAGGCCCACCGGCAGCGTGCGGTGTTCCCGCGCGCCGAGATCCGGATCCTGCCCGGGGTGGGGCACTGGTGCTGGCTGGAGGCGACCGATGCCGTCGCCGCCGAGGTGGTGCCGTTTCTACGCGAGCGGGTCGGCGGGAGCACTTAAGGTCTTCGGTCCCTAGCCGGACCGCCCGCGGCTGAGCCAGGATCGCACCATGAAAGACGACCACGAACTGATCGTGATTGCCGCGTATGACGATCTGGATGCCGCGAAGAGCGATTTCGAGGATGTCGAGCGGGGACGCAAACACAGTCTGGAGTTGCGCGCCGCCGCCTTGGTGACCAAGAACGCCGAGGGGCACCCGGAGGTGCTGGAAGCGTCGAACAAGCACGGTCGACTGGGCGCCGGGATGGGTGCCGGACTAGGTCTGCTGTTCGGGCTGTTCGCCCCGCCACTGGGCTTGGCGGTGCTCGTCGGCGCCGCTGCCGGCGGCGTGGTGGCCTCCTTCGCCGAACATGAGATGCGCTCTGGTCTTCGGCACGAGATCGGCGAGGCGCTGGAAGCCGGTACCGGCGTCATCGTCGCGGTGGTCTACCCGAACGGCCGGGCTCCGTTGGAGAACACCCTCACCCACGCCAGCACGTTCAGCGAACTGCGACTGGACAAGTCGACGATCAACAGTCTTGACGCCTCGATCGCGGAGGCGATGGAGACGATCGGTCACAAGACCGACGGAACGCTCAGCGCTGACACGACGGACACCAGTAGCTGAGCCGGTCGCCGGTCAGGTCCGATTGCTCGGTGCGGGTGATCGGGGTGCCGCAGCGGCGGCAGGGCTGGCCGCCGCGGCCGTAGACCCAGAGTTGCCGGCCGGGCCTGGTGTTACCGGTGGTGGTTCGGTTCGGCCGTAACCGGTTGGCCCACAACATGTCCCGGGCTCGGACGGCCAGGCGGTGCGGATCGGCAAGGGTGCTCACCGGGCTGGTGGGCAGGCGGCCGAACAGGAAACACAATTCATTGCTGTAGACATTGCCGACGCCGGCCATCACCCGCTGGTCCAATAGTGCCGCGGCCAGTCCGCGGTCCGGATCGGCAGTCAGGTTGTCCGCCGCCCGCCGCGGGTCCCAGTCCGCACCGAGCAGGTCCGGGCCGAGGTGGGCGACGACGTCCTGGTCGTGATCGCGCTCAAGGACGTCCAGCACGCCCAGGTCGATCCCGGCGGCGGTGACATCGTCTGCGGTCAGCAGGGCCCGGATCTTGTGGGCGGCAATCCGGCGCGGCGCGATTCGCCAACTGCCGTCCATCTTCAGATGTGAGTGGATGCTGGCCGGCCCGATGCGGATGAACAGATGCTTGCCGCGGCTGAGCACCTCGTCGACCCGGTGACCGCTGAGGTCGACGGTGGCGTAGCGGGGCACCCGGATGTCACAGCCGGTCAGTGTCCGGCCGACCAGCGCCGCACGCAGGGTGGCGGCGGTGCGAAAGATCGTGTCGCCCTCCGGCATCGGATCACCGCAGCCGAAGTCCGCGCGGGGTGCGGGCGAAGCCCGCCCCGGCGAGGGCCTCGGCGGCATCGCTGCGGCCGGCCTCCAGGACGGTGACACCGTCGACCCTTTCCACCAGCAGCCTGCCGGACCGGCCGGCGCCAACCAGTTCGGCGAGCGCGCCGGCGGCGGACCGCTGCGCCTCCGGGTCGGCGCTGAAGCTGAGCAGGGACCGGCCACCGCGCTCGAGGTACCAGACGAGTTCGCCGTCGACCAGGACCACCAGTGCTCCGGCCTTGCGGCCCGGTCGGTGCCCCGTCTCGCTGGGCGGCCAGGGCAGTGCGCAGCCGTACGGGTTGGCCGGGTCGGCCGCCGCGAGCACGACGGCGTGGTAGTCGGGCCGCTCCCGGTCCACGCCGTCGCCGTAGCCGCGCAGCCGGTCCACCGTGGAGGCGACCGCGAACTGCGCGCCGCCGAGTGATTCCACGAAGTAGCCGCGCTGGCAGCGGCCGGCTTCCTCGAATGCGGTCAGAACCTTGTAGAGCATCGCGAAGCCGCCCGGTAAGCCCTCGGAAGCCACCGCGGCTTTGGTCAGGACCCCGTAGCGGTTCATCAGCAACTCCGCGGTGAAATGCGCCCGCACGGTGGAGTCCGGCTCGCGCGCGGGCAGCGCTGACCAGCGTCCGGCCACCGTCGGGTCGACCTGCCGGGTCTGCGGACGGGTCAGTGCGTGGCGGCTGAGCCGGGGTGTCCGGCGTTGCCGGTGGGCGGGTGCAGCCCGGGAGCCGGTGAGCAGGGCGCGGACCGGGGCGAAGGTGTCGCCGGTGATCCAACCGGCCCAGATCAGATCCCACAGTGCGGTTTTCGCCGCCTGCTCACCCGCCGGGGCGAGCTGTCGGAAGAAGTGCGCCCCGCGGTCTTCTCCGGGCTCGCCGAGCACTTCCAGGATCGTCCGATGCGTGTCGGTCAGATCCAGCTCGGCCGGCGCGGCCAGGGTCAGTGGCGCGGTGTCGGCCTGGTGGAAGGCCACCCAGCCGTCGTTGCCGGAGATCGCCCCGACGCCCGACCAGATGACCTCCCCGGAGGACAGCAACTCGTCCAGCATCCCCGGCTGATAGCCGCGCACCCGGGGCGCCAGGATCAGCGACTCGACCGCGGATGCCGGCAGCGCTGCGCCGGCCAGTTGCTCGATCACCGAGGCCAGCCCGTCGATCCCGGTGGCGCCGCCGACCTGCTGCCAGGCCGGCAGGAACCGCGCGTAGGCGCTGGTGCCGACCGGCTCGATCTGGGCCCGCAGTGCGGCCAGCGACCGCCGCCGCAGGATTCGAAGCACCTCGGCGTCGCACCACTGCTCACCGGAGCCGTCCGGGAGGTCGGTGAAATCCCCGCGTACCAGCCGGGCGTCGGTCGCCATCCGGGCCAGCACGTCGGCGGCCACCCGAAGCCCCAGCCCGAACCGGGCGGCGGCCTCGGCGGTGCTGAACGGCCCGCGGGTGCGGGCGTAGCGGCCCAGCAGCTCACCGAGCGGGTCGGCCACCTCGTCGGTGAAACCGGCCGGGATCCCGACCGGGACGGCGACACCCACCGCGTCCCGCAGCCGGCCGATATCCTCGACCGCCACCCACCAGGTGCTGCCGGCGTAGGAGACGGTCAGGGCCCGTCGGGCGGCCAGCAGCCCGTCGAGCCACGGCCGGACATCGGAAGCGGTGCACCGCGCGGTGATTTCGTCCTCGGTCAGCGGGCCCAGCAGCCGCAGCAGGTCGGCCACCCCTTCGGCGTCGCGGGCCCGGCGGTCGTCGGCGAGGTGCTGCAGTTGCCGCGTGGTCGCGGCCACCACCTCCGGGTCGAGAAGTTCGCGCAGTTCCACCCGGCCCAGCAGTTCGGCCAGCAGCGCGGTGTCCAGCGACAATGCCGCCGCCCGGCGTTCGGCCAGCGGGCTGTCGCCCTCGTACATGAACGCCCCGACGTAGCCGAACAGCAGCGAGGCGGCCAGCGGTGACGGGGTGGGTGTTTCGACGTCCACCAGTCGCACCCGGCGCTGGGCGATCCGTGTCATCAGGTCGGTCAGCATCGGCACGTCGTAGACATCCTGCAGGCATTCCCGGACCGTCTCCAGCACGATCGGGAAGGCCGGGTATTTGCGTGCCACGTCGAGCAATTGGGCGGCGCGCTGGCGCTGGTGCCACAACGGCGAGCGTTTGCCGGGATTGCGGCGCGGCAACAGCAGCGCCCGGGCCGCGCATTCGCGGAACCGCGCGGCGAACAACGCCGAACCGCCCACCTCATTGGTGACCAGCGGCTCGATCTCGTCGGCGTCGAAGACGAACAGGTCCGCCCCGGGCGGGGTGTCATCGGTATCGGGAAGTCGCACCACGATCCCGTCGTCGCTGGCGGTCGGTTTCTCGTCGATGCCGTAGCGCTGCAACAGCCGCCGGCTGACCGCGAGCGCCAGAGGGCCGTGCACCTTCAGTCCGTACGGGGAGTGCAGGATCACCCGCCAGTCGCCGAGTTCGTCGCGGAACCGCTCCACCACCAGCGTGGTGTCACTGGGTACCACCGTGGTGGCGGTGCGCTGCTCATCCAGCAGCCGCCACAGGTTGTCGCGGGCGTGCGCATCCAAACCGTCTCGGGCACAGCGCGTGTCGAACTCGGCTCGGTCCAGTCCGGCTAGTTCGCCGGTGAACCTGCCGATCGCCTCGCCGAGTTCGGCGGGCCGGCCGGCATTGTCGCCGCGCCAGAACGGCAGCCGGGCGGGTTGGCCCGGAGCCGGGATGACCAGCACCCGGTCGTGGGTGATGTCGGTGATCCGCCAACTGGTCGCACCCAGTGAGATGACATCTCCCGGCCGCGACTCGTAGACCATTTCCTCGTCGAGTTCGCCTACCCGGGAGGGCTTTTCGGTCTCGCTGGCCAGATAGACGGTGAACAGGCCGCGATCCGGGATCGCACCGCCGGAGGTGACGGCCAGTCGTTGTGCGCCGGGCCGGGCGGTCAGGGTGCCGGTGTCCCGGTCGTAGACCAGCCGGGGCCGCAACTCGGCGAACTCGGTTGACGGGTACTTGCCGCTGAGCAGATCCAGCGTCGCCTCGAACGCGTTGCGCGGCAGGGTGGCGAACGGTGCGCTGCGCCGCACGGTGTCGAACCACACCTCGGCGCTGATCGGTTCCAGCGCGCAGGCCGCCACGGTGTGCTGGGCCAGCACGTCCAGCGGGTTGGTCGGCACCTTCATCGTCTCGATCGCACCGTCGAGCATGCGCCGGACGCCGACCGCACAGCCGATCAGGTCGGTGCGGTGCTTGGGCAGTAGCACGCCGCGGGAGATCTCGCCGACCTGATGGCCGGCCCGGCCGACCCGCTGCAGCCCGCTGGCCACCGATGGCGGAGCCGCCACTTGGATCACCAGGTCCACCGCGCCCATGTCGATGCCGAGTTCCAGGCTGGAGGTGGCGACGACGGCCTTGAGTCGGCCCGACTTCAGATCGTCCTCGACCGCGGCGCGCTGTTCCTTGGAGACCGAGCCGTGGTGGGCCCGGGCGAGTTGCTCCTCGACACCCGCGCGTTCGGCGTGAATCTCGTTGATCCGGGAGGTGAGCCGTTCGGCCAGCCGCCGCGAGTTGGTGAACACGATGGTGGAGGTGTGCGCCTCGATGAGGTCGACGATGCGGGACTCGACATCCGGCCAGATGGTGTTGTTCTCCAGGTTCGTCATATCCGGAACCGGAACCTGGACGGCGAGGTCGAAGGTCTTGGCCGTCGGCGGGGCGACGATGCGCGCCGACCCGGCGGCTCCGGTCAGGAACCGGGCCACTTCCTCGGGTGGGCGCACCGTCGCCGACAGCCCGATGCGCTGGGCGGGCTTGTCCAGCAGCGCATCGAGGCGCTCCAGCGACAGGGCAAGGTGGGAGCCGCGTTTGGTGCCCGCGACGGCATGCACCTCGTCGACGATCACCGTCTGCACCCCGGCCAGCGTGTCCCGGGCCGCCGAGGTCAGCATCAAAAACAGCGACTCCGGGGTGGTGATCAGGATGTCCGGCGGCTTGGCGAGCAGCTCACGCCGTTGCGCCGGCGGGGTGTCCCCGGAGCGCACGCCGACCCGGATCTTCGGGGCCGGTGCCCCGTCCTGTTCGGCGATCCGGGAGATCCCGGCCAGCGGGGTGCGTAGGTTGCGCTCGACGTCGATGGCCAGCGCCTTGAGCGGGGAGATGTAGAGCACCCGGGTGCCTGTTTCGGTGCTGTCCACATCCGGGCGGGCCAACCGGTCGATGGCCCACAGGAATGCCGCCAGGGTCTTCCCCGAACCGGTCGGGGCGATGACCAGGGTGTGGTCGCCGTCGGCGATCGCATCCCAGGCCTGCGCCTGCGCCGGTGTGGCCGCGGCGAAGGTGCCCTCGAACCAGCGCCGGGTCAGCGGCGAGAACCGGTCGAGGGATGTCACGTCACCAGACTGCCAGCCGGCGCGCCCCCGGCGCGAGCGCGCGTGTCTGTACGGGGACACGCCGGGAAGAAGGGCATTTCACGCACGCTCGGGAGGGGGCGCTCAGTCAATCGAGGCGAAGTCCACCCACAGGTGCCGCGGCCCGCGGAACACCTGGTTGTGCCGGTACGGCGGCGGGTCCACCACCAGCCGCGGTGATTTCACCCGGCGCAGGAAAACCTCCAGGGCGGCGTTGATCTCCAGCCGGGCCAGCGGTCCACCGAAGCAGGTGTGGATCCCGCTGCCGAAGCCGAGGTGCTCGTTGTCGGAGCGCATCGGGTCGAAGCGGTCCGGATCGGGGAACTTCCGGGGATCCCGGTTGGCGGCCGCCCACACCAGGAACACCGCCGAACCCGCCGGGATCCGGGTCCCGCCGATCTCGATATCCGCGGTGGCCCAACGGCTGGGGAAGAACTGCACCGAGCCCTGCAGTCGCTGCACCTCCTCGACGGTGCGGGGCACCAGTTCGCGATTGCCGGCCACCAGATCCCAGGAGCCCGGATTGCGCAACAGCGTCATGATGCAGTTGCTGATGGTGTTCACCGTCGAGTCGTGCCCGGCGATCAGCAGCAGGAATGTGTTGGCCTCGGCCACCGGCTTGGAGACCGGGCCGTCGGGTCCGTCATCATGCAGTGCCGCCGAGAGCAGGCCCGGGCCGGGTTCGCGGGCCAGCCGTTCCACCAGATCGTGCACCCAGACGCCCAACTCGGTCATGCTGGCAGCCGCCTTGGCCGCCGCCGCGCGACCTTGCTCGGTATCGGCCTCCGGGCCCACGTCTGCGCCCTGCATGAAGTCCATCACCCAGCTGTGGAACTTCGGCTCGTCGGCGACCGGGGCTCCCATCACCCGGAAGATCACCGACACCGGGATCGGGTAGGAGAAGTCCTCCACCACGTCCATGCGGGTGCCACCGCGCGCCTTGACCTTGTCCAACAGCTCGTTGGCCAGGTCGACGACCATGGTCTCCATGCTCGGGATCAGATCGGGGGTGTGCGGCGGGCCGAAGTGCCGCATGAATTGCCGGCGCATCGTGTCGTGGTCGGGAGGATCGGCGACCAGCATGCTCAAGTCTCGGGCCTGGGCGGCCTCGGCGGCATCGAGCCCGGCCTGCTTCTCCCCGAACAGACCGGACGGGCTGCGGCTGATATCGGAGCTGATCCGCGGATCGTGGGCCAGCGCCAATGCCTCGGGATAGCCGGTGACGACGTAGGTGTGCTCGGAGACCTTGGCCACCGGGGTCTTGCGAAGTTCCTCGAAGTACGGGTAGGGGTTCGGCCGGTTGGCGAACTTCATCGCCTCGGCCCAGGCGGTTGCGGCATCCATAATCTGTGCGCTCCTAGTAGCTGCGGGGCCGGAACTCGGCGGTGCGGTCGGTCGGGTCGTGTCCGGTGAGCACCACGTCCGGGTTGCCGGCGGGCTCCCGCGGATCCGGGAAGCGGGCCGGCATCACCTCGGCGTCACTCGGGCGGTCGTATCCGGGTGGCGGGGGTGGGAACGGCGCGGAGCGCTCGATCAATTCGGCGTAGTAAGGCAGCCACTTGCCGTGGTTGAACGTGACCGCGCCGACGATCCGGCCGTTCTTGCCGTAGGCGGCGGCGAAGCGGCGGTCCTCCGGGGAGCCCTGGGTGAACACGATCTCATCCCCGAAGGAGCACACCCCGACGCTTTTGATGTTGACCCCGAACTGTCCAGACCAGAACGATGGCAGCGGCAGGTGCGCCCGTCGGCCGACCTCGAGGTGGATCATGTTGTTGGCGGCCACCTCCGCGCCGGACACCGCGTTGTCCCAGTGCTCAAGGGCGAGGAACTCGTAGCCGTAGAGGACGTGCGGGGCGCGGGCGACGTCACCGGCGACGAAGATGTGGTCGGTCACCACGCCGTTGATGTCGAAGGCCCGGCAGCCGGCGTCGCAGCCGACCCCCCACTGCCCGGCGGCCAGGCCGGCGCCTTCGAGCCACTCGACATTGCGGATCGAGCCGAGCGAGGGGATCACCACGTCAACCTCGAGGGTGGTGCCGTCGGACAGCGTCGCGGACCGGACATGCCCCGCCTCGTCGCCGTGCAGGGACTTCACCGAGACACCGGTGCGCAGGTCCACTCCGGCGTCGCGCATCATGCCGGCCGCGATATCGCTGATCACCCCGCCGAGGGCTCCCTTGAGGGGGCCGCTGCCGCGCTCGGTCACCGTCACCGCCAGATCCAGATCCCGGCACACCGAGGCGATCTCCGAACCCACGAAGCCGGATCCGATGACCAGCACCCGGCGCGGCCGGGCTTGCAGCGCTGCCGACAGGCCGGCCGCGTCCTCCACGGTGCGCACGGTGAACACACCCTGGAGGGCGGCCTCTTCGGGATTGGGCCACGGTCGCGCCCGGGTGCCGGTGGCGATCAGCAACCGGTCATAGCTGATCTCCTCGCCGTTGCCCAACTTCACCACATGGTTGATCCGGTCCAGTCGGACGGCTGCGACTCCCAGCTTCCAGTCGGCGTCGATCCGGCGCAGCCGCGGCAGCTTGGTGTGATCGGCCGGCACCCAACCCTTGAGCACCTGCTTGGACAGTGGCGGACGGTCGTACGGCTCATGAGGCTCATCGCCGATGATGGTCAACGATCCCCCGAACCCTTTATCCCGCAACGCCTCCGCCGCGCGCAGACCGGCCAGTGAGGCGCCGACGATGACGATGCGCCCCTCCGCCCGGAACTTCGTGACGATCTCGTCGAATGAGTAGGTCCCGCTCACAGCGCGTCCCGGT
>LFFF01000067.1 GCA_001510415.1 Actinobacteria bacterium casp-actino6 | reverse complement strand
GCGGTTGTGCTGCCGCCGCGCGGGGCGGTGTACGGCGTCGCCAGCAGACGGGTGATGGACACCGTGCGCGCGGTGGTCCCGGTGCTCGAACAGTTGTCTTTCGACGAGGCCTTCGGCGAGCCGGCCGAGTTGGCCGGTGCGACGGCCCGACAGGTGCAGCGGTTCTGTTCCGAGCTGCGGCTGCTGGTGCGCGAGCGGACCGGTCTGGTGGCCTCGGTCGGCGCCGGGTCCGGGAAGCAGATCGCCAAGATCGCCTCCGGACTGGCCAAACCCGATGGCGTTGAAGTCATTCCGCGCGAGGACGAACAGCGCCTGCTGGCCGGGCTTGCCGTTCGCCGACTGTGGGGTATCGGCCCCGTCGCAGAGGAGAAGCTGCACCGGCTCGGTATTGAGACCGTTGGCCAGTTCGCGGCACTCGCCGAGTCGGAAGCCGCCGACATCCTCGGCGCGGCGGCGGGACCGGCGTTGCACCGATTGGCCCGGGGGATTGACGACCGTCCGGTGACCGAACGGGCCGAGTCCAAGCAGATCAGCGCCGAGTCCACCTTCGAGACCGACCTGACCACCCTGGACCAGCTGCGCGAGGCCGCGGGTCCGATCGCCGAACATGCTCACCGGCGGCTGACCCGCGACGGCCGCGGTGCGCGCACGGTGACGGTGAAACTGAAGAAGTCCGATATGTCGACGCTCACCCGCTCGGCGACGCTGGCCTATGCCACCGCCGACGCCGGCACATTGACGGCGACTGCCCGCCGGCTGCTGCTCGATCCCCGCGAGGTCGGACCGATCCGGCTGGTCGGTGTCGGGTTTTCCGGCCTGAGCGATGTCCTGCAGGAGTCGTTGTTCCCCGAGTTGGACCAGCAGGAGATGGACCTGCTGCCCGACGCGCCGGCACCTGAGGCTGCTCTCGATTCAACAGGTTGGCGTGTCGGTGACGATGTCCACCATTCCGGATACGGTCACGGCTGGGTGCAGGGCGCGGGCCACGGCGTGGTCAGTGTCCGGTTCGAGACCCGCGCCAGCGGTCCGGGAGTGATGCGCACCTTCGCCCTTGAGGCCGCGGAACTGACCCCTGCGGATCCCGTCGACAGTCTGGACTGGCTCTGACGGTCGGGCTCCGGTGTCAACCCCAGCGGGCGATGATCTCGTCGACCGGAAGGCCCGCACCGAGTGCGGCCATCATCAGCACCCGGGCCTGACTGGCGCGCAGTCGCGGCACCAGGACGGCGCCGGCCTCCAAGAGCTCGTGTCCCGGGCCGTAGCCGGCATGTGTGCCGGCATCGGGAACCCGGGTGGTGACGGCGACGGCGATACCGCGCCTGCTGGCCCGGGCCACCGCTGCGACCACCGCGGTCCCGGCGTTACCGGCGCCCATCGCCTCGATGACCACCCCGCGGGCACCAGCTGCGGTGAACGCGTCGACTGCGGTGCCGTCCGCACCTGGGTAGGCCGCCGCGATATCCACCCTGGGTGCCGAATCGAGCCGACCCAGATAGGGGCGCTGCTTGACGGTGTCGACAGTGAATGCGCCGTGCGACACCGACCCCACCGGGCTTCCCCCGAAGAGCATCGGCCCGGCGAGTTTGGTGGTGCCCAGCGGAGCCAGGACCGCGCCACCGAAGCTCATCAGAACTCCAAGGCCGCGGGCCTGCGGACTGGCCGCCACCGCCAGCGCGTCACGCAGATTGGCCGGTCCGTCCGCCTCCGGATCGTCGGCAGCCCGGGCCGCCCCGGTCAGCACCACCGGGACCTCGCCGCCGTAGCCGAGGTCCAGCCAGACCGCGGTCTCCTCCATGGAGTCGCTGCCGTGCGTGACCACCACTCCGTCCGCGCCGTCGGTGGTCGACTCGGCGACGGCTGCGCCGATGCGCAGCCAGTCCGCCGGAGTGAGCTGGGAACTGTCTACGCTCATCAGGTCGATCACCGATACCTCGGTACCGGTCTCGAGGTCGGCCAGCAGTTCTGCGCCGCTCCGGGCAGGCCGGAGCACGCCGTCTGCGCCGGTGGTTGTCGAGATTGTGCCGCCGGTGGTGATGACGATCAGGCGGGGCATGCCGGTCATCATTGCACCTAGGGAATGATGGTGTCGTGACCGACGACGCCGTGCCTGTCGCGCCGGCACCCCGTCGGCGGCTCCGGTTGCTGTTGTCGGTGGCTGCGGCTGTCCTGGTTCTCGACGTCGTGACCAAGGTGCTGGCCGTCAAGCTGCTGACCCCGGGCCAGCCGGTGTCGATCATCGGCGACACCGTCACCTGGACGTTGGTCCGCAACTCCGGCGCGGCGTTCTCGATGGCGACCGGCTACACCTGGGTGCTGACCCTGGTCGCGATCGGGGTGGTGGTGGGCATCATCTGGATGGGTCGCCGTCTGGTGTCACCCTGGTGGGCGGTCGGGCTCGGCATGATCCTGGGCGGCGCGCTGGGGAATCTGGTGGACCGGTTCTTCCGCTCGCCGGGTCCGCTGCGCGGTCATGTGGTCGACTTCCTGTCCATCGGGTGGTGGCCGGTGTTCAACGTCGCCGATCCCGCGGTGGTGGGTGGGGCGATCCTGCTGGTGGTGCTCTCGCTGTTCGGCTACGAATTCGACAGGTCCGGCCGGCACGGATCAGATCCCGGGTCGGTCTGATGGCCGAACGATCCATGCCGGTCCCGGAGGGTTTGGCCGGTATGCGGGTCGATGCCGGTTTGGCGCGGCTTCTCGGGTTGTCCCGGACCGTGGTGGCAGCGGTCGCCGAGAGCGGCGGGGTCCAGTTGGACGGGGTACCTGCCGGTAAGTCGGACAAACTCGAGGCCGGTGCCTGGCTGACCGTGATGCTCCCGGAAGACCCCGGGCCGGTGGAGAACACACCGGTCGAGATCGAGGGCATGGCAATTCTGTACGCCGACGACGATATCGTCGCCGTCGACAAGCCACCCGGTGTGGCCGCGCACGCGACGGTGGGCTGGCATGGCCCCACGGTGCTGGGCGGCCTGGCAGCCGCAGGCTTCCGGGTCAGCACCTCGGGCATCCATGAACGGCAGGGAATCGTGCAGCGGCTGGACGTCGGGACCTCCGGTGTCATGGTGGTCGCACTGTCCGAGCATGCCTACACGGTGCTGAAGCGGGCGTTCAAGCAGCGCACCGTCGACAAGCGCTATCACGCTGTGGTGCAGGGACATCCGGACCCGTCCAGCGGGACCATCGACGCCCCGATCGGCCGGCACCGCGGCAGCGCCTGGAAGTTCGCGGTCACCGAGAACGGCCGGCCCAGCATCACCCACTACGACACGCTGGAGATGTTCCGCGCCGCCAGCCTGCTGGACATTCACCTGGAGACCGGTCGCACCCATCAGATCCGGGTGCACTTCGCGGCGCTGCACCATCCCTGCGCAGGGGATCTGACCTACGGCGCCGACCCGGTGCTGGCCCGCCGGCTCGGACTGGATCGGCAATGGCTGCACGCCCGTTCGCTGGCCTTCGCCCACCCGGCCGACGGCCGGCACATCGAGATCACCAGTCCTTACCCGGCCGATCTGCAGCATGCGCTCGACGTGCTGGGTGCGGAATGACAGACACGGCACCTTGACCGCGGTCCGGCAGCATGCCGGTGACGGGCGCGGCCTGGTCTTCGGATTGGCGGCCTACGGGCTGTGGGGTGTATTCCCGGCGTTCTTCGGGCTGCTGTCCCCGGCCGGTGCCCTCGAAGTGCTGGCACACCGGATCGTCTGGACCGTTCTGCTGCTCGCGGTGCTGCTGGTGGCCATCCGGCGGGTTCGCGATGTGCGGGCCATCTCCCGCAGAACCTGGCTACTGCTTGCCGCCGCCTCGGTGCTGATCTCCACCAACTGGCTGATCTACATCTATGCGGTCAATGCCGACCACGTCGTCGACGCCGCGCTGGGCTATTTCATGACACCGCTGGTCAGCGTGGCGCTGGGAGTCGCGTTCTTCGGCGAACGACTCGACCGCGCCCAGGCGGTCGCGCTGGTGATCGCTGTGGCTGCGGTCGTCCTGCTTTCGGTGGGTGTCGGCGGACCGCCGTTGATCGCGATCGGGTTGGCGCTGTCGTTCGGGCTCTACGGGGCGGTCAAGAAGGTGGTTCCGACCGATCCCCGGGTCAGCGTGGCGGTCGAGACCGCGATCGCCGCACCGTTCGCGCTGGTCTATCTGTTCGCCCTCTGGTTGGCCGGTGCCTCGCAATTCACCAGCAACGGCGCCGGCCATACCGTGCTGATGCTGCTGTGCGGACCGGTGACGGCCATCCCGCTGTTGTTCTTCGGCGCGGCCGCCCAGCGGTTGCCGTTGGTGACCCTGGGCCTGCTGCAGTATCTGACCCCGTCGATGCAGATGGTCTGGGGCGTGCTGGTTGAGCATGAGCCGATGCCGCCGGTCCGGTGGATCGGCTTTGCCGCAATCTGGCTTGCGCTGGCGATCTTCAGCACTGACGGGTTGTTCCGCGCATTCGGTGGCCGGGCAGGTACCTTGCAGGCATCATGACCGAGACCAGACGCCGGAACCGGAAAATTCTGATCGCGCTGATGGCGACCGTCGCCTCTGCGGCCATCGTCGTGCCGATGATGCTGGGTCTGCTGACTCCGCGCCTGAGCCAGCGAGCCGACCTTCCGTCCGCTCCGACGACCACGGCACCGCCGCTGACCATCAAGCCGCTGCCGGTGCGGCCGGTGATCAGCGCGTTCGTCACCACACCGGAGCAGTGTCCACCGTCGACCCCGGCGCCGCCGGATAAGCCGATGCGGGTCTGCGATATCAATAAGACCGCGGTCTACGAGATGGGGCCAGAGGGTCTGCGGGTCCAGTTGACCAATGTGGATTCGTTCCTGAACCCGCTGACCGGCGTGGAATTGGTCCAGATGACGATGACCCCGGAGTCGGCGACCGAGTTCGGCACGTTCACCGCCGGTCAGGTGGGTAAGCAGGTGGCTTTCGTCCGGGCCGGGACGGTGGTGTGGGGCCCCAAGATCGCCGCCCCGATCGACGGACAAGTGCTGCAACTGTCCGGGGAACTGACCGCTGAGCAGGCCAAGCAGATCGCCACCATGCTGCGCGACGAGAGTTGACCGGGGATCCGGGCGGGGACACGGCCACCCGACACGCCGAAGCCGTCCCCGCGCGGCCCTAAACTGACGGGCCTATGGGCATCTCGACCGGCAGATCGTTCGTGCACCTGCACAACCACACCGAGTACTCGATGCTCGACGGTGCCGCCAAGATCACCCCGATGCTCGCCGAGGCCCAGCGCCTGGAGATGCCCGCTATCGGGATGACCGACCACGGCAACATGTTCGGAGCCAGTGAGTTCTACAACGCTGCCACCAAGGTCGGAATCAAACCCATCATCGGCGTCGAGGCGTACGTGGCGCCCGGCTCGCGGCTGGACACCCGCCGGATCCTGTGGGGCGATCCCGGCCAGAAGAGCGATGACGTCTCCGGCAGCGGGTCCTACACCCACCTGACCATGGTCGCCGAGAACGCTACCGGGCTGCGGAACCTGTTCAAGCTCACCTCGCTGGCCTCATTCGAGGGGCAGCTGGGCAAGTGGTGGCGGATGGACGCCGAGATCATCGCCGAGCACGCCGAGGGCATCATCGCCACCACAGGCTGCCCGTCGGGGGAGGTACAGACCCGGCTTCGGCTCGGCCAAACGGCCGAGGCCCTCGAGTCGGCGGCGAAATGGCGCGACATCTTCGGCGCCGAGAACTACTTTCTGGAACTGATGGACCACGGCCTGTCCATCGAGCGACGGGTCCGGGACGGGCTGCTCGAGGTCGGCCGCAAGCTGGGCATCCCGGCGCTGGCCACCAACGACTGCCATTACGTCACCCGCGACGCCGCGCACAACCACGAGGCGCTGCTGTGCGTGCAGACCGGCAAGACGCTGTCGGATCCCAACCGGTTCAAGTTCGACGGCGACGGTTACTACCTGAAGTCCGCGGCCGAGATGCGCGCACTCTGGGACGGCGAGATTCCTCAGGCCTGCGATTCCACCCTGCTGATCGCCGAACGGGTGCAGTCCTACGCCGATGTCTGGACGCCCCGGGACCGGATGCCGGTGTTCCCGGTACCCGAGGGTCACAACCAGGGGAGTTGGCTGCGTCATGAGGTCGACGCGGGCCTGGCCCGGCGGTTCCCGGCGGGGGTGCCCGTCGCGTACACCGAGCGTGCCGCCTACGAGATCGACGTCATCTGCGACAAGGGTTACCCGTCGTACTTCCTCATCGTGTCCGACTTGATCAACTACGCCCGCTCGGTCGATATCCGGGTCGGGCCGGGCCGCGGGTCGGCGGCCGGGTCGCTGGTGGCCTACGCGCTGCGGATCACCGATATCGACCCCATCGAGCACGGACTGCTGTTCGAGCGTTTCCTCAATCCCGAGCGCGCGTCGATGCCCGATATCGATATCGACTTCGATGACCGGCGGCGCGGCGAGATGGTGCGCTACGCGGCCGAGAAGTGGGGGAGCGACCGGGTCGCCCAGGTGATCACCTTCGGCACCATCAAGACCAAGGCGGCGCTCAAGGATGCCGCCCGGGTGCACTACGGGCAGCCCGGCTTCGCCATCGCGGACCGGATCACCAAGGCGCTGCCGCCGCCGATCATGGCCAAGGACATCCCGCTGTCGGGGATCACCGATCCCAGCCACGAGCGGTACAAGGAGGCCGCGGAGGTGCGCGGGCTGATCGACTCCGACCCGGATGTCCGGACCATCTACGAGACCGCCCGCGGGTTGGAGGGTCTGGTACGCAACTCCGGTGTGCACGCGTGCGCGGTGATCATGAGTTCCGAGCCGCTGATGGAGGCCATCCCGCTGTGGCGCCGGCCGCAGGACGGCGCCATCATCACCGGCTGGGACTATCCGTCGTGCGAGGCCATCGGCCTGCTGAAGATGGACTTCCTCGGGCTGCGCAACCTGACGATCATCGGCGACGCGATCGAGAACATCAAAGCCAATCGCGGCGTCGATGTGGTGCTGGAGTCGCTGTCACTGGACGATCCGGCGACCTACGAACTGCTCTCCCGCGGCGACACCCTCGGCGTCTTCCAGCTCGACGGCAGTGCGATGCGCGATCTGCTTCGGCGGATGCAGCCCACCGGCTTCCAGGACATCGTCGCGGTGCTCGCGCTGTACCGGCCCGGTCCGATGGGCATGAACGCCCACAACGACTACGCCGACCGCAAGAACGGCCGCCAGGCCATCACGCCGATCCACCCGGAACTGGCCGAGCCGCTGGCCGATGTCCTTGCCGAGACCTATGGCCTGATCGTCTATCAGGAACAGATCATGCGTATCGCGCAACGGGTGGCGGGGTACTCGCTGGCCCGAGCCGACATTCTGCGCAAGGCGATGGGCAAGAAGAAGCGAGACGTACTCGACAAGGAGTACGAGGGCTTCTCCGAGGGGATGAAGGCCAACGGCTTCTCCGCCGGCGCCATCAAGGTGCTGTGGGACACCATCCTGCCGTTCGCCGACTACGCGTTCAACAAATCGCACGCGGCCGGCTACGGGCTGGTGTCCTATTGGACGGCCTACCTCAAGGCCAATTTCCCGGCCGAGTACATGGCCGGTCTGTTGACCTCGGTGGGAGACGACAAGGACAAGGCGGCGGTCTACCTGGCCGACTGCCGCAAGTTGGGCATCACGGTGCTGCCGCCGGATGTCAACGAATCCGAACTGAACTTCACCTCGGTCGGCACCGATATTCGCTTCGGCCTCGGCGCGGTGCGCAATGTGGGCGCCAACGTGGTCAGTTCGCTGATCGCGACCCGGGCGGCAAAAGGCAGATTCACCGACTTCTCCGACTACCTCAACAAGATCGACATCGGCGCCTGCAACAAGAAAGTCACCGAATCTCTGGTCAAGGCGGGCGCATTCGACTCGCTCAAACATGCCCGCAAGGGACTGTTCCTGGTGCACGGCGACGCCGTCGACTCGGTGCTGGGAACCAAGAAGGCCGAGGCCAGGGGCCAGTTCGACCTTTTCGGCGGTGGTGATGACGGCGGCACGGACGCGGTGTTCACCATCAAGGTGCCCGACGAGGAGTGGGAGGACAAGCACAAGCTGGCCCTGGAACGCGAGATGCTCGGCCTCTACGTGTCCGGACATCCGCTCAACGGGGTCGCACACCTGCTTGCCGCCCAGGTCGACACCGCCATTCCCGCCATTCTGGAGGGGTCCGTTGCCAACGACACTCAGGTGCGGGTGGGCGGCATCCTGGCGGCGGTCAACCGTCGCGTCAACAAGAGCGGAATGCCCTGGGCCTCAGCACAACTGGAGGATTTGGTTGGAGGCATCGAGGTGATGTTCTTTCCCCAGACCTACTCGTTGTTCGGGGCGGATATCGCCGATGATGCGGTGGTCGTCGTCGGCGGGAAGGTCCGCATCCAGGATGACCGGCGCACGCTGATCGCCAACGACCTCGTGGTGCCGGACTTCTCCAACGCCCAGCCGAACCGGCCGCTGGCGGTGAGCCTGCCCACCCGGCAGTGCACCCTGGACAAGGTCACCGCGCTCAAACAGGTACTGTCCCGGCATCCCGGGACCTCCCAGGTGCACCTGCGTCTGATCAGTGGGGAACGGATCACCACCCTGGAACTTGACCAGTCCCTGCGGGTGACGCCGTCGTCGGCGTTGATGGGCGACCTGAAAGCCTTGCTTGGGCCTGGCTGCCTGGGCGGCTGATATCGCCGCCGGAGCGAAAGGCTAGCCCGCCGAGCCTGCTTCACCCGGGGTGGCCTGCTGATCCAGCTCCGCCTCTTCGAGGCTCTGCTGGGCGCCTGCCTCCGCCTCGCGGCTCTGCTGGGTGGACTGGGTTGCCGAGCTTGTGGCGGTGCGGTTGCAGTTGAGGTTGAGAACGACCTCGCTGTCCCCGCTGAATCCGCTCGCCCCCATGTCCCGTACGGTTTGAGACCCGGTGACGATGCATTGTTCGGTCGGCAATTCGTCGCCGCTGATGGCGCCTACTCGGCTCGTCATGCCGGCCCGGCTCACCGCCTGCTGCGCCTCGGCGTAGGTCTGGCCGTTGAACTGATCATCAGCTGAGGCGATACCCGGCCCGGACAACCCCGCAGCCGACAACGCCGCAACCGCGACAGCGATCGCCACCGATCTCGTGATCATGGTCAATCTCCCGGGTGGATCGTTCTGAGGAAGACAATCGCGATGCTACCTACCGGCGCGGTGCCGTGCGCGGATTATTCTGGGCCGATGCCACTGAACGGAGAATACGAACCCAGCACCTCGGATTGGGCCCGCGAGAACGCCGAGTTGTACATGTCCTCCGGCGGGACCGAGGGCACTGCGCTCAAAGGCAGACCGGTGGTGCTGCTGACCACTATTGGGGCCAGGACCGGCAAGCTCCGCAAGACACCGCTGATGCGCGTCGAGCACGGCGGCGAGTACGCCGTGGTGGCCTCGCTCGGCGGTGCCCCGAAACACCCGGTCTGGTACCACAACGTCAAGAAGAACCCGAGGGTCGAACTGCAGGACGGTACCGCCGCCGGCGACTACGAGGCCCGCGAGGTGTTCGGCGAGGAAAAGGCGGCGTGGTGGGAACGCGCTGTCGCGGTATGGCCGGACTACGCCGACTACCAGCAGAAAACCGACCGCGACATACCGGTATTCGTGCTCACCCCGATTCACTGATTCGCGCTGATCGGTGGCACCATAATGCGGTGTCCGCTGACCTGAGCCACCGTTCTGGGTCAGAGCCGTCTGCTCTTCGCCCGAGTGGCTCATCGTCGCCGATCACCGCGGCCGACATCGATGAGGCCGCTGCGCGGATCGCCGATTTCGTCCAGCAGACCCCGCTGGATTACAGCGATCGGCTCTCTGCCTGCACCGGGGCCGAGGTCTACCTGAAACGCGAAGACCTCCAGAGCGTGCGCTCCTACAAGCTGCGTGGCGCCTACAACCTGCTCCAGCAACTCACCGAGGACGAGTTGCGGGTTGGGGTGGTGTGCTCGTCGGCGGGTAACCACGCTCAGGGGTTCGCGCTGGCCTGCCGAACCATGAAGGTGCACGGCCGGGTCTATGTGCCGGCCAAGACCCCGAAGCAGAAGCGTGACCGCATTCGCTATCACGGCGGCGATTTCATCGAGGTGATCGTCGGGGGATCGACCTACGACGATGCCGCCGAGGCCGCGATCGACGATGTGGCCCGTACCGGCGCCACGCTGGTCCCGCCGTACGACGATCCGCGCACGATGGCGGGTCAGGGCACCATCGCCGTCGAGATTCTCGAGCAGTTGGGACGCGAGCCCGATCTGGTGATCGTTCCGGTCGGGGGCGGCGGCTGCATCTCCGGGATCACCTCTTATCTGGCGGAGCGGACGAACACCACCTCGGTCCTCGGGATCGAGCCGGCCGGAGCCGCCTCGATGATCGCCGCACTCGCCGAAGGTCACCCGGTCGATCTCGACCACGTCGACCAGTTCGTCGACGGGGCCGCTGTGAAGCGGGCCGGAGCGTTGACGTTTCAGGCGCTGGCGGCGGCGGGGGACATGGTGTCGGTGACCACCGTCGATGAGGGTGCGGTGTGCACGGCGATGCTCGACCTCTACCAGAACGAGGGGATCATCGCCGAGCCGGCCGGGGCGTTGGCGGTCGCGGGTCTGCTGGAGGCCGAGGTGCGGCCGGGTGCCACGGTGGTGTGCCTGATATCTGGGGGTAACAACGACGTCTCCCGCTACGGCGAAGTCCTCGAACGCTCCTTGGTGCACAAGGGTCTCAAGCACTATTTCCTGGTCGACTTCCCGCAGGAACCCGGTGCTCTGCGTCGCTTCCTTGATGAGATTCTCGGCCCGAACGATGACATCACGCTGTTCGAGTACGTCAAGCGCAACAACCGGGAGACCGGCGAAGCGCTGGTCGGGATCGAACTCGGCTCGGCCGCCGACCTCGACGGGCTCCTGGCCCGGATGGACGCCTCGGGCCTGCAGGTCGAGGCACTGGAGCCAGGCTCACCGGCCTACCGGTATCTGACCTGACGGTGCCGGTACTGGCGGCTCACAGTGCCTCCAGTGCTGTGTCATTGGCTCGGAACATCGGCTCGAGCGGGACAGAGCACCGCTGTGCCGCCTGGGCCAGGACCGTGGCCCACCGGCGGTCCTCCACCGAAACCGGATCCGCGCCGGGCCGCGTCAACAACAGTGCCACTGATGTCCCCGGTGCGAAATCGGTTTCCAGCAGCACCGACAGTCCGAGCATCAGGTTGTCGACCAATGCACGGTGCGGCGAGCGCCCGAGGGGAACCTGGCTGAGAATTTTGTGCATGCGCCGGTCGGGTCCGACGAAGCCGACCCACAGCAGTCTCTGACCGAAACCCAACGGCCCCATGAGCGCTCGCCATCGATCGCCCATATCGTCGGGGGTGTAGACCGGATCGGTGGCGGTGTCGATCGGCGGGATCGCCGGCATCTGAGTCATAGCGACCGATGATGACCGATCCGGCGTGACGGGGATTGCGGCTATCCACAGCCAGCAGGGCGATCGACTAGTCGGTCTTCCTGAACACCAGAATCGAGCGATCGGGAATCGAGACGGTGGTTCCCGCGGTGACGACGCGGCCAGGTCCATCGGACGGGTCGAAGGTGTCGATCTCCACCGTCCATTGCCGCGCGTACTTACCGTCGGGAGTCAGGAATTCCACCGGGTAGGCGTGCGCGTTGAAGCAGAGCAGAAACGAATCATCGACAACGCGTTCGCCGCGCGCGTCGGGTTCCGGGATCGTGTCGCCGTTGAGGAAGACTGCGACCGACTTGATACCCGACTGCCAGTCATCCGGGGTCATCTGCACGCCGTCGCGGTTGAACCAGGCGATGTCGCGGTTCCGGTCGGCACTTTTGATATGCCGGCCCTCGAAGAACCGACGCCGCCGGAATACCGGATGCTTGGCGCGCAGTGCAGTGACCCGCCGGGCGAAATCCAGGATGTCGGCGTACTCGTCGGTGTTGCTCCAGTCGATCCAGGTCAGTTCATTGTCCTGGCAGTAGCCGTTGTTGTTGCCGTCCTGGGTGCGGCCCACCTCGTCGCCGTGGCTGATCATCGGGGTGCCTTGCGAGACCATCAGCGTGGTCAGGATGTTGCGGATCTGGCGGTGCCGCAGCGCGAGGACCTCCGCATCCTCGGTGGGACCCTCCACACCGCAGTTCCAGGACCGGTTGTAGTTCTCGCCGTCGCGGTTGTGTTCGCCGTTGGCGTCGTTGTGTTTCTCGTTATAGGACACCAGGTCGGCCAGGGTGAAGCCGTCGTGGCATGTCACGAAGTTGATACTCGCGACCGGGCGTCGTCCGGTCGCCTCGTAGAGGTCCGACGAACCGGTCAATCGGGAGGCGAACTCGCCCAGCGCCGCCGGTTCGCCGCGCCAGTAGTCGCGCACGGTATCGCGGTACTTGCCGTTCCACTCCGTCCACAGGCCAGGGAAATTGCCCACCTGGTATCCGCCCTCGCCGATATCCCACGGTTCGGCGATCAGCTTGACCTGGCTGACGACCGGATCCTGCTGAACCAGGTCGAAGAAGGCGCTCAGGCGGTCGACGTCATAGAACTCGCGGGCCAGGGTGGAGGCCAGATCGAACCGGAATCCATCGACGTGCATCTCCGTCACCCAGTAGCGCAGCGAGTCCATGATCAGTTGCAGGGTGTGCGGGTGCCGGACGTTGAGGCTGTTACCGGTTCCGGTGAAGTCCTTGTAGAGCCGCAGGTCCGAGTCCAGCAGTCGGTAGTAGGCGGCGTTGTCGATGCCGCGGAAGTTGATGGTCGGTCCGAGGTGATCGCTCTCGCTGGTGTGGTTGTAGACGACGTCGAGGATGACCTCGATACCGGCGTCGTGGAAAGCCCGCACCATGGTCTTGAACTCGCCGACCGCACCGCCGGCCTGATGGTTGGCGGCGTACCCTGCGTGCGGGGCGAAATACCCGAATGTGTTGTATCCCCAGTAGTTTCGCAACCCGAGGCCGAGTAGGCGCTTATCGTCCATGAACTGGTGCACCGGCATGAGTTCGATCGCGGTGACGTTGAGTTGCTGAAGATGCTCAATCACCGCCGGATGGGCCAGTCCGGCGTAGGTGCCGCGCAGCTCCTTCGGTACCGCCGGATGGGTCTGGGTCATGCCCTTGACGTGGGCCTCGTAGATGATCGTCTCGTGGTAGGGGGTGCGCGGTGCGTGGTCGGACCCCCATTGGAAGAACGGGTTGATCACCACGCTGGTCATGGTGTGTCCCAGCGAGTCGATCCTCGGCGGGACCCCGCCGCCGGCCGGATCGTCGGCTTCGAGGTCATAGGAGTAGAGCGCCTGGGTGAAATC
The DNA here is from genome assembly GCA_001510415.1 of Actinobacteria bacterium casp-actino6. GTDB lineage: Bacteria > Actinomycetota > Actinomycetes > Mycobacteriales > Mycobacteriaceae > Mycobacterium. Next base: position 634 of record LFFF01000067.1, on the reverse strand, counting down.
GAAGTGGCCGTCGAAGGATTTGCCGTATGGGTCGAGGAGCAGCTTGCTGGAGTCGCAGCGCAATCCGGTTGATGGATCCCACGGCCCGTGCACCCGGAATCCGTACCGCTGGCCGGGAGCGACGGCCGGCAGGTAGGCATGCCAGACGAAGACGTCCACCTCGTCGAGCTCGATTCGGGTCTCGCGGTTGCGATCGTCGATCAGGCACAGCTCAACCCTGTCGGCCACCTCGGAGAACACCGAAAAGTTTGTACCGGCGCCATCGAAGGTGGCCCCTAATGGGTATGGGTTGCCGGGCCACACGGTGGGGGTGGTGTCATCGCTCGGTGGCATGTCCCGACCCTATCCAGGACTGATCAGAACGGCGGCGGGTCGGCGTCTATTCGGGTTCTCAGGTCGGCATCTATTCGGGTTTGATTGAGGCTGCGTTCCCATGTGATGCGAGCGGCTCGTTCGGCGGCTCGGCTGCGCGGCCGGGTGGGCATCCGCAGCGTGCGTCCCACGACGTTCGGCCGGTGGGATGTCGGAGTTATCGCCTCGGTGGGTGCGCCGAGTTGCGGGAAGAACAGCGCACCGCCTGGGGTCGTGGTGTAGGTGCGTCCGCTCGGAGAGGTCCAGATCACCGTGCCGTCGG
>LFFF01000066.1 GCA_001510415.1 Actinobacteria bacterium casp-actino6 | reverse complement strand
ACCGCCGCGACGGCCGCGTCGATGGCCTTGTCCACCGACCCCGCGTCGGACAGCGCCCCGTCGTGCAGACCGCCCAGCGGCCCGCCCCGAACGCTCTCGCCCTCCCGGGTGCCCAGTGCGAGTTCCACAGTGACGTGCTTGGCCCAGCCCTGGCCGAGTTCCCAGGTCTTGGCGACCCGTTCGGCGACGGCCCCCGGCCGCTTGCCGGACGGGCCGAGGACCGTGCGCAACTGGTCGTTGACGGCATCGGTGAGCACCGGGCCGAACGGCTTGTAGGTGCGGGCCAGTTTGGCGACCTGCCCGCGCAGCGCGGCGAGATCGGCCTCGGCGGCGCCGTCGATGGCACCCAGGTTCAGCTCGGAGCCGAGGTCGACCAGCAGTTGGTTGCGCCGCGAGGAGGCCCCGTCGGTGATGGACTCGATTGAGTCCAGCGGCTCGATCTGGTCGATGCGCATCTTGGCCGACAGCGCGATCAGCGCCACGGTGGCGTCGGAGGCATCGAATCCGATGTCGTCGGGGCGCGGGCCGCTCGACGTCGGCGCGGACGCAGCTGCCGGTGCCGCCGGCGCAGCCACGTCGGGAGTAGCCGCCTCGGCGGGCGTGGCCTCCGGTGCGAAGTCCTCGGCTGGATCCTCGGCTGGATCCTCGGCTAGATCCTCGTCACTGGCGAAAAGCACCGCGGCGTCGCGTTCGACGTTGAGCACCTGCACCGTGCTGTGCGCGTAGTCCGGCAACTTCAGGGTGTTGCCGGCCAGGCCGGCGACGGTCGGCGCGGATTTGACCCCGATCTCCACGAAACGTTCCACCCCGAGTCCGCCGGCGGCCTCCTCGGTGAACAGCAGGTCCTGGGTCTCGATCCAGCGCACCGGGCTGGCGAACTGCCAGGCCAGCAGTTCGATGACCACCCGGCGGCCGAGTTCCTGCCGTCGCTGGGTAATCCAGGTGTCGTAGTCGGCGAGGATCTCATCGAGCGAGGTGGCCGGCACCAGATCGCGGATCTCGGCGATGAAGTCGCGGTCCAGGGTGAACAGTCGCGGCACCAGGTTGGGGATGTAGCGGCCGATGAGCACCGACGCGTCGGCATCGTCGGCGATGATCCGCTCCAGGGAGCGACGGAACTCATCGACGCCGTTGCGCAGCACCTCGGAGTGGAACGGCACGTCGATACCGGGAACCTGGATATAGGCCCGCTTGCCGCCGCTGATCTCCAGTCGGCGTTCGACCTCGGCCTGCAAGGCGTCCAGACCGCGGACGGTGCCGGCGATCGCGTATTGCGATCCGCGGAGGTTGTAGTTGACGATCTGCAGGAATTCGCCTGTTCGCTCGGCGATCTCAGCGACGAAGCCGGGGACGTCGTCGTGGTCGAGGTCCATCTGGGTCGGACGGATGGCAGCCAGCCGGTAGTCGGAGCGGCCGAGTTCGTCGCGCGGGACCAACTCGTGCATCTTGCTGCCCCGGTGGAACACCACCTCCAGCAGCGCTTCCAGTTCGAAAACGCCTGTCACGCAGGCCAGTGCGGTGTACTCGCCGACCGAGTGGCCGCAGGCGATGGCACCCTCGACGAACGCCCCCTGCTCGCGCATCTCGGCGACCTGGGCGGCCGCCACCGTCGCCATGGCGACCTGGGTGAACTGAGTCAGGTACAGCACCCCGTCGGGATGGTGATAGTGCACACCGCCGGCGACCAGACTGGTCGGGTTGTCCCGAACCACGTGCAGCACCGAGAATCCCAGCGCTTCGCGGGTGAACGCATCGGCGCGGTCCCATACCGTGCGGGCGGCCTTGGAGCGGGACCGCACCTCCATACCCATGCCCTCGTGCTGAATACCCTGGCCGGGGAAGGCATATGCCGTCTTCGGCGCGGCCAGTCGGGCGGTCGCCGACATCACCAGTTCGCCGCCCGTGCCGGTCCCCCCAGTCGCGTCGATCCCGCCCCGCCGGGCCCTCGCCGAAATCTCCAGAACCTCTGCGCCCAGGTCGATTCCGACCCGGTCGACCCGGAAGTCGACCTCATCACCCGGGAAGACCATACCCAGGAACCGGGCGGTCCAGCCGACCAGTTTGGCCGGTGGGATCGCCTTACCGTCGGTCGCGGTCACCACATGCTGGGCGGCCGCCGACAGCCACATCCCGTGCACGATCGGTGACGGGAGTCCGGCCAGCAGCGCCGCGGACCGGTCGGTGTGGATCGGGTTGTGGTCACCGGATACCTGGGCGAACGGCCGCATGTCGACGGGGGCGGTGACGGTGACATCGCGGCGGCGCCGCCGCGGGGTGTCGGTGGCGTTGCGCGAGACCGCTCCCCCGGCGCGAACCGGATCGGTGAGTTCGGCCGGGCCGGTGCGGCCGCGGATCGCGAACCGCTCCTCGAGCACCGCCAGCACGGTGCCGGCGGCGTCACTGACGTTGACGGTGACCGGCACGACGCGGCCGACCTCGGTATCGATCGCGACCGACGATGTCGCGGTGATCACCAGTTGGGTGGCCTGCCGGGGCAGCGGCTTGAGCAACCGGGCGGCGTGGTCGAGGTGCACCAGGGACAGCAGTCCCTCGATGACCGGGAAGCCGGTATCGGTGACGGCCGCACCGATGGCGGCGAAGACCGCGGGCCAGCACCTGCCGACCAGTGCGTCCGGGACCATGGTCAGGGTGGGCGCCAGCGGCGCTCCGAAGGTCGCGGTGACACCGGTGTGGTCGGCGACCCGTTCCGGATCCCAGTCCACCGTGACCGTGGTTGAGCCCCCGGCGGGGACGGTCAGCGCGTCGGGACCGTCGACCCCCGCGGCGATGGCCAGCACGGCGCGCATCGCGGCGGCGGCGTCGGCGGTGATGACCACCGGGGCGCCGCCGTCGGCGACGGTGGGCGGCAGGGTGAAGGTGATGTCGATCCACGAGCCGGACAGCGGAACCCGCAGCACCACCCGGTCGGATCCGATGACCTCGAGGCGTGCGCCGGTGGAATGGTTTGTGGCGGTGCGGTCTTCATAGACCTGCCACTCCGAGGGCGGTGCCAGCCGGTGCACGGGGTTGGTCGCGGTGCGACCCGCCCACAGCACGTCCGGGGAGTCCAGCACGACGCCCAGTGGGCCGGTGACATCGGCGCGCACCTGCAGCCGGGAGACCGCGGGCTGCGGTACCAAACCGTCGGCCAGCACCTCGTCGACGGCGGCCTTCTCGAACCGGTCCAGCAACTCCCCGACCGGCTCGTCGACCCGGGTGATCCCGGCGACGGCCGCGGTGCCGGGGATGACACAGACCTGGTCGGCGGTGTAGCGGCCATCGTGGGCCTGCCACAGCGAGTCGCTGCGCCACCACCGGCGAACATCGGAGTCGATCACCGGCACGAAATTCACCGGCTTGCCGAGGGTCTTGCACAATTCGACGAAGAACGGGACGTCGGCGGGGTGCAGCAGCACGGTTGCGGCATCCGGATGCCGTTCCAGCAGCGCGTCGATCGCCAGGGCGGGATGGTCGAGCAGCGCCTCTCCGTCACCGGCGAACAACGTCTCGATGGCGCCGGTGTCGCGGGTGTCCAGACGCGCCTCGGCGCGCTGCAGCATGGCGGCGAACCGATCCCGCCAACTACCGTCCAGCCACGGCGAGTCCGGGGTCCTCGCATCAGCGGTGCTGTCGTCGGCGCCGATCGTCAACTCGACGTAGCGGCGCAGCCACTGCAGATAGGTCATCTCGGCGACATCGCCGAAGTACGGCTTGGCGGTGGCCGCCATCGCCGTGATGATCTCGTCGCGACGGGCCGCCACCGCCTCGGCGTCACCGGCGACCTCGTCGAGCAGCCGGCCGCACCGCGATGCGGAGTTGTCGATCTCGTGGATGTCGGCACCGAGTTGGCTTCGCCCGGAAGCCATTCCGTTGCTGGCCTGTCCGGCACCCACCCAGGCCTCGGTGCCCGCGGTGTCGACCAGCAACTGCTTGACCGCCGGCGAGGTGGTGGCCTCCAGACAGGCCATCGTGGCGGTGCCGACCAGGATGCCGTCGACCGGCATCAACGGATATCCGTAGGCCAGCGACCAGCGGCCGGTGAGGTATTCGGCGGCCTGTTCGGGCGTGCCGATACCGCCGCCCACGCAGACGGTGAGGTTGGGCTGCGAGCGCAGTTCGGAATAGGTGGCCAGCAGCAGGTCGTCGAGGTCTTCCCAGGAGTGGTGGCCACCGGCCCGCCCGCCCTCGACGTGGGCGATGATGTTGCGGGCCGGAACCTCGGCGGCGATCCGGATCACCGAGCGGATCTGCTCGACGGTGCCCGGTTTGAAGCAGATGTGCTCGATGCCGGCGGTGGTGAGTTCGTCGATGAGGTCGACGGCGTCGGCCAGATCGGGCAGGCCGGCGCTGATGACCAGCCCGTCGATCGGGACCCCGGACGCCCGGGCCTTCTGGACCAGCCGCTTGCCGCCGACCTGCAGTTTCCACAGGTAGGGATCCAGGAATAGCGCATTGAACTGGAAGGCGCGGCCGGGCTCCAGCAACTCGGTGAGTTCGGCCATCCGGCGCTCGAAGATCGCTTCGGTGACCTGACCGCCGCCGGCCAGTTCCGCCCAGTGGCCGGCGTTGGTGGCGGCCGCGACGATCTTGGCGTCGACCGTCGTCGGCGTCATACCGGCCAGCAGCATCGGCGAGCGGCCGGTGAGCCGGGTGAACTTGGTCGACAGCTTCACCGAGCCGTCCGGCAGGGTGATCGCGGTGGGCGCATAACTCGACCAGGGCTTGCCGACCTCGGGGGCCGCGCCGACGGTAAACAGGTTGCGCTGTCCGCCACGGGTGGCGGCCGGCACGATTCCCACGCCGAGCCCCCGGATGACCGGTGCGGTCAGCCGGGTCAGGATGTCGCCCGGGCCGAGGTCGAGAATCCAGTGGGCGCCGGCCTCTTCGAGCTCGCCGACGGCGTCCACCCAGTCGACCTGGCCGACCAGAATGTCGTGGGCCATCCGGCGGGCCAGCCCGGTGTCCAGGCCCACCGATTCGGCCCACCGGGTGACGAGTTCGACGCCGTCGGCCAGCCGGGGGGTGTGGAAGCCGACCTCGACGTCGATCGGATCGAACACCGGCGAGAAGACCGACCCGCCGCGCAGTTTGTTCTTGCGCTCGGCGGCCTCGGCGTCGGCGACCTGCCCGCAGTACAGCTCGAAGCGGGAGAGCTGCTCGGGGGTTCCGGTGATGACCACCGAGCGGCGACCGTTGCGGATGGACAGCACCGGCGGCAGGACGGTGCCGACGTCCCGGGCGAAATCGTCGAGCAGCGCGGCGATGCGTTCCGGTTCGACGTTGGTCACCGCGACCATCGGCGGACGGTCACCGAGCGCGACGATGCCCCGGCGACGGGCCACCAGCGTGCCGGCGGCGCCGATGAGTTGGGCCAGTGCCAGCAGCTGCACGTCCATGCTGCCGCCGGCCTGCAGCGCCGCGACGGCCAGCACGCCCTGGGAGTGACCGGCCGCGGCGACGGGCGGGGCATCGGCGAAGTCCAGACCCTGGCGGGTCAGCGCCCGGATGGCCGCGATCTGGGTCAGCAGAACGCCGGGCAGCGACACCGCCGCCGAGGTCAGCTGATGAGGCGCAGGAACCGGCTCCGCGGCCGCCAGTGCCCGCACCCACCGCAGCGGTTCGAAGCCGATCGGGCGGACCACGACGATCTCATCGGCCACCGGCTCCAGCAGCAGCTCGGCCTCGCCTGCGATTCGGGCGAGTTCGGACTCGATTCCCGCGGTGGTGACGAGTTCCTCCAGGCTGGCGAGCCATGAGCTGTGCCCCTGCCCGCCGAAGACGACGGCGTACGGCTCGCCCGCGTTGAGTCGGTCCACGAGCGCCTGAGTACCTACCCGGTCCGCGGTGCGGTCCGCGGGCCTGTCATCACCGGATGACAACTGGTCGTGCTCGTGGATCGTCACTGCGTCTCCGTCTCCGTGCCATACGCGAAAGCAGTACTAAGAGTCCCATAAGAACAGCGGTCATTTCGTGCCCTTTAATGGTTACTCAGCAGTTCTACGCACGGGTAACCCGGCGCTGGGTAACAGCAGGTCCGAGGACCGTCGGGACTGGCCGGGACAAACGTCCTGCGTGCACGTGGTTACGGTCGGGTAGCCACAACACCGCTGATCACAGCCGGATTGTTATCGAATCGTTACCATTGTAACGGCGTCGGCGGCGGCCGCTTCACCGAGCGGTCGCCTGGGGCGGTCCCGGCAATTGTTCGTCGAAATTGGGCCGGGCCGATCGCCGGCAAATACCTACTATTGAGTAGGTTATTGCCGCGGAATTAATCCCACTGGCCGAATTGCGGCTTGAGAATGTTGTTCAGGTCAACACCGACGCCGGCGACGGTGCGCGCGTCGATCTCGAACTGGTGCAGATGGGCGGCCGGGTGCACGACCCCCTTGGGGGTTCCCCAGTTGTGCTGCCAGAACCACGCGCCCACACCGTCCTGTAGCGCCCACTCGATGGTCTTGGAGTTGCCGTAGATCCCCACCCGCTGGCGTCCGAGCACTGATTCCCAGCCCCGGATATAGGGCGCCACCTGCTGTTTGTACTGCTCATAGGTGGGATTGTCGTCAATGGAGGCGTAGATGGGCGCCGCCACCGGACCGCCGGCCGCGGTGTGCAGCTCCCACCCACGTTTGGCGTGGGTAACCCCGGCTGCCTGCCCGCCGAGCCAGTCGGCAGTCGAGGCCTTGCCGAACTGGTAGTTGGACACGATTTTCAGCCCGGCCTGGTACAGATCGCGCGCCTCCGCGAGCACCATGGGCTTGCCCAGCATCCACTGCGCACCGGGCCGGCGGTCGGAGACGTAGCGAATCGCACCCAGCCCGCCGGCGGCCTTGATATCGGCCGCACTGAGCACCCCGGCCGCGTAGTCGAACAGAATGCCCAGCGAATCGGCCGAGGCGGCCGCCGGCGCGATGGCACCGGACAGCGCACCCAACCCCGCCGCGGCCGGTGCCGCGGCGGCGAATTTCAGCATGGTTCGGCGGGACAGCGACGAGCCGGACATGAGCCCACCCTAAGACAGCCGTCGCCGTATCCCGGTGATTGATCCGGCACCCGGCCGGTAACGGCTCCGATGCCCGCTGCGATATCCGGTACAGCCCCGTGCTGCCGAGCCACCGACTCCTCGGCAGCGCGGGCTTTCAGCTTTCCCGGGCCCGCGCCGACTCCAGCAGCAACCGGCGTTCGGCGGCCGCGACGTTTCGCCGGGTCCGGGTCACCGCGTCCGGGGTCACCGAGATCGAGGTGATGCCCATCCGGACCAGATGCTCGGCGAAGTCCGGCCGGATGGAGGGCGCCTGGCCGCACAGCGACGAGGTGATGCCCAGTCGCCGCGCAGTGCTCACCACGCGGCCGATCGCATCGAGGACCGCGCCGTCGGACTCGTCGTACAACTCCGCACACTGATCGGAATCGCGGTCCACACCGAGGACGAGTTGGGTCAGGTCGTTACTCCCGATCGACACCCCGTCGATGCCCAAGCCGACGTACTCCGGCAGCCAATACACCACCGAGGGCACCTCGGCCATCACCCACCGGTGCAGGCCGCGCTGGCGGCCCAGCGGGCTGGCGTCGACCAGTTCCAGGCACCTCTCCAGTTCCCAGCGGGTGCGGACGAACGGAATCATCAAGTGCAGGTTGGGATTCTGTTCGCGGACCCGGGCCAGTGTCTGCAACTCCAGGTTGAACAGGTCTGGGTTGTCGACGTACCGGTAGCAGCCCCGGTAGCCGATCATCGGGTTGTGCTCCTCGGGTTCGAAGGCGTCGCCGCCCGCCAGCGCCCGGAACTCGTTGGTGCGGAAGTCACTGGCCCGGTAGACCACCGGCCGCGGCGCGAAGGCGGAGGCGACCCGGCCCACCGCGTCGGCCAGTTTGTCGACCAGGACGGCCTGCTCGCCGGCGGCGATCAACGCGCGCGGGTGCCGGTTGCCCAGCGCATCGGTGAGCATCGTCTCCGCCCGCAGCAGTCCGACCCCGTCGACATCCTGGGCGGCGACGTCGTCCGCGGTGTCGGGAAGCAGGATATTGACGTAGATCTTGGTTCCGGTCACCTCGGCGGCGGCGACCGCCGTCGGCGCGGCCTGCTCCCCGGCCGCCGCGGTTTTCGCCCCGCCGATATTCGCCCGGCCGGCCAGCACCCGGCCGTGGGTTCCGTCGACGGTCACCACCATGCCGTCGGACAGATCCCTGGTGGCAGTCCGCGCCCCGACGATGCACGGCACCTTCAGTTCGCGGGCGACGATCGCGGCGTGACAGGTCATCCCGCCGGTGTCGGTGACCAACGCCGCCGCGCGGCGCATGGTGGGCAGCCAGTCCGGGTTGGTCATCTTGGCCACCAGTACCTCCCCGTCCTGAAGGCGGGCGCCCTCGCTGACGTCGGAGAGCACCCGTACCACCGCGGACACCACCCCCGGAACGGCGGGCAGACCCTGGATCAGCACCTCATGCTTCTCCTGCGCCGGTGACCCGGCGCGGTTGAGGGTGGTGATCGGGCGGGTCTGCACGATGTAGGTCTTGCCGTCGGCGATCGCCCACTCGGTGTCCTGCGGGCAGCCGGCATGCTGTTCGCTGCGGACCGCGATCCTGGCGATCTCGCTGACCTCGTCATCGGTGAGCACCTGCGCCTCGGCCTGGGCCTCGTCGAGTTCGACCCGCTGGTCCTTACCGTCGGAGCCGCGGATGATCTCGAAGGATTTGTATCCGGTGTGCCGGGACAGGATTTCGCCGGTCTTCTTGTCCACCACGTAGTTGTCGGGCTCCACCGACCCGGAGACCACCACCTCGCCCTGACCGAACGCACCCTCGATGACCACCCGGTCGGTGGCGTCGGTGGTCGGGTCGGCGGTGAACGCGACACCGGACCGCTCCGAGGCGATCATCAATTGGACGACAACGGCCATCGCCGGGTCTGCGGTGAATCCCCGACTGGCCCGGTAGGAGACGACCCGCGGCGCGAACAGCGAGGCCCAGCAGTTCTTCACCGCCTCGATCAGATCCTGCTCGCCCCGCACATTGGTGTAGGTCTCGTTCATCCCGGCGAACGAGGCGTCGGCACCGTCCTCGCCGGTGGCCGAGGACCGCACTGCGACAAAGCAATCCGTGCCCATCCCGAGGTAGGACTCCAGAATCCGCTCCTGGACGTCCGGAGCCATCCCGGCCTTGAGCACGAGGGCCTTCATCGTCGCGCACATCTGGTCGAACCGGTCGGTGTCGAGGGCGTGCAGCATCGCCTCCCGGTGCGCCGCGTTGAGTTCGTCGGCCACTCCGGCGGCCCGAATCGACGCCAGGTAGCTGTCCCGCAACACCACGAAGCCCGGCGGGACCGGCAGTTGCGCCTTGACCATCTCGCCCATGTTGGCGCCCTTGCCGCCGGCCTCCTCGGCGTCGGCCATCCCCAGGTTCGCAATATCCTCGACATATCGCATCAGCGTTCTCCTCGTGTGATCAGCAGGCGGTGCGGCAGAGTTCCAGCGCCTCGGCGACGGACTCGGCCAGATCTCTGGTGGTGTCGATGCGGTGTGCCGCCGGCCATTCGGCCTGACCCTCGGGGCCGGCCAGTGCGGCGGCGATCTCCGGGGTGACCTGGGAGGCGGTGCCCGTCCGGGTGCGGATCCGACTCAGAGTGTCGTCCAACGGTGCGGCACAGGCGAGTTCGACCATGATCGCCGCAGCCTCCGCGGCCACCCGGCGCGCCCGCTCCCGATAATCCGGGTCCGACCACGTTCCGTCCAGGATCACCGTATGACCCTCGCACAGGCCGAGGTGCGCCCGGCGCAGAACAGCGTCATAAACGGCTTCGATGTTCTCCCGGCCGTACAACCCCTGGCCCAGGACGCCCGGGCGCCCGGCGATCTCACCGCTCGCGACCATGGCGGACCGCACGTCGTCGGTCGAGATCACCTGGGCGCCGACCCGGTCGGCGATCCCGCGGGCCAGGGTCGTCTTACCGGTGCCGGGGCCGCCGCCGACCAGGATCAACCGGACCGTGCCCTCCCGCAGGTGCTCGCGTGCGACCCTGAGATGCGCCCGCGCGCTGTCGGCCGCCCCGGCGCCGCCCTGGGTGTGCCGGACACAGTCGACCTTGGCCCGCACCACCGCGCGGTAGGCGATGTAGAAGTGCCGCAGCGACTCCGGTGCGTCGTCCCGCGCCTCGGCCAGGTACCGGCCCAGGAAATGCGCGGCGAGGTCGGGACGGCCCAGAAACTCCAGGTCCATCGCCAGGAACGCCGCATCGTCGATCCCGTCGACGTAGCGCAACCGGTCGTCGAACTCCAGACAGTCCAGCAGGGCGGGCCCGTCGGGCAGGCAGAAGATGTCGTCGGCGAGCAGGTCGGCATGACCGTCGACGATTCTGCGGTCGCTGATCCGGCCGGCGAACAGCACCGCCCGCCCGGCCAGGAAGCCCAGCGCACGACGGCCGATCTCCTCAACGCAGTCGGGGTCGACTCCGGGGACCACGCCGCCGGCATAGCGGGCCAGCTCGGCGAGATTCTCCCGCCATCGCGCCCCCACCGCATCGACGCGGGCCTCGTCGTCCACCTCGCGGCCGCGCCCGGCACCGGCGTGGAACCGGGCCAACAGCTCCGCGACCGCCGTCAACTGTCCGGTCACGTCCCGGCCGCGGCGCACCATCGTGGCCAGCCGGCGTTCATCCGGGTGGCGGCGCATCACGATGACCGGTTCGGGATCGCCACCCTGCGGGGACTGGAAATGGGCGACACCCAGATAGCTGCCCGGCGCCAGCCGGGAGTTGAGCATGACCTCGTGGGCGCAGGCCCGCTCGCGGCTGGCCGTCGTGGAAAAGTCCAGGAAGTCGGTGGTGACCGGCTTCTTCACCTTGTAGGCACGGTCACCGACCAGCACCACCAGGCCGGTGTGCGTCTCGGTGATCTCGGGGCGAAGAGCATCGCTGCTGTCGGTCAACTTCCACCCCCGCTGTCTCTGCGACCCCTGCGACCCTGCCCATCCTGCACCGGAAGGGTCCCCGCAGCCGAGGGTACAAAGCCACCGGATCGACCTATGGTGGAGGTGAAACTGAGGGGGTTGATATGACCACAGCGACAATCGACACCCGCGTGCTGGCCGATCTGGTGCAGCTGGCCTGCCGCGCGCCGTCGGTGCACAACAGCCAGCCGTGGCGCCTGACCGCCCGCGACGGCGCGCTGCGGTTGTTCGTCGAGCCGCAGCGGGTGCCGCATGCCACCGACCAGTCCGGCCGGGAGGCGCTGATCAGCTGCGGCGCCCTGCTGGACCACATCCGAGTGGTTGCCGCCGCGGCCGGCTGGCAGGCCGATATCGCCCGCTTCCCCAATCCGAACGAGCTCGACCACCTGGCCACCGTGAGTTTCCGGCAGCGGGAGTTCGTCACCGACGCCGAGCGGGCTCGCGCCGATGCGATCGCGCGGCGGCGCACCGACCGGCTGCCGTTCGCCGAGCCGCCGGCCTGGGCCGAATTCGAGCCGGTCCTGCGCAGCACCGTCGACCCCGATATGGCCAGCCTGCACATCCTGGGCGACCAGGCGCGCCCGCGATTGGCCGAAGCGACCCGGCTCACCGAGGCACTGCGCCGGTACGACAGGTCCTATCACGCGGAATTGCATTGGTGGACAGCTCCTTTCGAAGCCGCCGACGGTGTACCCTACGACAACCTGATGCCGGTCGCCGAACGCGACCGGGTCGATATCGCCCGGGCCTTCCCGGCCGGCGGGGATCCCGACCAGCGCGCCGCGGCGGCCCGCGACCGCTCGGTGATCGCGGCGCTCTGCACCGACGGGGACGGTCGCCGCGAGGCACTCGGCTGTGGCGAGGTGCTCTCGGATGTGCTGCTGGAGGCCACCATGGCCGGCCTGGCCACCTGCACGCTGACCCACCTGACCGAACTCGAGGCCAGCCGATCGGTGGTCCGGGAGCTCACCGGCGGCGGCGACCCACAGTTGCTGATCCGGATCGGACGGGTTCCCGAGACGTCCGGGCAGCCGCCCGCCACGCCGCGGCGCCCGCTCGGCGACGTGCTGGTGTTCGAGCGCTGAGGCAGGACTTCGGGCCCTACCGCGACGCGGGCGCGAGATGGTCTGATCGAGGCGGGACGGGATGAATCCCTGGGGAGGGTGGAGACGATGACCCGAGCAATGCGACGACACCAACCGCGCCGGGTGTTCCGTGACCGTCGGGAGGCCGGCCAGGTGCTGGCCTCGCTGTTGAGCTCCTACCGCGGCAAACCGGACGTGATCGTGCTGGGGCTGGCCCGGGGCGGGCTGCCGGTGGCCTTCGAGGTGGCCCGTGAGCTGGGGGCTCCGCTGGATGCGTTCATCGTCCGCAAGCTCGGTGCCCCCGGGCACGAGGAGTTCGCCGTCGGGGCGCTGGCCAGCGGTGGACGGGTGGTGGTCAACGATGACGTGCTGCGGGGCCTGAAGATCACCCCGGCGCAACTGCGCGAGATCGCCGAACGCGAGGCCCGGGAGCTGGTCCGACGGGAGGCCGCCTACCGCGGCGGACGGCCCCCGCTGGACGTCACCGGCAAGACCGTGATCCTGGTCGACGACGGCCTGGCCACCGGGTCCTCCATGCTGGCCGCGGTCCATGCGCTGCGCGAATCCGAACCCGCCGAGATCGTGATCGCCGTACCCGCGGCCCCGGAGTCCACCTGCCGGGAGTTCGCCGGACTCGTCGAGGACGTGGTGTGCGCCTCGATGCCGACGCCGTTCCTGGCGGTCGGCGAGTCCTTCTGGGATTTCAGCCAGGTCACCGATGACGAGGTCCGGGAGCTGCTGGCCACACCCACCACCGGGGCGCCGCCGGCATCCACCCACCCCAGTCCGGCCGACCTGGTCGCCCAAGCCGCCATCGACGCCCCGGGTGGGGTGCCGCCGGCCGACGTGCTGGACGACCTGATCGGCGACGCCCGCGTCGTGCTGATCGGCGAGAGCTCCCACGGCACCCACGAGTTCTACGCCGCGCGTGCCGAGATCACCAAATGGCTCATCACCGAGAAGGGCTTCAATGCCGTTGCCGCCGAAGCTGATTGGCCGGACGCCTACCGGGTCAACCGGTATGTCCGCGGGCTCGGCGATGACGGCTCACCCGATGAGGCGCTTGGTGGCTTCGAGCGGTTCCCGGCCTGGATGTGGCGCAACACCGTGGTGCGCGACTTCGTCGGCTGGCTGCGCTGGCATAACGGCCGCTGCGCGGCCGATGGCCGCCGGCAGACCGGCTTCTACGGGCTGGATCTCTACAGCCTGCATCGGTCGATGCAGGAGGTGGTCGCCTACCTCGAGGGCATCGACCCCGCGGCCGCGGCCCGCGCCCGGGACCGCTACGCCTGTTTCGACCACTCCACCGGGGACGACGGCCAGGCCTACGGTTATGCGGCGGCGTTCGGAGCCGGACCGAAGTGTGAGCACCAGGCCGTCGAACAACTGGTGGAGATGCAGCGCAACGCCCAGGAATACCTGAGCCGGGACGGCGAACTCGCCGAGGACGAACTGTTCTGCGCCCAGCAGAACGCGGTGACGGTCCGCAACGCGGAGGCCTACTACCGCGATATGTTCGCCGGCCGGGTCACCTCGTGGAATATGCGCGATAAGCACATGGCGCAGACCCTGGGCGCCCTGATCACCCACCTCGACCGCGCGGGCGGCCCGGAACCCGCCCGGGTCGTCGTATGGGCGCACAATTCCCACGTCGGTGACGCCCGCGCCACCGAGGTCTGCGCCGACGGCCAACTCACGATCGGCCAGCTGGCCCGCGAGCAGTACGGCGCCCAGTGCCGGCTGATCGGGTTCTCCACCCACTCCGGCACCGTCACCGCGGCCAGCGACTGGGGCGGTCTCGCCGAATGCAAGACGGTGCGTCCGGCGCTGGCGGGCAGCATCGAGGAACTGCTGCACGAAACCGGCAGGGACGAGTTCATCATCGCGATGCACGACGGCTCCCGCGCCGCGGACGCGCTGGAGACGGTCCGGTTGGGCCGCGCCATCGGGGTGATCTACCGGCCGGAGACGGAACGGCAGAGCCACTACTTCCACGTCCGCCCGTCCGATCAATTCGATGCGATGATCCACATCGACTCCACGCGCGCACTGGAACCGCTGGAGCCCACCAGCGTGTGGATCGCCGGGCAGAACCCGGAGACCTACCCCAGCGGTCTGTGAGCGGAGGCAGATTGAGTCAGTCGGTAGCCGGGCACCGCATCGTCACGCTGTGCATGAACCCCGCCCTCGATATCACCACGAGCACCGAATCGGTGCGCCCGACGGACAAACTACGGTGCGCCGCGGCCCGCTACGACCCCGGTGGTGGCGGGATCAACGTCGCCCATGTTGCCGACGTGCTGGGCGCCAGGTCGGCGGCGGTGTTCCCGGCCGGCGGACCGGCCGGGGAATTGGTGAACAACCTGCTCGTCGCCGAAGGCCTTGCCGTGCACAGGATTCCGATCGGCGGTGCGACCCGTGAAAGCGTCACCGTGAACGAGCTGAGCACCGAGCGGCAGTACCGGTTCGTACTGCCCGGACCGGAACTGACAGTGGCCGAGCAGACCGAATGCCTGCTGCAATTGCGGCGGGCCGCCGCGCATGCGTCCATCGTCGTCGCCAGCGGCAGCCTTCCCCCCGGGGTACCGGAGGACTTCTATCAGCAGGTCGCCAACGTATGCGCCGATATCAACACGATGTTCCTCCTGGACACCTCCGGAGCGGGCCTGCGCAATGTCACCGCCGGGGTGTTCCTGCTCAAGCCCAGCCTGCGGGAGCTGCGCGAATGCGTCGAACGGGAGTTGACGACCGAGGCCGAGCAGATCGGCGCCGCCCGCGAGCTGA
>LFFF01000065.1 GCA_001510415.1 Actinobacteria bacterium casp-actino6 | reverse complement strand
GGGATTGGCCGGATCCCCCGACGTGGTGGTGACGACGACGCTGTCCAAGGCGCTGGGCAGCCAGGGCGGTGCGGTACTGGGATCCGAGGCCGTCCGGGACCATCTCATCGACTCCGCCCGTCCGTTCATCTTCGACACCGGACTGGCACCCGCCGCGGTCGGCGCCGCGGCGGCGGCGCTACGGATCCTCGCCGACGAACCGGGTCGGGCCGGTGCCGTCCTGGCCAAAGCCCGCGCTCTCGCCGAGGCGTGCGACGTGGTCGCGCGGCCGGAATCGGCAGTGGTCTCGGTCATCCTCGGCGACCCGGCGACCGCCGTGGCCGCAGCGAACGGCTGCCTGGAGGCCGGGGTTCGGGTGGGCTGCTTCCGGCCGCCCACCGTTCCGCCGGGCACATCGAGGTTGCGGCTGACCGCCCGGGCCTCGCTCACCGAGGATGAGATGGACCTCGCCCGCCGGGTTCTGAGGGCGGTGCTGGGCGCCGAAGCCCGATGAGTGTCGTCGTCGTCACCGGTACCGGCACCGGGGTCGGCAAGACCATCGCCACCGCCGCCCTGGCCGCCCACGCCCGCGGTGCCGGCCTCGAGGTGACAGTCTGCAAGCCGGTCCAGACGGGTGCGGGTGACGATGACCTTGCCGAGGTGGCGAGGCTGGCCGGGGTCGGCGACCTGATCTCGGTGGCCCGGTATCCGGACCCGCTGGCGCCGGCCGCCGCAGCCGAAACCGTCGGTCGCCCGTTGCCGTCGGCCGCGGAAATCCTCGCCGCGATCCGAGCCGCCGACCGGCCCGGGCGGCTGACCCTTGTCGAGGGAGCCGGTGGACTGTTGGTGGAGATCGCGGCGTCTGGGGTGACGTTGCGGGATCTCGCGACCGAAGTCGGTGCCCCTGTCCTGGTGGTCTGCCAAGCCGGGCTGGGAACTCTCAACCACACCGCACTGACGCTGGAAGCCCTTGAGCACAAGGGCATTTCGTGCGCCGGACTGGTTATCGGAGCCTGGCCGGCCAGTCCGGGTCCCGCGGAGGACTACAACCGCGGTGCGCTGGCGCGCCTGGCGCCGGTGCGCGCGGTGCTTCCCGCCGGGTCGGGCGCGCTGTCGTCGGCCGCGTTTGCGGCGATGAGCGCCCGGGCCTTCGACCCGGGCTGGGTCGCCGGACTGATCTGACGATGGCGCATTCGGTCGAGTTGCTGCTGGATGCCCACGCCGACGCGGTGATCCGGTCGGCCTGGCAGGACCTGGACGATGCCGGCCTGCCGAGCCAGGTTCGGGTGAAGTCTCCGACGAACCGGCCGCACGTCACCTTGGTGGCTGCCGACCGGATCGACCCGGACGTCGACGAGGCCCTGCGCGGGCTGGGCCACCGGTTCCCACTCAGGGTCGTGGTGGGCGCGCCGTTGGTGTTCGGCGGACCCAGCCTCACGCTGGCGCGCCTCATCATCCCCTCGGCCGCACTACTCGACCTGCACGCCGACGTCTACCGGCGGGCTCTGCCTCATGTGGTCGGCGAACCGTTCCCGCATTGCCGGCCGGGGCACTGGACGCCGCACGCCACCCTGGGGCGCCGGTTCGGCGCCGAGCGGATCGGTGCGGCGTTGGAGGTGGTCAACCGGAGCGGAGCGGATGTCGCCGCGGATGTGGTGGGGCTGCGCCGCTGGGACGGTGACGAGCGGCTCGACTATCCACTGGTGGGCTGAGCCTTCGACTGGCCGGTGGACTAGCCTGTCCTGCGTGAACCAGGCTGCTGTCGACGTCCTTGCCCAGGCCCGCGAGCAGGTGCTCGAGCGCGGCGAGGGGCTGTCCCGCCTGCAGGTGCTCGATGTGCTGCAACTGCCCGACGACCGACTTGAGGATCTGCTGGCGCTGGCCCACGAGGTGCGGATGCGCTGGTGCGGCCCGGAGGTCGAAGTCGAGGGGATCATCAGTCTCAAGACCGGCGGCTGCCCGGAGGATTGCCACTTCTGCGCTCAGTCCGGGCTGTTCGCCTCTCCGGTCCGCAGCGCCTGGCTCGACGTTCCCAGCCTGGTCGAGGCCGCCAAGCAGACCGCGAAGACCGGCGCCACCGAGTTCTGCATCGTCGCCGCGGTCCGCGGCCCCGACGAACGGCTGCTGGCCCAGGTGGCCGCCGGCATCGAGGCGATCCGCAACGAGGTCGATATCCACATTGCCTGCTCACTGGGCATGCTCGACGCCGAGCAGGTGCGGCGGCTCGCCGAGATGGGAGTGCACCGCTACAACCACAACCTGGAGACCGCACGGTCTTTTTTCTCCAACGTGGTCACCACCCACACCTGGGAGGAGCGGCGCGACACCCTGACGATGGTCCGCGATGCCGGTATGGAGGTCTGTTGCGGCGGCATCCTCGGGATGGGGGAGACGCTGGAGCAGCGGGCCGAGTTCGCGGCGGAACTCGCCGAGCTTGACCCGCACGAGGTGCCGCTGAACTTCCTCAACCCCCGCCCCGGAACACCGTTCGGCGATCTCGAGGTGATGCCGGCCGCCGAGGCGCTGAAAGCGGTGGCGGCCTTCCGATTGGCGCTGCCGCGGACGATGCTGCGCTTCGCCGGCGGCCGTGAGATCACCCTCGGCGATCTCGGCGCCAAACAGGGCATCCTCGGCGGTATCAACGCGGTCATCGTCGGCAATTACCTGACCACGTTGGGCCGGCCCGCGGAATCCGACCTGGAACTGCTGGAGGATCTGCAGATGCCGATCAAGGCACTGAACGCCAGCTTGTGATGGTTGCTCAGTTACCGGTGCCGGTGGGCGGGGGCTGCTACAACGTGTACACCGGTGCCGCCGGCGGAGCGGACATCCCGACCGCCGCGCGGCTGGGTCTGGAGCCGCCGCGGTTCTGCGCCGCCTGCGGCCGACGAATGGTGGTGCAGGTACGTCCCGATGGCTGGTGGGCCCAGTGTTCCCGGCACGGCCGGGTGGACTCGACGGATTTGGAGGCTGAGCGGTGAACCCGCCGCCGCGTCGGTCCACCCGGTCGGCAGCCGCGATTGTCCCTGCCGCACTGGGGATTTGCGGTGCACTCATCGGCGCGCTGTGGTCCTGGATGGCGCCGCCGATCCACACCGTGACGGCGTTGGCCCGCTCCGGTGACCGGGTTGACGCTTTCCTCGGCACGGCATCGGACAACCTGTTCGTCTCGGCCGCGATGCTGATCGGCCTGCTCTCGATGCTGGCAATCGTCTCGGCAGTGCTGGTGTGGCAGTGGCGGCCCCATCGCGGGCCGGTGCTCGTCACCGCGCTGTGGCTGGGCCAGGTCGCCGCCGGTGCCGTGGCGGCCGGTGTCGGCGCGGTGCTGGTGCACTGGCGTTACGGCACCCCCGATCACCAGGGCGTGCCGTTGAGCCCGGAGAACCGGGTGCACTACTTCACCGAGGCGCCGCCGGTATTCCTCGGCCACGGCCCGTTTCAGATTGCGGTCACACTGCTGCTGCCGGCCGCGCTGGCGGCCCTGGCCTACGCACTGATGGCGGTGGCCACCCCGCGGGACGACCTCGGCGCCTGGCCGCCGGAGCAGCGCGGGCAGATGTGGCCTACAGCGGGCGAAACGGCACCCGTCCACCCAGCATGACGCGGGTCACGATGCCGCTGAGACGCCACATCCCCGCATAGGTGATCGGATTGAGCAGCGTCGGCCATTTGGTCCGGACGATGTGCGCATCCAGGGGCCGCCCGGCGAACCGGTCGGTCAGCCAGCGCAGCGTCATCGGTGCCGACATCGGATGCAGCAGCATATGTTCGCTGAACATATCCCGGTGGTAGGTGAGTTGCGCGCCGCCGGTGGAGTACAGGTGGGCCAGTTCGTCGATATCGTCGACGGCGATCACCGAGTCATGCACGGCCTGAACAATCAGCACCGGCGGCGTCGGCGCGGTGCCTCCCAGCCGGATCGCCTCGAAGACGTCCTGCACTTCCGGCATCGCCAGCACGTCTTCGAGTGGGGGATGCACCCAGCGGTCCATATCGTGCCTGAAGTGCCGGATCAGTGCCTCGCCGGTGGTCAGGCGCTCCAACCGGCGCAGCATCGCCCGGCCGGATTCGGTGGCGTTCTCCTCGATGACCCGGTTGAGGTCGGGGTAGGTCTTGGCCAGCGCCGCCACCACCAGAGCGGGTAGTGCGGCGAACTTGGTGCCGTTGAGCCGACGGAAGGTGTTGCCGAGGTTGCCCACCGGCGAACCCAGCACGGCGCCGACGATATTCAGTTCCGGCGCGTAGTCCGCGTGCACCTCGGCCGCCCAGGCGCTGGCCAGTCCGCCACCGGAGTAGCCCCACAGTCCGACCCGGCTGTCGTCGGCCAGGCCGAACCGCTCGAAGTTCAGCGTGGCGCGCAGCCCGTCGAGCACCCGGTAGCCAGGTTCATGCGGGGTTCCCCACATGCCGTCGCGGCCCTCGTGGTCGGGGACCGAGACCACCCAGCCCTCGGCTACCGCGGCAGCCATCAGCAGGTACTCGAACTGCGAGAGCGAGCCGACCGCCTTGGCCCGGCGGCGCAGCGCGTAGGACGGAAAGCAGCGCGAGGTGACGGCGTCGATCGCGCACTGATAGGACACGACGTGGCGGGGCTGGCTGTGGGTGTGGCCGGCGGGTACCAGAACAGTCGTGACGCATGCTTCCGGCTCGCCCTTGCGGTTGGTGCTGCGGTAGAGCAGTTGGGTGGCGCGCACTTTCTGCGGCACCAGTCCGAGGAAGCCCATCTCGACATCGCGGGATCGCAGAACCGTGCCGGGGGCCGCATGCTCGAAGCCCGCCGGCGGGTCATAGAACGAATCCTCCGACGGCAGCACCGGACGGGCACCCCGTTGCACCTCGTCGTGCGGCGCCCGGCCGATCCACTCGGGACTGACCGCCCCGTTCGCGCTTGTCATTGGACTATTTCTACCTTAAGAAGGGTCTAAGAATCCAGTCCCGGTTCCCGGCGGCCGCAGGGCCGCGAATTCGTCGGTGACCCGAAGCCGGGATTCGCTGAAGCGATAGAGGGCGGCGGGCCGGCCGCCGCTGCGGCCCGGCGGGGAGGTGGTGCCGGTCGGGGTAAGGACGCCGCGGCGGGTCAGCACCCGCTGCAGGTTGGTGGCGTCCACCTGGTAGCCCAGCGCAGCTCCGTAGATGTCCCGCAGTGTCGAGACCGCGAACTCCTTTGGGGCCAGCGCGAATCCGATGTTCGTATAGGACAGTTTCGCGGCCAGCCGGGAACGGGCGTAGGCCACCATCGGGCCGTGGTCGAATGCCATCGGCGGCAGGTCACCGACCGGATGCCACCGGGTGTCCGACGGCAGGGTCGGGGTGGCGGGGGAGGGCACCAGACCCAGGAAGGTCGATGCGATGACGCGTCCGCCCGGCACCCGGTCCGGATCGGAGAAGACCGCCAGCTGTTCGAGGTGGGCGACCTCGCGAAGATCCACTTTCTCCGCGAGTTGGCGGCGTACCGAGGTGCTGAGGTCCTCGTCGGCCCCGAGTCGGCCGCCGGGCAGCGACCATTTGCCCCGCTCCGGTGCCATCGCCCGCTGCCATAACAGCACGTCGAGGTCGGGTTTGCCGGAGGCCACGTCACGCACCTGGAATACGACGGCCAGTACCTCGTGTTCAGTGCTAGTATGAACCATGTTTTCGATTATA
Organism: Actinobacteria bacterium casp-actino6; assembly: GCA_001510415.1. GTDB lineage: Bacteria > Actinomycetota > Actinomycetes > Mycobacteriales > Mycobacteriaceae > Mycobacterium. The sequence continues at coordinate 9,217 of LFFF01000065.1, read as the reverse complement.
AGTCGAAAACCTCGGATAGACGGGAGACCGCGATGACGATCGTGGAACCGCTCGACGTCGGCGGCCGGGATTCCATCCTCGCCGCCCGCATCAGCGACGGACCGAGTGGCTACACCGGCGTCGAGGGCGACGCCCAGTGGGCCGCGGAGATCCGCCGGCTCGCGACCCTGCGCAACGCGACGATCCTGGCGCACAACTACCAGCTGCCGGCGATCCAGGACGTGGCCGACCATGTCGGGGACTCCCTGGCCCTGTCGCGCATCGCCGCCGAGGCACCTGAGGACACCATCGTGTTCTGCGGGGTGCACTTCATGGCCGAGACCGCGAAAATCCTCAGCCCAGCCAAGACGGTGCTGATTCCCGACCAGCGGGCCGGCTGTTCCCTCGCCGACTCGATCACCGCCGAGGAATTGGCGGCCTGGCGGGACGATCACCCCGGAGCCGTCGTGGTGTCCTATGTCAACACCACCGCCGCGGTGAAGGCGCTCACCGATATCTGCTGCACCTCGTCCAATGCGGTCGAGGTGGTCGACTCCATTCCGGCCGACCGGGAGGTGTTGTTCTGCCCGGACCAGTTCCTGGGCGCCCACGTCCGGCGGGTGACCGGCCGGGAGAACATGCATATCTGGGCCGGCGAATGCCATGTGCATGCCGGTATCAACGGTGACGAACTGGCCGCGCAGGCCCGCAGCCACCCGGATGCCGAGCTCTATGTCCATCCGGAATGCGGGTGCGCCACCTCGGCGCTTTACCTGGCGGGCGAGGGTGCGTTCCCGGCGGACCGGGTCAAGATTCTGTCCACCGGCGGCATGCTCGATGCCGCCCGCACCTCGCATGCCACCCAGGTGCTGGTGGCCACCGAGGTCGGCATGTTGCATCAGTTGCGCAAGGCGGCACCGGGAGTCGACTTCCAGGCCGTCAACGACCGGGCCTCCTGCCGGTATATGAAGATGATCACCCCGGCAGCGCTGCTGCGCTGCCTGATCGAGGGCGCCGACGAGGTCGACGTCGACCCCCGAACGGCACGGCGGGCGAGGGCCAGCGTTCAGCGCATGATCGAGATCGGCCAACCCGGAGGCGGGGAATGAGCAGGCCCTTCGCTTGTGGGGGCGGATCCGGCGCCGACTGGCAGCAGCGCGCCGATGTCGTGGTGATCGGCACCGGGGTGGCCGGCCTGGCCGCCGGCCTCGCCGCGCACCGGCAGGGCGCCCGCACCGTCATCCTGAGCAAGGCTCCTGATCTTGGGGGGACCACCGCGACCTTCTACGCCCAGGGCGGTATCGCGGTGGTGTTGCCCTTCACCGGCGACACCGTCGAGTCGCACGTGCGGGACACTCTGATCGCCGGGGCCGGTTTGTGCGACCCCGATGCGGTGCGGTCGATCGTGGCGGACGGTTATCAGTCAGTGGCCGATCTGATCGCCGCCGGTGCCCGGTTCGACGAGGCCACCCCGGGCCGGTGGGCGTTGACCCGGGAGGGCGGACACTCCCGGCGGCGCATCATGCATGCCGGCGGAGACGCCACCGGTGCCGAAGTCCAGCGCGCCCTCGATCACGCCGCGGCCACCTTGGACGTGCGCCGCAATCACGTCGCGTTGCAGGTGCTGCGAGACGAGGCGGCCGTTACCGGCGTCCTGGTCCGCAACCCCGACGGACTCGGGCTCATCCACGCCCCGTCGGTCATCGTGGCCACCGGCGGTCTCGGCCATCTCTACAGCGCGACCACCAACCCCGACGGTTCCACCGGTGACGGTATCGCCCTGGCACTGTGGGCCGGGGTCGGAGTCAGTGATCTCGAATTCGTGCAGTTCCACCCGACCATGCTGTTCGACCCGTTGGGCAGCGGCCGTCGGCCGCTGATCACCGAGGCGCTGCGCGGCGAGGGTGCCGTGCTGCGCGACGCGCGCGGCGACTCGGTGACCGCCCGCGTTCACCCGATGGGCGACCTGGCCCCGCGCGACGTGGTAGCCGCGGCCATCGACGCACGGTTGCGGGAGACCGGCGACGCCTGTGTCTACCTCGACGCGCGCGGTGTCGAACGGCTCGAGGAACGTTTTCCCACGGTGACCGAGGCCTGCCGACGCGCAGGGGTCGAGCCGACCCGCGAGCCGATCCCGGTGGTACCGGGTGCGCACTACAGCTGCGGCGGGGTCAGCACTGACGTGCACGGACGCACCGAACTGCCAGGTCTGCTGGCCGCCGGCGAAGTGGCCCGGACCGGCATGCACGGCGCCAACCGGCTGGCCTCCAACAGCCTGCTCGAGGGACTCGTGGTCGGCGGACGTGCCGGGCGCGCTGCGGCCGAGCATGCCCGGGTAGCGGCTGTGCCGATGGCGAAAGTCGATGTGATGCACCATGATGCGCTTGATCGCCGAGCGCTGCAGCGGGCGATGACGCGGTGGGCTTCGGTCGTTCGGGACGGCGACGGACTGCGGGACCTCGCTGCCACGCTGCAGGACGCACCGGTTCGATCGACGTCCGCCCGGTCGGACTTCGAGGACGTCGCACTGACGGCTACCGCCCGGGCCGTGGCCTCCGCGGCGCTGGCCCGCACCGAGAGTCGGGGGTGTCACCACCGCAGTGACTATCCCGACACCGACCCAGCCCAGTCGGTCAGCCGCCCGATCGACGGCCGGCCGACTGCTGCGGTCGCCCACCTGCCATGAGGCTGAACGCCGCCGAGCAGGCCGAAGCCATCGAGACGATCCGTCGTGGCCTCGACGAAGACCTGCGATACGGCCCCGATGTGACCACGGTGGCCACGGTGGCCGCCGACGCGATCACCGAGGCGGCACTGGTGTCCCGAGAAGCCGGGGTTGCCGCCGGAGTGGACATCGCCCTGCTGGTGCTCGATGACGTGCTCGGCAGCGACGGCTATCAGGTGCTGGACCGCGTGCAGGACGGCGACCGGCTGCAGCCCGGTCAGTCGATGCTGAGACTGCAGGCCAACACCAGGGGTCTGCTCACCGCCGAGCGCACCCTGCTCAACCTGGTCTGCCACCTCTCCGGCATCGCCACCGCCACCGCGGCATGGGTCGACGCCGTCGCGGGCACCAAGGCCAAGATCCGCGACACCCGCAAGACCCTGCCCGGTCTGCGTGCGCTGCAGAAGTACGCCGTGCGGGTCGGGGGTGGGGTGAACCACCGGATGGGCCTTGGCGATGCCGCGCTGATCAAGGACAACCACGTCGCGGCGGCGGGTTCGGTTGTCGCGGCGTTGCGCGCGGTCCGCGCGGCGGCGCCGGACCTGCCGTGCGAGGTCGAGGTGGACACCCTCGAACAACTCGATGCGGTGCTCGGCGAGGACGTGCAGCTGATCCTGCTGGACAACTTCCCGGCGTGGCAGACCCAGATCGCCGTCCAGCGCCGCGATTCCCGCGCCCCCGGTGCACTGCTGGAGTCCTCCGGAGGCCTGTCACTGGACACCGCCGCCGAGTACGCCGGTACCGGTGTCGACTACCTGGCCGTCGGGTCGCTCACCCACTCGGTGCGGGTGCTCGATATCGGCCTGGACATGTGACTCAGGGGTCCGGTTCCGCTGTGACGTTCAGTGAGGACTCACGCAGACGACGTTCGAGTGGAGTGCTGCAGGGTTCCTCACTCACCGTGATGCCACGTCGGCGACGAACACTCCGACCCCGCGGCGCGCGGCCAGTCGCGCCAACAGGGGAAGGGACGGGTCGTGGGTACCGGCCTCGACGATGCGCGGGTTGACCAGGTGCAGCTCGCGGCCGCCCAGATGGATCTCGGCCGCACCGGCGGCAAGGATATTCTTGACCCAGTTGGTTTTTCCGTGAGCAAGCATGATCGCGACGGTGTGGCCTCTGCGGTAGGCCGACACCGGGGTTTCGAAGGCTTTACCCGATGTGCGCCCACGGTGCTTGATGACGGTGATGCCCGGGACGACGCGGGCGAGGAGCACCGCGAGCGGGTTGACGTACCTGATCTGGAAGTTCTCGAACCACGGCGGGAACTTCATCGGCACGCCGGGGGCGTTGTTGGGGTGATCCTGGGCCTTCATGAATCCCAGTATTCGCTACAGCAGCACCTTTCCGCCGTCGATCACCCCCGGCGCAGACCATGGGTGATCCCGGTGGCCATCGACTGGATCGCCCCAGCGCCCGGCGAGACGCTGATCGCGACGGATGCCCCGATGAAGGCCAGCCACATCTCCCACCGCATCGGCCGATTGTCGACCGGCCCGACGTCGATGCGTAATTGATTTTCCTATCCATGCACCGATCAGGGACAATTAAGGAAATGACACGTTTCGCCATGCCCCGTATCGATCTTCGCGGCCGCACCATGTCCGCAGCGCAGTTGCGCACGGCGCTGCCCCGCGGCGGGGTGGACGTCGATGCGGTGGTGCCCACCGTCCGGCCGATCGTCGAGCAGGTGGCCGAGCGAGGGGCGATCGCCGCCCTGGAGTTCGGTGCGAGGTTCGACGGCGTACGTCCGGACACCGTCCGCGTCCCGGTCGAGGATCTTGAGCGCGCACTGCTGCGGCTGGACCCCGATATCCGTGCCGCACTCGAGGTCGCCATCGAGCGCACCCGCGCCGTACACGCCGACCAACGCCGCACCGACACCACCACGCTGTTCGGCTCCGGCGCCGCGGTCACCGAACGCTGGGTGCCCGTCGAGCGGGTCGGCCTATACGTGCCGGGGGGTACCGCCGTCTACCCCTCCAGCGTGGTGATGAACGTCGTGCCGGCGCAGACCGCCGGAGTGGAATCGCTGGTGGTGGCCAGCCCCCCGCAGGCCGGTTTCGGCGGACTGCCGCACCCGACCATCCTGGCGGCTGCCCGACTGCTGGGTGTCGACGAGGTGTGGGCGGTCGGTGGGGCGCAGGCCGTGGCGCTTCTCGCCTACGGCGGTACCGACACCGACGGTGCGGAACTGGCGCCTGTCGACATGATCACCGGGCCGGGAAATATCTATGTGACTGCGGCAAAACGGATCTGCCGTTCTCAGGTCGGCATCGACTCAGAGGCCGGCCCCACCGAGATCGCCATCCTCGCCGACCACACCGCGGACCCGGCGCATGTGGCCGCCGACCTGATCAGCCAGGCCGAGCACGATGTGATGGCGGCCAGCGTCCTGGTCACCGACAGCATCGCACTGGCCGAGGCCACTGAGGCCGAACTGGCTGTCCAATTGCAGACCACCGTCCACCGGGATCGGGTTACCGAGGCGCTGGGCGGGTCGCAGTCCGGCATCGTCCTGGTCGATGACCTCGACACCGGGGTGCGGGTGGTCAACGCCTACGCCGCCGAGCACCTGGAGATCCAAACCGCCGATGCCGCCGAGGTGGCTCGCCGAATCCGCGCCGCCGGAGCGATTTTCGTCGGCCCGTGGTCGCCGGTCAGCCTCGGCGACTATTGCGCCGGCTCAAACCATGTGCTGCCGACCGCCGGATGCGCACGGCACTCCAGCGGCCTGTCCGTGCAGACCTTCCTGCGTGGAATCCACGTCGTGGACTACACCGAGGCCGCCCTCAAGGACGTCGCCGGACACGTCATCACGCTGGCCAAGGCTGAGGACCTGCCCGCGCACGGGGAAGCGGTGCGCCGAAGGTTCGAGCGGTAATGACACTGGGGGAGCGGGTCACACTGTCCGACCTGCCGCTGCGGGACACCCTGCGCGGCAAGTCCGCCTACGGCGCACCACAACTGGATGTGCCGGTGCGGCTGAACACCAACGAGAACCCGCATCCGCCCAGTCGGGCGCTGATCGAGGACGTGGCCGAGTCGGTGCGGGCGGCTGCAGCGAACCTGCACCGCTACCCGGACCGCGACGCCGTCGCGCTCCGGAGTGACCTGGCGGCCTACCTCACCGGCCGGACCGGCATCGGGATCGGATTCGAGAATGTCTGGGCGGCGAACGGTTCCAATGAAATCCTGCAGCAGTTGCTACAGGCGTTCGGCGGACCGGGTCGCAGCGCGGTCGGCTTCGTACCGTCCTACTCGATGCACCCGATCATCGCCGACGGAACCCAGACCCGGTGGATCCAAGCGCAACGCGCCCCGGATTTCAGCCTCGATGTCGATGCCGCCATCAGCGCGATTCGGCGTGAGGCGCCCGACGTCGTGTTCGTCACCAGTCCGAACAACCCGACTGGACAGAGCATTCCGTTTGCCGATCTACGCCGCCTGCTGGATGCGATGACCGTTGGCGTCCTGATCGTCGACGAGGCTTACGGTGAATTCTCCAGCCGGCCCAGTGCGGTCGCCCTGCTCGAGCAGTATCCGGATCGGCTGATCGTCAGCAGGACCATGAGCAAGGCGTTCGCCTTCGCCGGTGGCCGCCTCGGCTACCTGGTGGCGGCCCCGGCTGTGATTGAGGCCGTCCTGCTGGTGCGGTTGCCCTACCATTTGTCGGCGATCACCCAGGCGGCCGCCCGTGCGGCCCTGCGCCATGCCGATGAGACGCTGGCCAGCGTGGCCGCCCTGGCCGCCGAGCGGGACCGGGTCAGCGCGGCGTTACAGCAGATGGGCTTCGCTGTGATTCCCAGCGATGCGAATTTCGTGCTGTTCGGGCTGTTCGCCGACGCGGCCACAGCCTGGGAGCACTATCTGGCCGACGGGGTGCTGATCCGCGACGTCGGTATCCCGGGCCACCTGCGGGTGACCATCGGTCTGCCGGAGGAGAATGACGCCTTCCTGGCTGCCAGCGAGAATCTGGCCGCCATGAGCCCCAGCCTGTGTGCATCGCCCAAGCCTGTAGGAGCGCCATGACCGAGACCACTGCTACTCCCGAGTCGCTGCGCTCCCGCCCGCCGGCTGCCCGCCGTGCCCGGGTTGAACGCAAGACCCGGGAGTCCGACATCATTGTCGAACTCAACCTCGACGGAACCGGCCGGGTGTCGATCGACACCGGGGTGCCGTTCTTCGACCACATGCTCACCGCCCTGGGCAGCCACGCCAGCTTCGATCTGACCGTGACCGCGCGCGGGGACGTCGAGATCGAAGGGCACCACACCGTCGAAGACACCGCGATCGTGCTGGGGACAGCACTGGGTGAGGCGCTCGGCGACAAGAAGGGAATCCGCCGCTTCGGCGATGCCTACATCCCGATGGACGAGACCCTGGCGCACGCCGCAGTGGACGTGTCCGGGCGACCGTACTTCGTGCACACCGGGGAACCCGAGTACCTGGTGGATTTCACCATCGCCGGGTCCGGTGTGCCGTACCACACCGTCATCAATCGGCACGTCTTTGAATCGCTGGCCGCCAACGCGCGTATCGCCCTGCACGTGCGGACCATCTACGGCCGCGATCCGCACCACATCACCGAGGCGCAGTACAAGGCTGTCGCTCGCGCACTGCGGGCGGCCTGCGAATACGATCCTCGGGCGCTCGGTGTGCCATCCACCAAAGGTGTTCTGTGACAGGACGATCCAGCCGGAAGTCGGTCGTCGTCCTGGATTACGGATCAGGCAACCTCCGTTCCGCGCAGCGTGCCCTGCAGCGGGTGGGCGCCGACGTCGAGGTGACAGCAGACCAGGCGAAGGCGCTGCAGGCTGATGGGCTGGTGGTCCCCGGCGTCGGCGCGTTCGAAGCCTGTATGAGCGGTTTGCACGGCATCGGCGGTGAACAGATCATTGATGCGCGGGTATCGGCGGGCCGGCCGGTGCTCGGTGTCTGCGTCGGGATGCAGATCCTGTTCGCTCGCGGGGTCGAGTTCGGCGTCCAGAGCCGCGGGTGTGGGCAGTGGCCGGGATCGGTGACCCGGTTGGACGCTCCGGTGATCCCGCACATGGGCTGGAATGTCGTGGATGCCGCACCGGGCAGCAGGCTGTTCAAGGGCATCGACCCGGACACCAGGTTCTACTTCGTGCACTCCTACGCCGCCCAGGCGTGGGAGGGCAGCCCCGCAGCGCTGCTGACCTGGGCCACCCACCACGTTCGGTTTCTGGCCGCCGTCGAGGACGGGCCGCTGTCAGCGACACAATTTCATCCGGAGAAGAGCGGCGACGCCGGTGCGGCGCTGCTCGCCAATTGGGTTGAGGGACTGTGACACAGGACATGCCGACACAGAACATGCCGACAGACAACGCACCGTTGATCCTGTTGCCCGCCGTCGACGTGGTCGACGGCCGAGCCGTGCGTTTGGTGCAGGGCAAGGCCGGCAGTGAGACCGAATACGGCTCAGCACTGGAGGCCGCGCTGACCTGGCAGCGCGACGGCGCCGAGTGGATCCATCTGGTGGATCTGGACGCCGCGTTCGGCCGCGGCAGCAACCGCGAACTACTGGCCGAGGTGGTGCGGACACTGGAGGTCAACGTCGAACTGTCGGGCGGCATCCGCGACGACGAATCGCTGCGGGCGGCGCTGGCCACCGGATGCACCCGGGTCAACATCGGCACAGCGGCACTGGAGAACCCGCAGTGGTGCGCCCGCGCGATCGCCGAACACGGTGACCGGGTCGCTGTCGGTCTGGACGTTCAGGTCGTCGACGGCGAGCACCGCTTGCGTGGGCGTGGCTGGGAAACCGATGGCGGCGATCTATGGCTCGTGCTGGAACGCCTTGACAGTGAAGGCTGTTCGCGGTTCGTGGTCACCGATGTCACCAAGGACGGCACTCTCACCGGGCCGAACCTCGACCTGCTCGAGGGGGTCGCCGAGTGCACCGACGCTCCGGTGATCGCCTCCGGCGGTGTATCGAGCCTGGACGACCTGCGGGCCATCGCCACGCTCACCGGCAGCGGTGTCGAGGGCGCCATCGTCGGAAAGGCCCTCTACGCCGGTCGCTTCACCCTGCCCGAGGCGCTGGCCGCGGTGAGCCGCTGAGGTGGGTGATCTGGAGGCGATGGTCGCCGAGGCTGCGGCGATCCTGGACCGGGCAGCGGTGCCGTTCGTCGCCGGGCACCGCGCGGACTCCGCGGTGCAGAAGAAGGGCAATGACTTCGCCACCGAGGTCGACCTCGCGCTGGAACGGCAGATCGGCGCCGACCTGACGTCGGCAACCGGAATCGGGGTTCACGGTGAGGAATTCGGCGGCGCCGACCTCGACGCTCCGCTGGTCTGGGTGCTCGACCCGATCGACGGCACATTCAACTACGCGGCCGGCTCGCCGATGGCGGCCATTCTGCTCGGCCTGCTGCGTAATGGCGAACCGGTTGCCGGGCTGACCTGGATGCCGTTCACCGGCCAGCGCTACACGGCTGTGGCGGGCGGACCGCTCTACCTCAACGGTGTTGCGCACCCCCCGCTGCC
>LFFF01000064.1 GCA_001510415.1 Actinobacteria bacterium casp-actino6 | reverse complement strand
CAGAGGTCGCGGCGGGAGCGACCCTGGCCGTCGAAGAGGGAACCGACGAAGCGATCGCGTCCGCGGGCGATGAAACCCGTGTCACCGGGGCCGAGTGCCGCGGGCGACTCGCCGATCGCGAGGTTGCGAACGGTCCCGGTATCGGTGCGTAGCAAGCGGAATCCATCCGTGGTGGCGTAGATCACGTAGCTGCCGGCTGGAGAGACGACAACCTCTCCGCCAACTCCGGGGATGACCCACGCCTCGGCCTCGAGGGTGTCGAGGTTGGCGAAGACAACGGCGTTCGCGACATCGATGGTTGCACCGGCGGCGAAGGTGACGCGGTGGGGCAGCTCAGGGGTGGAGCGCGGGGATGGACTCGGGCTCGCGGTGCGCGAGCCGGGTGTGGCGCTGGAGGTGGGGATCGCCGCGCGCGCGGGAGCGGTGGAGGTAGGCGATTGGACGGGCGTCGGCGTGCCGCGATCGCGGTCGGCGGTGCAGCCGAGCGCGAGGGTGGAAACGGTCAGCGCGGCACCCGCGACGAGCGCGACGCCACGGATGGAAGGCCGGGCCATGCTGCTACTCCCCTGCGTGGTCATTCAGGCGGCGGCGTCAGCGAAGAGCCGCTCCATCGCCGCCCGGACCTCGGGATTGGCGACGCCGCCCTCGAGGTCCGGGTCGGTACGGAAGACGATCGAACCGGTCTGGCCGCTGCCAAACCCGCCAAAGTTGCTGTCGAGGACGTCGAAGCCGCGGCGGCTCTCGGAGTCCGGGATTTCGAAGGCGCTGCTGAAGGCAGTGCCGAAGGTCGCGACGGAGCCGAAGACGGCGACCAGCACGACGACCCAGCTCGCGAGTACGAGCCAGGGGTTCTTGAATGACCAGCGGCCAAGTGAAGCAAGCATCTGCGGATTTCCTTTTCAGTTGCGCGACGGCGGTGAGGCCGGGGTCGTGGACCGAGGGTCGGCCCCGATGCGTGTCTCTGTCGTAATCTGCTTACGTCGTAAACATACAATGTAAATGTACGGTGTAAGGTATGGCTACACCGTAAGTCTGTCAACCGGTCTTTCGACCGGACCTCGGCGGGCCGGCGAACACGAATGCAATAGCCACAGGTGCCCAGGTCGCGGCAGACTTACCCTGTAGGAGCGACAACGACAGAGGATTCCTTATGGTCACCTCCGAAGAAGCGACAACCGAGGCCCGCACCCCGCTCAGCCGGGAGCGGATCCTGCGCGCCGCGATCGCCCTCGCCGACCGCAAGGGCATCGACGCCGTCAGCATGCGCGGCCTCGGTCAGGCGCTCGGCGTCGAGGCGATGTCGCTCTACAACCACGTCTCCAACAAGGAAGACCTGCTCAACGGCGTGGTCGACCTGATGGTCAGCGAAATCGAGCAGACACCGACCGACCCCGACTGGAAGACGACGCTGCGCAACCAGGCACTCGCCGCCCGCGCCGTGCTGATCCAGCACCAGTGGGCGCCCCGCGTGATCGAGAGCCGGCCAGACGTCAGCCCCGCGATGATGGAGTACTACGACCGCGTGATCGGCATCCTGCTTGATGGTGGCCTGTCACCGGATCTGACCCACCACGGGTTGCACGTCCTCGGCAGCCGCATCCTCGGCTTCACCCAGGAGCTGTACGACGAGTCCGGATCGATCGACGAGAACCCGGAGATCGCGGCGCTGATGATCCAGCAGCTCATGGCCCAGTACCCGAACATGTCGAAGATGGCGGCCGTCATCGATCACGGCGACGACATCCTCGGCGATGGCTGCGACAGCGATTTCGAGTTCGTGTTTGCGCTCGACCTGATTCTCGAGGGCCTCGAACGGCTCAGCGAAGCGGAGCAACGCGCCGCCTCGGAGGCCTAGCGCCCCACCCCGCTCCGAGGCACGAACCCGCACCGCTGCAGGGCCGAACGGCCACGATCGCGAGCAAGCCCGGGACGCCCCCCGCCCGAACTTTGACAGTTACCAAAATTATTGGTTATCTATGCCTCATGAACGCAGCAGAACGCGTCATCGCCCGCTTTGGAGGCCAGACCGCGCTGGCCGCCCTGATCGACAAACGTCAGAGCACGGTCCAGCACTGGGCCGCGACGGGCATCATCCCGGCGCAATGGCATCACACCCTGCTCCAACTGGCGCTGCGGCAAAACATCTCCCTGGAGGCTAAGGACTTCGTGACTACACCAACTCGCACCATCGCACCCGCCAACGGAAAACTCGGCGTCATGCTGGTCGGCCTCGGGGCCGTCGCCACCACCTTCATCGCCGGTGTCGAAGGAGCACGCCGGGGCATCAGCTCGCCCATCGGATCCGTCAGTCAGATGGGCACGATCCGCCTGGGCAAGCGCACGGAGCACCGCAGCCCGCTGATCAAGGACTTCGTCCCGCTCGCCTCCATCGATGACCTCGTCTTCTGTGCCTGGGACCCGATCCCGGACGACGCGTACGACTCCGCCCTCAACGCGGGCGTGATCGACAAGCACGAACACATCGAGCCGATCAAGGACTTCCTGAAGAGCATCCCGGCCCAGCCCGCCGTCTTCGACCAGAACTACGTGAAGCGCCTGCATGGCACGAACGTGAAGCAGGGCAAGAACAAGCGCGAGCTGGCGGAGTCGATCCGGGAAGACATCCGGAACTTCAAGTCGTCCTCAGGCGCCGACCGGCTGGTGATGGTCTGGGCCGCGAGCACGGAAATCTTCCTGGAAATATCGGAGGTCCACCAGACCCTCGACGCCTTCGAGGCGGCGATGGAAGCCAACGACGAGGCGATCGCGCCCTCGATGCTCTACGCCTACGCGGCGATCATGGAGAACGTCCCGTTCGCAAACGGCTCGCCAAACCTGACCTGCGACACGCCGGCGCTGGTGAAACTGGCCCAGGAGCGAAGCGTGCCGATCGCCGGCAAGGACTTCAAGACTGGCCAGACGCTGATCAAGACGGTGCTGGCGCCGATGTTCAAGGCGCGCATGCTGGGCCTCAACGGCTGGTTCAGCACCAACATCCTCGGCAACCGCGACGGCGAGGTGTTGGACGACCCGGAGAGCTTCAAGACGAAGGAAGAGTCCAAGCTGGGCGTGCTCGAGCACATCCTGCAGCCGGAACAGAACAAGGAGCTGTACGGCAACCTCTACCACAAGGTGCGGATCAACTATTACCCGCCGCGTGGTGACAACAAAGAGGGTTGGGACAACATCGACCTGTTCGGGTGGATGGGCTACCCGATGCAGATCAAGGTCGACTTCCTCTGCCGAGACTCGATCCTCGCGGCGCCGATCGTCCTCGACCTGGTGATGTTCATGGACCTCGCCGGGCGGGCGAAGATGGGCGGCATCCAGGAGTGGCTCTCGTTCTACTTCAAGAGCCCGCAGCACGCGCCTGACCTCTACCCCGAGCACGACCTGTTCATCCAGCAGACCAAGCTGAAGAACACGCTGCGCTACCTGATGGGCGAAGAGCAGATCACCCACCTCGGCATCGAGTACTACGAGAACGAAGTGGAAGTCTAGGGCTAGCGCCCGCGCCTGCACGCACGCAACAGAAGAGCCGGGGTGAATGCCCCGGCTCTTTCGTGTTCGGCGCAACTCCCGAGGCGCCCGCCCCGCAAGCCTCCCGAGGGCTAGCTAGCTCTCGAGTAGGTGGGGCGAGGACTCGAGCTCAGCGAAGCGGAGTAGACAGCGTTAGCTGCCGACTGGTGGAGTCCACGTGAATCGCAGCTGGCTCCGACCGTCGGGCATTTCACCCTCCGTGGTGACTTCGAAACCCAATGCCTCGTAGAACGAAGCGGCGACCTGAAGTGTGTGCCCGCTGATGGCGGTGGCCGGATACTGATTGCGGAGCGCGTCGATCAGCCTCGCGCCGATTCCACGCCGACGCTGATCGACTTGCACGGCAAGATCGAAGAGCCAGAGCAGGTCGTCTCGCAGTTCGACGCCGGCCACCGCTAGAAGCTCGCCATCCCGCTCCAGGCCCCAGAGCGAGAACCCAGGGGACTCGGCGTATTCGGCCGCGATGGCAGCCCCCCGCCCAACGACATCCTCAGGCGCCCGATGGATCTGAGCCTGCTCCAGCAGTGCGTGTACTGCTGGCTCACCCTCGCGACCAGCAAGATCGATGAACCGCTCCATACCCGCCCCGCAAGCCTCCCGAGGGAGAACTAGCTCTCGAGGAGCTGGCGCAGGACGAACTGCAAGATCCCGCCGTGGCGGTAGTAGTCCACCTCCACTGGCGTGTCGATCCGGCACAGCACGTCGAAGCGCGTCTCCGTGCCGTCGTCCGCGATCGCGAGGACGGTGAGCGTCTGCTTCGGCTCCAGCGTGTTGTCGATGCCGAGGATGTCGAACCGCTCGCGGCCCGTGAGGCCGTGGCTTTCGAGGTTCTCGCCCGCCGCGAACTGCAGCGGGAGGATGCCCATGCCGACGAGGTTGCTGCGGTGGATCCGCTCGTACGACTCGGCGATGGCGGCCTTCACGCCGAGGAGTGCGGGGCCCTTGCCCGCCCAGTCGCGGGAGGAGCCGGTGCCGTATTCCTTGCCGGCGACGATGATCAGCGGCGTGCCCTCGGCGCGGTAGCGCTCGGAGGCGTCGAAGACGGTCATCTCCTCGCCGTCCGGGAGGTAGCGGGTCCAGCCGCCCTCGCGCTCGACGAGCTGGTTGCGGACGCGGACGTTGGCGAACGTGCCGCGCATCATCACCTCGTGGTTCCCGCGGCGTGAGCCGTAGGTGTTGAAGGCGTCCTGCGGGACCTCGCGCTCCATGAGGTACTCGGCGCCGGGGCTCGATCGCGCGATCGCGCCGGCCGGCGAGATGTGGTCCGTCGTCACCGAGTCGGCAACCTTGAGGAGCACACGCGCCTCCAGGATGTCGTTCATCGAACCCGGCGTGCGCGGCAGCTCCTCGAAGTACGGGGGGCGGCGGACGTAGGTCGAGTTCGGGTCCCAGGCGAACAGCTCGCCGGTCGCGCCTTCGAGGCCGGCCCAGCGCTCGTCGCCGGTGAAGACGTCGGCGTACTCGGTTTCGAACATGTGCTTCTGGACGGACGTACCGACCGTCTGCTGCACCAGCTGCTGCGAAGGCCAGATGTCGCGCAGGTATACTGGGCCGTTGGTGCCCTCGCCGAGCGGCTCGTTCATCAGGTCGATCTCGGTCGTGCCGGCCAGCGCGTAGGCGACCACCAGCGGCGGCGACATCAGGTAGCTCGACCGCACTTTGTTGTGCACGCGTGCTTCGAAGTTCCGGTTGCCCGACAGCACCGAGGCCACGGCGAGGTGACCGTGGTCGATCGCCTGGTCGATGTCCTCCGGCAGCGGGCCCGAGTTCCCAATGCACGTCGTGCACCCGTACCCCACGGTCTCGAACCCGAGGCGATCGAGGTACTGCGACAGCCCGGCTTCGTCGAGGTAGTCCGTGACCACCTTGGAGCCGGGCGCGAGGCTGGTCTTGACCCACTGCGGGGTCTTCAGCCCGGCCTCGACGGCCGCCTTCGCGAGCAGGCCCGCACCGACCATCACCTCGGGGTTCGAGGTGTTGGTGCAGCTCGTGATCGCCGCGATCACCACCTGGCCGTTGGCGAGGTCGAACGAGGAGCCGTTGCGGTCGATGTGCACCGGCTCAGCGCCGGCGCCAGCCGCAACCTCCGCGGCGATATCGCGGGTCGCGGCGGCCTTCGCCGCGCTCAGCGCGATCCGGTCCTGCGGGCGCTTCGGTCCGGCGAGGCTCGGCTCAATCGTCGACAGGTCGAGGTCCAGCGTCTCGCTGAAGATCGGCTCCGGCGAGTCGTCGGTCCGGAAGAGCCCTTGCTCCTTCGCGTACGCCTCGACGCGCGCGATCAGCTCATCGGGACGGCCCGTGAAGCGCAGGTAGTTCAAGGTCTCGTCGTCGACCGGGAAGAAGCCGACCGTCGCGCCGTACTCGGGGCACATGTTGGCGATCGTGGCGCGCGCCGCGAGCGCCAGCTTGCTGACGCCGGGCCCGTAGAACTCGACGAACTTGCCGACGACGTTCTTCTTGCGCAGCTCCTCGGTGACGCGCAGCACGAGGTCGGTGCCGGTCGTGCCCTCGGGCAGCTCGCCGCTGAGGCGGACGCCGAAGACCTGCGGGATCAGCATCGAGACGGGCTGGCCGAGCATCGAGGCCTCGGCCTCAATCCCGCCGACACCCCAGCCGACGACGCCCAGGCCGTCGATCATCGTGGTGTGCGAGTCGGTGCCAACGACGCTGTCGGGATAAGCCTCGCCCGCCTCGTTCGTCATCACGACCGGCGCGAGGTATTCGAGGTTCACCTGGTGAACGATGCCGGTCCCGGGCGGGACGACGCGGAAGTTGTTGAACGCGCCCTGCGCCCACTTCAGGAGCTGGTAGCGCTCCAGGTTCCGCTCGTACTCCAGCTCAACGTTCCGCTCGAGCGCGTCGGCGGTACCGAAGACATCCACCTGCACCGAGTGGTCGATCACGAGGTCGACGGGCTGCAGCGGGTTGATCTTCTTCGGGTCGCCGCCCATCTCCGACATGGCGTCACGCAGCGCAGCGAGGTCGACGACGGCGGGCACGCCGGTGAAGTCCTGCAGCAGCACGCGCGCCGGACGGAAGGCAATCTCGGTGTCCGGATCCGCCTTCGGGTCCCACTTGGCCACGGCCTCGATCTGCTCGCGCGTGACGGAGACGCCATCCTCGAACCGGAGCAGGTTCTCCAGCAGGATGCGGGTGGTGAACGGCAGCTTCGCGAGGTCAATGCCGAGCTGGTCGGCGGCGGCCTGCAGGCGGTAGATGGTGTAGGTCTGGTCGCCCACCTCGAGCGTGCCACGCGCTCCCAGGCTGTTCAGTGTCTCTGCCATCACGCGCCTCCCACGGACCAAACCGGACGTTGAGCCTCAGTGTATGCGGGCGCCCTCGGAAGGTCTGCGCTGCGGGGGGGGCTGCACGCCGAGAACAGCAGCGCGGCGCATTCATCTCCGTCGGTCGGCCGATCGGCGTGAACCACGAGCACCACGACAAACCGCAACGCAAATCAAGTACGCCGGCGCTCCGCCCTCTAGCTTGGCCGGTATGAAAGCTGAAACGCAGTCGTTCTACGAACGAGCGGTGCAGAGCGCGGTCGAGATCATCGCGGGCTCACTCGACCACGCACTCGACCTCGACCAGCTCACCCAGGGAGCCGCATTGTCCCCGTTCCATTTCCATCGGGTCTTCCGCGGGATGCTCGGCGAGACCCCGCTCCAACTCCATCGCCGGCTGCGGCTCGAGCGCGCGGCCTGGCAGCTCACGCACACCGAAGAAGAGGTGACGACCACCGCGTTCGCGGCGGGCTACGACACCCACGAGGCCTTCACCCGAGCGTTTCGTGCCCACTACGGTCGGTCCCCGTCCGAGTTCAAGACGCAAGCACCCGTGCCGATCTTGCTCTTCACCCCGACGAAGCTCCCAACCCCTTCAGCCATCCACTACGGGCCGGAACGTCCCGGGCCGGGATACGTGCGCTTCGCGAAAGGAGCACCAGGTATGGATGTCAAAATCGAAGAGCGGCCGGAACTCAGGGTCGCCACCGTCAGGCACATCGGTGCATACCACCGGATCGCCGAGGCCCTGATGAAGTTGGCCAGCTACATCGAGGCTGGTCAGCTCCCACTCGATCAACCCGGGCCGAGCATGATGGCGATCTACCGCGACGATCAGGAAACAACACCCGAGGCCGAACTGCGCTCCGATGCCGCGATGGTCGTTTCGGAATCCCTCAAGCTGCCGGACGGTGTCGTCGAGCAGCGGGTCGCGGCCGGCCGGTATGCATCCACCACCCATATCGGACCGTACGAGGGACTGCCCGATACCTGGGCCCGGTTCATGGGCGAATGGTTGCCGGCCAGCGGCGAGCGCGTCGGCGACGGCGTGACCTACGAGGTGTACGTCAGCGACCCTATGACGGTCCCGCCCGATGAGGTACGAACCGACCTCTACGTGCCGCTGGCCTGACCCGTCACACGCGTCGCGGGCACGCGCGCCCGCGACGCTGTCCTCGTGGCGGCTTCAGTCGACTGGTAGTCGCGCGCCGATCCCGGACAGCAAGCGCTACGACGACCCGGTTGTCCCGCTCAATTGACCACCCGGTTGATGCCAGCCTAGAAGGGCAACCCCTTCAGGCCCTGCGCACCCTTCACGGCAGACAGCTCGCCCTGGTGCGACATCATGTGCCACAACCCCATCGACCCGAAGTGCTTCCCGATCGTGGTCGTGCTGCCGAAGGCCTCGATCTCCCGATCCACGTCCTCGTCGGACAGACCCTCGAGGTAGCCGTCCATCTGCGCGTACACCGCCTGCGCGTACTCGCGGAACGTCGCGAGGTCGTACGTCACCGACTGTGCCCAGTCCTGGCTCTGCCGCCCGCTGATCTCCTGCAGGCCGGTCTTGGCTGCCCAGCCACCGGACGCCCAGAGCGTCGGGTTCCCAGTCACGCCGGCGACCCATCCGTCTTCGTCGAACACGGCGTGCGCGTAGATCGCCCCGACCGTCCCGATGTTGCCGCCGACCACCTTCGTCAGTGCCTCGGCGTCGCAGTCCTTGATCGCACTTTCCAGCATTTGGTGCGCCTGCGCGTACTGCACGCGCATCAACTCTTGAGCCTTCATCCAGTCACCTCTGCCTCTCCCAAGCTTCGTCGGGAAGATAACACCTCACCGATCGGCGCGTCGCACGGGCCGCTCCGGCATGCAGTCTGTACGGGCGGCCCTTGTACGATGCGCCTCGTCCGCTGACTCGCCACTACCGAGGGATCTCGATGCTCGCTCACGGAGCGCTCGAAGGCGTTCGTGTCCTCAACCTGCTCGACGGCCTCGGCGCCTACGGCGCCCGCCTGCTGCGTGGTCTCGGCGCCGACGTTGTGCTGGTCGAGCCACCGAGGGGTGCCGTCTACCGAGGCCGTCCTTCGCGTTATGTCGCTGAGGCGATCTTCGTCGAGGGTGACGAGGCCGCGTCGCTCTACTTCCTGCACTACTGCTCCGGCATGCGCAGCGTCGCCCTCGACATCGAAAGCACCGAGGCCCGTCCCACCCTCGAACGCCTCATCGAGGCCTCGGACATCGTCCTCGACAACGGCCACCTCGCCCGGCTCGGCTTCGACCTCGATGCGCTCGCGAGCGCCGGGAGTGGCCGCGCGATCGTTTCGATCACTCCGTTCGGGCTGGATGGGCCTCGGAGTCACTGGCTCGGCAGCGACCTCGTCTGCCAGTCGATTAGCGGGATGCTCAGCTACTTCGGCTATCGAGGTGAGCGGCCCGCCCGCTTCGGCCAGGAAGCGGCCTCGGAGATGAGCGGCCTCGCCGCCGCCCTCGGTGGTCTGATCGCGGTCTACGGCGCGCGGCACGGCGGAACAGGGAGCGTCGTCGACATTGCCGCTCAGCGCGTCACCGCCCTCGTCAGCTTCCAGATGGCGAACCCGTCGCTCTACCACCAGTTCGGCTTCGTGCGGCACCGCCGCGAACGCGCGCCCGGTCCTCCGCCCGACCTCCACGAGACAAAGGACGGATTCTTCACGTGGTCGACGTGGCGCAAGGTCCCGGAGACGCTCGCCATCCTCGAGGAGCACGGGCTCGGCGAGGGCCTGCGCGAGCTGGAGGCGGAGCTGGGCATCTCGGCGTTCATGACGGACGACCGCGCGATGGCCGCCGCACGCGCATTCGCCGCGCGCTTCACCAACGCCGAGCTGGTGGAGCTGCTCCAGTCCCGAGGCCTGATGGGCCTCCCGGTGCAGGACGCGAGCCAGGTGCTCGCCGACCCGTTCCTCGAACGTCGCGCCAGCTTCGTGGAGATCGAGGCGCCGGGCCTCCCCGCTCCGCTCCTAGACGCGGGCGGGCCGGTGCGGCTGAGCGGCACTCCCTACCAGGCGTCCTCCCGCCCCCCGCTTCTCGGCGAGCACACCGCCGAGGTGCTCGCGGAGCTGGGCCTGCCCTCGAAGGGTGGTGCCGCGTGACCGGCCCGCTCGAAGGCATCCGGGTCCTCGACCTGTCGTGGATCATCGCCGGGCCGCTGGCGGCGCGGCTGCTGGGCGACTACGGCGCGGACGTGATCAAGGTGGAGTCGCGCAACCGCATGGACACGGGCCGCGCGAACCGCATCCCACTGTTCGGCGATCTGCCCGGCGACGCCAACACGAACCCCGACACCGGCGGCTACTTCCACGACGCCAACGCCAGTAAGCGGTCCTGCACGCTCAACCTCGCCACCGAGGAAGGCCGCGCCCTCCTCCGCGATCTCGTCCGCGTCAGCGACGTGACGATCTGCAACCTCAGCGGCGACCAGTACGAGCGCTGGGGCATCGGCTACGAGGACATGCGAGCGCTCAACCCCGGCATCATCATGGTCAACATGCCGACGATGGAGAGCGCCGGCCCGCGCTCCAATTGGCGCGGCTTCGGCGACATGTTCGTCGGCATCTCCGGCCTCAAGTCGATCTCCGGCAACCCCGAGGACGGCCCGCTCCCCTTCGGCCACCAGTACGCCGACTTCTCCTCGAACCCGTTCCACGGCGCGGTCGCCATCATGGCCGCGCTGCTGCACCGCGACCGCACTGGCGAGGGCCAGTTCATCGAGATCGGCCAGTACGAGTCCACCGTCGCGATGCTCGGCCCGACGCTGCTCGAGGCCCAACTCGCTGACGAGGTGCCCCGCCAGATCGGCAACCGCGACGCCGAGGCGGTCCCGCACAACTTCTATCCCTGCTCGGACGACGGCACGCGCGACGCCTGGTGCGCGATCGCCATCTTCGAGGACGCCCAGTGGGCCGCCCTCGTCGACCTCGCCAACATCGAGGAACTGCGCGACGCCCGGTGGCAGACCTCGGACGGTCGGCGGGCCGACGAGGCGGCGATCGACGCGATCCTCGATCGGTGGACCACGGGCTGGGACGCGCTGGAGCTCGCCGAGGCGCTGCAGGCGCGAGGGGTGCCGGCCGGGCCATACCAGAAGGTGCCCGACCTCGTGCATCGCGACCCTTCAATGGGCGACCGCTACTACAAGACCATCGACCATCCGTCCGGGCGCGAGTTCCTCGTCCACGGCAACCCGCTCCAGATGCACGCCTACGAGGCCGACGTCCGCCGCGCCCCGCTGATCGGCGAGCACACCTTCGAGGTGCTGACCGACGTCCTGCAGATGGACCCTGACGCGATCGCCGATCTCGCCGCGCGCGGAGCGCTCGACTGACAACCCGACCGAACGAGTAACCAACGAAAGAGGAGCCCTCGATGACCTGGCAGCCCGAAGTCGACGAGATCAACCGACGCCGCACCGCCGTCGAGGGCATGGGCGGCCCCGAGGCCGTGCAGCGCCACCACGACCGAGGGCTGCTCACCATCCGCGAGCGAATCGACGGCCTCGTCGACGCCGGCTCCTTCCTCGAGATGGGGCGTATCACCGGTAGCGTCGACTACGACGAAGACGGCGTCGCCGGGAAGGTGACGCCGTCGAACGCACTCGTCGGTACGGCACGGGTCAACGAACGGCCGATCGTCATCGGCGGCGAGGATGGAACCATCCGCGGTGGCGCCTCGGACGGTGGCGGCAGCGCCAAGGGCTACTACGTCGAGCACCTCGCGCGGCGTATGAAGCTGCCGCTGGTGCGACTCCACGAGGGCGCCGGCGGCAGCGTGCGCACGAACCGCTCGAGGCACTCCGAGACACCACTCCGAGGTGAGCCGGTCTCCCCGAAGGCCGACCTGCTCGGCACGGTGCCGGTCGTCGGCGCGGCAATGGGTGCCTGCGCCGGCATCGTCGCCGCGCGGATCGCCGAGACCCACTTCTCCGTGATGTCGAAGACGACGGCCTTCCTCTTCGCCGGCGGCCCGCCGGTCGTGGAGCGCGCCCTCGGACGCCCCGTCACCAAGGAGGAGCTGGGCGGCTGGCAGATGCAACTTTACAGCGGACTCGTCGACAACGTCGCCGAGGACGAGGCGGGCTGCCTCGATCACGTACGACAGTTCCTCTCCTACCTCCCGACCAACGTCTGGGAGCAGGCCCCGCGCGTTGACCCCTCGGACGACCCGACCCGCCGCGACGAGGAGCTGCTCTCCTTCATCCCTCGGGAGCGACGCCGCGCCTTCAACCCCAAGAAGCTGATCGCCCACGTCGTCGACGAAGGTTCGTTCTTCGAGATGACGACCCACTTCGGACGCGCGGTCACCACCGGCTTCGCACGCCTCGATGGGTACGCCGTCGGCGTGACCGCCAACAACCCGAACTTCAACGGCGGCGCGATGACCGCCGACTCGGCGGAGAAGCTGGCCCGCTTCATCGACATCTGCGACACCTTCCACATCCCGCTGATGTCCTTCGAGGACGAACCCGGCTTCATGGTCGGCGTCGACGCCGAACGCGCCGGCACGCTGCGCAAGGGCGCGCGGGTGCTCGCGGCAGTGAACCAGTCGACGGTCCCGTGGCTGAAGTTCATGGTCCGGCGCGCCTACGGCGTCGCGGCCGGCGCGCACCACAACGGCAACGGCCCCGTCTACGCCTGGCCCTCGGGCGAGTGGGGATCGATCCCCGTCGAGGGCGGCGTCTGGGCCGCCTACCGGCGAGAGATCGAGGCCTCACCCGACCCCGAGGCGCGCCGCCTCGAGCTGGAGGAGGCGCACGAGAAGGACCGCTCGCCGTTCTTCCGCGCCGAGGCCTTCGGCATCAACGACCTGATCGACCCTCGGGACACGCGCCCGCTGGCGGTGCAGTTCATCCACCACGCCCAGGTGCAGCTCCGCACGGAGCTGGGCCCGAAGACGCGATCGATGCGTCCGTAGGCGGTCCGAGGCGGTCGTCCAGCGACATCCCGGGCCGCTATCGATCGACGAACCAACAGGCAATCGATGTCCATTTCGGGCGGGGCGGTGCCCGCCAGAAGTGGGTGCATTTTCCAACAGCGAATACTGATATAGTTACACGGCTCGCCAGCGGGCCAGAGCCATGCGTCATCTCGAGACGCGACCTTTGTCCTGTGCTGGTCCACCACCCGGACGCCCGCCCGTCGAGCGCGACCGTTCGACACGTCGGAGCTGTCGAAGGCCGATCCCAGAGCATCCGGACGCACCGGCTCGGTGAGTCCAGCGGCGAATGCCGCTCCGCTTCCTTGGAGGGAACTGCAAGATGAGTAGACGGTTCGGGTATCTGATCCTGGTGCTGTTCGCCGCGATCGCGCTCACGCTGGTCGCGTGTAGCGATGACAGCGACGACGGCGGAGATGGCGGCGACGGCGGTACCGCCACGGCGGCCGACGCCGGCAACCGCATCGACAACGATGAGAAGCCACTGGTCCTCGCACGTGCGATGGACTTCTCGGATGGCGACCCGCACCGAGCATTCTGCGACACCTGCCAGATCTACATCTCGGCGGTCTACCAGACGCTCGTGGGGCTCGACCACACCGACAACACCACCCTGATCCCGCGCGTCGCCACCGAGTGGTCGGCGAACGAGGATCTGACGGAGTGGACGTTCAAGCTGAACGACAAGGCAGTGTTCGCCGATGGCAGCGCGCTGACCTCGGCGGACGTGAAGTGGTCGTTGGAGCGGCTGGCGAACCTGAAGGGTTCACCGAGCTTCTTCATGGACGGCGTCGAGGCAATCGACACGCCGGACGAGCACACGATCGTCGTGCACATGGCGTCTGGTGACGCCTCGTTCCCGGCGAAGATGAACGCGCCCTACACGGCGATCGTGAATAAGGCGATGGCCGAGGCGAACGGCGCCGCGGGTGGCGATGACGCCGAGACCGCTGACGCGGCGCAGCAGTGGTTCCTGGCGAACTCGGCGGGCAGCGGCCCGTACGTACTGGAGTCCTACACCGAGGGAGACTCGATCCGCCTCGTGCGGAACGAGAACTACTGGGGACCGGGCACGACGCCGGCGATCAAGACGGTGATCATCCAAGAAGTGGCCGACGCGGTGACGCAGCGGCAGCTCCTGGAAGCGGGCGACGTTGACATCGCGATGCAGATCGACCCGGACACCGCGAGCGGCATGTCCGGCGACACGGTAGTCGCCGAGTCGGTTCCTTCGTTCAACTTCGTGTACGTCGGCTTCGTGGTCGGCACCGAGGGCGCGAAGGGGTCGGAGCTGGACCTCAACCAGAACGTCCGCCAGGCGATCCAGGCGGCGATCGACTACGACGGGATGCTGGACGTGCTGCTGGGCGGCAACGGCCGCAAGCAGGCGACGGCGATCCCGAACGGATTCCTTGGCACGGCGGACCTGCCGCTGCCGGTACGGGACCTGGAAAAGGCCCGCAAGCTGCTGGCGGACGGCGGGTACCCGGACGGCTTTGAGCTGGACGCCCCGTACTGGAACACGAACGTCTACGGCGTCGACTTCAACCTGATGATGCAGAAGGTCCAGGCGGACCTGGCTGAAATCAACGTGAAGCTGAACCTGCAGCCGCTGGAAGCCGCGGTGATCTTCCCGGACCTGTCGGCGAACAAGGTGCCGTTCACGGCGATTTACTACGCACCGGACCACCCGGACACGGTGCAGTACCCGCAGTACTTCGCAATGATCGAGGGCTCGCGCTGGTCCGCTCGGGCCGGTGGCACGCAGGGTCCGATCGTCAGCGCAGATCAGCAGGACCTGTACAACCGGGCTCTGTTGACGGCTGACACGGAAGAGCGCGCCAAGCTCTATGACGAGCTGGGCCGGCTGATGATCGCGGATGCATACCTGCTCCCGCTGGCGAACCCAAACCTGATCCTGGCCTACCGCTCGGATCTGAAGGGGATGCACTACAGCGGCTGCTGCAACCTTGAGGTCGCGGAGCTCTACCGCACCAGCGAGTAACGCATCCGTAGCAATTGAACCCGTAGCATCGGCGGTGATCGGCCCCAGAGGGACCGATCACCGCCA
>LFFF01000063.1 GCA_001510415.1 Actinobacteria bacterium casp-actino6 | reverse complement strand
GACCTGTCCGGCATCGACTCGGTCAGGGACGCCCTGGACTCAGTCGCCGAGGCGGTCAACGACGCCGTCGACAAGGTGGGCAAGGCCATCGGCGCCGGCGCGTCGGAGAAGCCGGCGTCCGAGAAGCCGGCGTCCGAGAAGCCGGCGTCATAACGCCCCGCCGGGCCTAATGCCCGGCCATCTTCTCCAACCGGGCGATCCGGTCCTCAATCGGCGGATGCGTCGAGAACAGCTTGCCCATCCGCTCCCCGGAACGGAACGGGCTGGCGATCATCAGGTGCGCCTGGTCGGCGATCTTCGGCGACGGCGGCAGCGGGGCCTGCTCCACACCGCCGCTGATCTTGCGCAACGCCGAGGCCAGGGCCAGCGGATCACCGGACAACTCGGCTCCGGACTCATCGGCCTGGTATTCGCGGGACCGCGACACCGCCATCCTGATCACCGTCGCAGCCATCGGGGCCAGCATCGAAACCAGCAGCATCGCAAGCGGATTCACTCCGCCTTGGCGGCCGCCGCGCATACCGGTGAACATCGCCATCTGGGCCAGACCGGTGACCACCGAGGCCATCGCGCCCGCCACGCACGAGATCAGGATGTCGCGGTTGTAGACATGGGACAGCTCATGGCCGAGCACCGCGCGCAGTTCCCGCTCATCGAGGATGTTCAGGATCCCGGTAGTGCAGCACACCGCGGCGTTCCGCGGATTTCGGCCGGTGGCAAACGCATTGGGGTTGGCCGTGTCGCTGATGTAGAGCCGCGGCATCGGCTGGTGCGCCGTCGTCGCGAGTTCCCGCACGATCCGGTGGATCTCCGGGGCCTGCACCTCGGTGATCGGCTGGGCCTTCATCGCCTTCAGCGCCAGTTTGTCGCTGTTGAAGTAGACGTAGATGTTCATTCCGACCGCCATCAGGACCGACAACCACAGCACCGAGCGGTTCTGGAACAGTCCGCCGATGAACACGATCAGCGCCGACATGCCGACGAGCAGCACGAATGTCTTCATCCGGTTGGCGGTGGGATGCCAGGTCATCAAGGTCCTCCTGTGGACGGTTCTCCGGCAGAGTAACGCCTGAGCGGCGCGTGGGAGTTCCGGATCGGATTAGCCGTGCCGGTTAACCGTGTAGTCCACCAGCGAAGCCAATGCCCGGGTACCCGGCACATCGGGCAGCCCGGACAATTCGGCGCGGGCCTGCGCGGCGTATTGCGCCACGGTGTCCTTGGCTGCCGTGATCCCGCCGGAGGCGCGTAGCAGCGCCAGCGCCTCGGCCACGTCGGCATCGTCGGTCACCGGGCCGGTGAGCAGTTCGCGCAGCCGGTCGGCGTCCGGACCGGTCTCCCGCAGCGCGTACAGCACCGGCAGGGTGTGCACGCCCTCGCGCAGGTCGGTGCCGGGCAGTTTTCCCGACTCGTCGGGATCGCTCGCGATATCGATGATGTCGTCGGAGATCTGGAAGACGGTGCCGACGATCCCGCCGATTCGGCCCAGCCGCTCGGTCTGGTCATCGGTGGCCCCCGAGTAGGTGCCGCCGAACCGGCCCGCCGCGGCGATCAGACAGGCCGTCTTCTCCGACACCACCTTCAGGTAGTGCGAGACGGCGTCATGGGAGTCGGGGGTGCCCTTGGTCTCGCGCATCTGGCCGGTGACCAACTGGGCGAACGTCTCGGCCACGATCCGGACGGCGTCCGGGCCCAGCCGCGAGACCAGCCGCGAGGCCGTGGCGAACAGATAGTCCCCGGCCAGGATCGCGATGTTGTTGCCCCAGCGGGCGTTCGCCGATGGGGCGCCGCGGCGCATCTGGGCCTCGTCCATCACATCGTCGTGGTACAGCGTGGCCAGGTGCACCAGCTCGATCACCGCGCCGGCGACGGTCACCTCCCAATTGTCCGGGTCGGGGCCGACGTGGGCGGACAGCACGGTGAACAGCGGGCGGAACCGTTTGCCTCCCGCCTCGAACAGGTGCAGAACGGCCTCGGTCATCAGGTCGTCGGCGCCCCGCAGTTCCGAGGAGATGCACTCCTCGACGCGGCCGACACCGTCGCGGACGCGCTGGGCGAAATTCGGGTCGCCGAAGTCCACTCCCGCCACCACACTCGCCGGTGTATTCACCCTGCCAACATACTGGGAGGCGTGCAATCGTTGTCAGCTGAGGTCATCGTCGTAGGAGCCGGGCCGGCGGGCTCGGCGGCCGCCGCTTGGGCGGCCCGCACCGGGCGCGAGGTAGTGGTGGTCGACGCCGCCGAATTCCCGCGCGACAAGGCCTGTGGGGACGGCCTGACCCCGCGGGCGGTCGAGGAGCTACACCAACTCGGACTGGCCGATTGGCTCGACGGCCGGGTCCGCCACCACGGTCTGCGGATGGCCGGGTTCGGGTCCTCGGTGCAGGTGCGGTGGCCGGGGCAATCCTTTCCGAAATGGAGTTCAGCGGTGCCGCGCACCGAGTTGGACGACCGGGTTCGCAAGACCGCCGAGGAGTCCGGTGCCTCGATGCTGTTGGGCTGCAAAGCCGTTGACGTCTCCCGGGATTCCGCCGGCCGGGTTGCCGAGGTAGTTCTGGCCGACGGCCGGCGGGTGTCCTGCCGGCATCTCATCGTCGCCGACGGGGCACGCTCGACGCTGGGCCGGGTGCTCGGCCGGCAGTGGCATCAGCAGACCGTCTACGGGGTGGCCGCCCGGGCGTACCTGCGTTCACCGCGGGCCGACGAACCGTGGATCTCCTCGGACCTGGAGTTACGATCCACCGAAGGCAAGGTACTGCCGGGCTACGGCTGGATCTTCCCGCTGGGCAACGGCGAGGTGAACCTCGGCGTGGGGGCGTTGGCCACCGCCAGGCGCCCCGCCGAGGTGGCACTGCGCCCCCTTCTCACGCACTACGCGTCACTGAAAAGTCAGCAGTGGGGCTTCGACGGGCCGCCGCGGGCGGTGTCCTCGGCGCTGCTGCCGATGGGCGGCGCGGTATCCGGGGTGGCCGGGCCGAACTGGATGCTGGTCGGCGACGCCGCGGCCTGCGTGAACCCGCTCAACGGCGAGGGTATCGACTACGGCCTGGAGACCGGGCGGCTGGCGGCGGAGATGCTGGGCACCGGGGATCTGCCCGCCGCGTGGCCGGCGCTGCTTCAGTCGCACTACGGCCGCGGCTTCTCGGTGGCCCGCCGACTGGGCCTGCTGCTGACCATGCCGCGGTTCCTGCCGACGACCGGGCCGCTGGCGATGAGGTCCGCCCGGATCATGGACCTCGCCGTGCGGGTGATGGGAAATCTGGTGACCGATGCCGACACCGACCTGGTGGCGCGGATGTGGCGGCTGGCCGGGGCCGGGTCACGGCTGGCGGACCGCCGCAAACCTTTCAGCTGACGCCACGTCGGTGCGGTTTTCCGCGGTCAGCGCACCGTGGCCAGCGCCGGTCTCCGCGCCGACATGCTCAGGGCTTGACGGCCACGTGCACGGCGACGATGCCGCCGGTGAGATTGCGCCAGCGCACCCCGCTCCAGCCGGCCTGCTCGATCCGGCGGGCCAGGGCCTGCTGGTCCGGCCAGGCCCGGATGGACTCGGCCAGGTAGACGTAGGCCTCCGGGTTGCTGGACACCGCCTGGGCCACCCGGGGCAGCGCCCGCATCAGGTACTCCTTGTAGACGCCGGCGAACACCGGCACCGTCGGCGTGGAGAACTCGCACACCACCAGCCGCCCGCCGGGCCGGGTGACCCGCGCCATTTCGCGCAGGCCGGCGGCCGTGTCGACGACGTTGCGCAGACCGAAGCTGATGGTCACCGCATCGAAGCTGTCGTCGCCGAACGGCAGTCGGGTGGCATCGGCGCCGACCTTGGGTACCGGTCGCCCGGCACCGGCCCGCAACATGCCCACCGAGAAGTCCGCAGCCACACACCAGGCTCCGGACTTGGCCAGTTCGACCGTCGAGACCGCGGTTCCGGCTGCCAGGTCCAGTACCGCATCGCCGGGCTTGACGTCCAGTGCCGCACGGGTGGCCCGACGCCAGTACCGGTCCTGGCCGCCCGAGAGCACGGTGTTGGTGATGTCGTAGCGCCGGGCCACGCCGTCGAACATCGACGCCACATCACGGGGGTCTTTGTCCAGCGATGCGCGGCTCACCCGCCTGACGCTATCAAGCGCCGAGCGACCCGCGTTCCAGATGCTGCCGGGAGTGCGCGGCCATCCGTTCGGCGAGGTGGATCAACCGGTCCTCATGACCGGCCGGCATGGTGTAGGCCAGTTGCCGCAGTTCAACGGCGAATCGGTGCAGGTCCTGGTGGAATACAGCGTCACCCATCAGAGCAGGCCCTCCTCCGTCTGTCATGCCTAGGTGCGAAAGCACTTGAGCCGATTGTCTTTTTGTTCCCCGAACCAATACCCATATTGTGCCCACGGCTAACGTCGGCGGGAAAGTCCAGTTCGCGAAATCACTGGTGAATTCTGTGTTTCAAGCAGGTATCTCGGCGGGCAGCATTTGCTCGCGCCGCACCAGGACGGTGAGCACCGCGGCGCCGATAAGCCACCCCACCACGGCAACAGAGCCGGCCGGGACGATCGCCAGGCTCGCGTTACGATTTTGCACGCGAACAAGATTCGGGTCGCTGCGGTCGTATTCGACGTAGATCCGCATACCGGTCGCCAACTCCGACGGGTACAGCACGCCGAGTTCCGGGCGGTAGGTGACCCGGTCGGGTGTGACGAACTCGATGGTCGAACGGCGCGGCCCCGCGGAGAGCACCTCGGCCTCGGCCACCCCTCGGTTCCCCTCGATCTGACGGTCGTTGCGCCAGGCCCCGGCGACCAACAGAATCGACTGCAGAGTCACCACTGCGATGACGATCCAGACGGTGATCTTGGCCCAACGCAACAGTTTCCGTTCAATGGTGTCCGTCACACCGGGATCGCGAATGGGCAGAGCCGACCGGATCACCGCCCGCAGCGGTGGAAGCGCAGTGACCAACGTCATAGTGCCGTTTGCACGGCCGCCCGGATGTCGGCATGTAACTGCCGCAGCGACGAGCGGTCGGCCTTGACCTCCAGCACCCGCATCCCCTCGTGGGGTTCGGCCAGGCTCGGGCCCAGTTGATCGACCTCGATCTGACGGGAGTCGACGTGGTAGGCCCGGCACAGCGCGCCGACGTCGACATCGTGCGGGGTGCCGAAGATCCGGGATGCCACGTCGGCGAACCGTGGATCGCCCTGTTCGAGCAGTTCGAAGATGCCGCCGCCGTTGTCGTTGGACACCACGATGGTGAGATCGCGCGGCGTCGGTTCGGTGGGCCCGATCAGCAGACCGGAGGCGTCGTGCACGAACGTCAGGTCGCCGAGCAGCGCAATGGTCCTACGCTGCCCGGTGTCGCCGGACGGGCGGCTGCGGTCATGCCCCAGGGCGGCGCCGATCGCCGTCGACACCGTCCCGTCGATACCGGCCACCCCGCGGTTGGACCGCACCAGGATGCCGTCGGTGTCCAGGCCGACCAGGGCGGCGTCGCGGACCGGGTTGGAGGCGCCGAGCACCAGTTGGTCACCCGGGCGGACGGCGGCGGCGACCGCGGCAGCCACGTGCAGGCCGGTGGTCAGCGGGTGGGCGGCCAACTGTTCACGGACCACGGCCAGGGTGTCGCGGTTGGCCTGCGCACAGCGCCGCAGCCAGTTCGGGTCCGGGGTGCCGAAGGTTTCGGCACGGGTTCCGGTGGCCGCCGAGTTGCCCGAGACGTCCGGCCAGCGCGGGCCGGTGGTCAGCGCGTACACCGGGACCTCGGGATCGGCCAGCAGCGCCGAGACCGGCCGGTGCAGGGTGGGCCGGCCGACCATGATGACCTGCCGGGGCCGCAGCGCCGACAGCGCCAGCGGGTGCAATGGGGTCACCGCGTGCGGTGCGGTCGGCTCGGCGACGGTCGGCAGGTGCGCCAGATTCGGATGCACACCGGCGCCGTGGCCGGCGATGACGACGGTGTCCTCGGTGAGGTCGATGGCAAGTGGCTGGTCGAATGCCACCACCGGGCTGTAGGTCCAGGGTCTGCCGTCCGGCCGCCCGGCCGGGAAATCGTCGGGGTCCGAATCCGGTTCCGGTACAAGCGGTTCGCGCAGCGGAATATCGAACTGCACCGGGCCCGCGTTGGCGGTGCGGGCGCCGGTGGCCGCGGCCAGCACCCGGCAGGTCGCCGAACGCCACTGGGCGTTGAGCGCCTCGAGCCGGTCCGGGCCGCCCTCGGAAAGACCCAGGCTGACCGCGGCGCGTACCTGCGACCCGAAGTAGCCCAGCTGTTCCATCGTCTGGTTGGCGCCGGTACCGAGCAGCTCATAGGGCCGGTTGGCGGACAGCACGATCAGCGGGATCCGGGCGTAGTTGGCTTCCACCACCGCTGGGCCCAGGTTGGCCACCGCGGTGCCCGAGGTCATCGCGATCGGCACCGGCCGGCCGCTTCCGGCCGCCAAGCCGACGGCCAGGAAACCGGCGGTGCGCTCGTCGATGCGGACGTGCAGCCGAATCCGGCCGGCCCGGTCGGCGTCGGCCAGCGCGAAGGCCAGCGGGGCGTTGCGGCTGCCGGGGCAGAGCACCACGTCACGAACGCCGCCGCGAACGAGTTCGTCGACGACGACCCGCGCCTGAGCCGTCGAGGGATTAGCCACCCCTACAGGGTGTCACACCGGCTAGATGAGCCGTCCGGCGAAGAAGTCCAGCATCGTCGCGTTCACCGCATCCGGCCGCTCCAGGAAACCGAGGTGCCCCGCGTTGGCGATCTGCACGTAACGGCCTCTCGGCAGGGCCTCGCCCACCTCCCGGCCCAGCGCGGGCGGGGTGATCACATCATCGGCGAAGCCGATCACCAGCGCCTCGGTGGGGACGGCCCGATAGGCGGGCAGCCGGTTCTCCGTCGGCACCACGGTCAGTTGGGCCCGCCAGCCCGGGGTTCGCTTGAGCGGGAAGACGGTGAACATCTCCAGCCACTCCCCGATCGCCTTCTCGTCGTTGATGGTCCGCGGCGAGAAGTTCTCCAGCACCCGGACCTTGGCCGCATACGCCGCCGGGAGTTCGGCACCGGAGTCGGCCAGCGCCAGATCGGCGGCGCGGAAGGCCTTGCGGGTGGCATCGAGCCGACCGCGGGTGCCCATCAACACCGCCTGGGTGACCAGGTCCGGGCGGGACAGCATCAGTTCCTGGGCGATGAACGCACCCATCGACATGGCCACGATGCGGGCCGGACCGCCGACCGCCTTCTCGATCAGTTCGACGGTGTCGGCGACCATCTGCCGGGTGGAGAACCCGTCGGCGTTCTCGGTCTCGCCGATCCCGCGGTTGTCGAAGGTGATGCAGCGATAGCCGGCCGCCAGGAACGCCGGCACCTGGTGGATATGCCAGGTGCGGCCCGCCCCGCCGGTACCCGCGATGAACAGCACCGGATCCCCGGCCCCGCTGTCGTTGTAGGCGAGGGTGGTCACCCGCCTAGCCTGCGGCGGCCCGGGCGGCGGCCAGTGCGGCGTCGTAGTCGGGCTCGTCGGCGATCTCGGGTACCAGTTCGGTGTAGGTGACGGCGCCGTCGGCCCCGACCACCACCACCGCACGCCCCAGCAGTCCGGCCATCCGGCCGTCGGCGAGCGTAAGGCCGTAATCCTCGCCGAAGCCGCTGCGGAAGGCCGAGGCCGACTTCACGTTCTCGATACCCTCCGCCCCGCAGAACCTCGCCAGCGCGAACGGCAGGTCCTTGGAGACGCACAGCACCGACACCCCGCCCTCGGCGGCCCGCTCGTTGAACTTCCGGACGCTGTTGGCGCATACCGGGGTGTCGACCGAGGGGAAGATGTTGAGCACCAGCACCTTTCCGCGGTACTCGTCGCTGGTGACGGTCCCGAGGTCGGGGTCGGTCAGGGAGAACGACGGGGCCGCGGTGGCGACTGCGGGCAGTTCTCCGACGGTGTGTACGGGCTTTCCGCCCAGGGTGATCTCAGCCATGACCACCAGTGTGTCAGAGAAGCGGGAAGCACTCCCGCACCCGGGCGATCCAGAAGTCCCGCCGGGCCGGCGAGGCGGCCATCTCGGCCAGCCGGGCCGGGTCGGGGACGATGTCGACCACCGGCAGGTGGCCGTCCACCGGGGTCAGGTCGGCAACATCGGTGACGAACAGCCCGCCGGTGCCCAGGCCGCAGGCATGCTCCAGGTGGGGCAGCGCGGCCGCTGCGGCCAGGCCGGCGGCGATGCCGACCGCGGAGTCCAGCGCGCTGGAGATCACCACCGGGATGTCGATCGCCGCGGCGATATCGAGCAGTGCGGTGATCCCGCCGAGTGGGGCGACCTTGAGCACTGCGATATCGGCGGCCCCGGCCCGCACCACGGCCAGTGGGTCGGCGGCCCGGCGGATGCTCTCGTCGGCGGCCACCGGGACGTCCACCAGTCGCCGCACCTGCGCCAGTTCGGCCACCGTGCGACAGGGCTGCTCCAGGTATTCCACCGGCCCGTCGGCGGTAAGCGCCCGGGCCGCGGTCACCGCCTCGTCGACGCTCCAGCCGCCGTTGGCGTCCACCCGCACCCGGGGCACCGACGCCCGTACCGCGTTCACCCGGGCGACGTCCTCGGCCAGGGTCTGCCCGGGCTCGGCGACCTTCACCTTGGCCGTGCTCGCACCGGGGAACCGGGCCAGCACACCGGGCACCTGCCCGGGTGCCACGGCCGGCACCGTGGCGTTGACCGGGATGCTGCTGCGCAGCGCCGCCGGCCTTGGCCGGTAGGCGGATTCGATGCCCGCGGCCAGCCAGTGCGCGGCTTCGGCCGGCTCATACTCGGTGAAGGCACCGAATTCACCCCAGCCGGCCGGGCCGTCGATGAGAGCGACCTCACGCACGGTGATCCCCCGGAAGCGCACCCGCATCGGCAGAGCGACGACGTGCAGACGCTCCAGCAGATCCTCGACACGCATCAGGACTAGATCGCGCGGTCGCGGTTCTCCCAGTACGGCTTACGCAGATCCTTCTTGAGCAGCTTGCCGGTGGGGTTGCGCGGCAGTTCCGCCATGATCTCGACGCTGCGCGGGCATTTGTAGTGCGCCAGTTTCTCCCGGCACCAGGCAACGAGTTCCTCCGCTGAGGTCTGCTGCCCGGCGGATAGTTCGACGACGGCCTTGACCGACTCACCCCACTTGTCGTCGGGGATGCCGAACACGGCGGCGTCGAGCACCGCTGGGTGGTCGGTGAGCGCCCGCTCGACCTCGACGGAGTAGATGTTCTCCCCACCGGAGATGATCATGTCCTTGAGCCGGTCCTCGACGAAGAT
The DNA here is from genome assembly GCA_001510415.1 of Actinobacteria bacterium casp-actino6. Lineage (GTDB taxonomy): Bacteria > Actinomycetota > Actinomycetes > Mycobacteriales > Mycobacteriaceae > Mycobacterium. The sequence goes on along the minus strand of LFFF01000063.1, from coordinate 5,628 downwards.
GAAGCCGCCGTCGTCGACCCGGCCGATATCGCCGGTGCGGAACCAGCCGTCGGCGGTGATCACCTCGGCGGTGGCCTCCGGCTTGTTGTGGTAGCCCTGCATCAACTGCGGTGTACGGAACCACAATTCGCCGGGCTGGCCGAGCGGCACCTCCTCAAGGGTGTCCGGGTTGACCACCTTGACCTCGACCTCGTCGGCCGGCTGGCCCGCGCTGGTGAGCCGCTCCGGGTGGGCGGCGTCGCGGTGCGCCTCCGGGGAGAGTTGGGTGACCGCGCCGCACACCTCGGTCAGTCCGTACACCTGGACGAATTCGGTGTCGGGGAATTCCTCCAGGGCCTTGGCCAGCAGCGCCGGCGGCATCGGGGAGGCGCCGTAGACGAAGGTGCGCAACCGCTTGAACAGGGCGGTGGCGTCCGGGCCCATCTCCATCACCTTGCCGAGCACCGCGGGCACCAGGAAGGTGCGGGTGGCACCGGCCAGCAGCGCCCCGGCCATCGACACCCCGTCCACCTCACGGGTCATCAGGCTGGGCACACCGTGGTGGATGGGGAACTGCGCGAAGGACGTTCCGCCGACGTGGAACAGCGGCATCGACACCATCACCTTGTCGTCCGGCTCGAAGTCGAAGGTCGCGGCGTTCATGGTGTGGGCGAGCAGGGCGGCCTGGCTCAACCGAACCCCCTTGGGGTTTCCGGTGGTGCCGGAGGAGTACATGATCACGCAGACGTCGTCGGGGCTGACGTCCTCGCCACGCCCGCGCGGGGTGGCGGCGGCCAGCATCTGTTCGTACTCGTCACCGGCACCGCCCTGCGGGGTGACCTCGATGACGTGCTCGACGCCCGGCAACTGGTCGCGGATCTTGTCGATACCGTCCTTGAGTTCGGCGCCGACGATCAACAGCCTGGCGCCGGAGTCGTTGAGGACGTAATCCATCTCGCTGGCGGCCAGCCGGAAGTTGACGATCGCGGTGGCGGCCCCCAGCGAGGCGGCGGCCAGGGTGGTCTCGATACACGCCGGATGGTTCTTGTCCAGGAAGCCGATCACGTCACCGCGACCGACACCGCGCTCGGCCAGCGCACCGGCCAATCGGCGGACCCGGTCGTTGAATTGCGCCCAGGTGAAGGTGCGGTCCAGGAAGGCGATCGCCACCTCGTCGGGTTTGGCATGCGCCCAGTAGGCCAGCCGGTCGTCGAGGAAGCGTGGTTGCGGGGGTTGCTCCATACCGCACAGGGTGCCACCCGGGATGGTCCGGATCGACCGAATTCCCCCAATCGGTGGACGGCGGAGTCATCCGCACAACAGTCCGCCCGGAGGACGGATGTGGGGTGGGCCACACCGCACGCTGATGTGACGACCGACACACCAGGCCCGACAGCAGGCCCCGACGAGAGGATCCGACATGAACACCATCACCCGCCGCATCATCACCGCACTGGCCGGACCGGTAATCACCGCCGGCCTGATGGCCAGCGGGATCGCCCTGGGATCCCCGGCCCAAGCGGTGGTCACCGCCGGCAAGAACCCCACCTGCGTCACCTCGGTCGTCCCCGGCCCGACCCCCAACATGCTGTCCCCATTAACCCGGGCGGCTCAGGTGAACGCGGCCGAACACATCAACCGGATGTTCTCACCTCCGACCAGCTGTATCGGGCATTGACGTGTCCCTCTGCGGCCGCAGCAGCACCCAGGCCGCGACGATCGCCACCGCCGGCACCACCGCCATGATCAGGCTCAGGTCGTGGATGGCGCCCAGCCAGCTCTCGGTGTTCTCCGAGACCACCCACCGGGCCTGCTCGGGGTCGAGAAGCTCACCGCCGGCCGCGGAGTTCGGCGCGCCACCGTGGGCCACCCGCAGCGCCTCGCGGGCCTGTTCCTCGGTGATACCGGAACCGTCGAGTTTGCGGCGGGCGTCCTGCAGGAACAGCGTGGTGCCGACGAGTGCGAACAAGGCCGGGCCCAGCGAGTAGGCGGCCTGCCCGACGGCCGGCTTGACCGCCGAGACCACGCCGCCGAGTTCCGGCGGGGCGCTGGACATCATGATCGTCGACTGCGGGGTCTGCACCACGGCTCCGCCGATCGCGTTGAGCGCAACCGCGATGCCGAGCACCGCGACCGGGGTCTGGGCGTCGAGGACCACCAGCATCAGCATGCTGACGAGCAGGATCGCCAGTCCGGCCACCAGCACGGCCCGTTCGCCGAAGCGGGCGACGGCCCGCCCGGCCGCGACCGCCGCCGCCGACGCGATCAGCATGGCCGGGATCAGCAGCAGGCCGAGCACCTCCGGTGACTTACCGCGGATGGTCACCAGGTAGTAGGCGAACAGGATGGTGCCGCCGCCGCCGAGGAAGTTGAAGGTGGCCCCGGCGGTCAGCGCGGCGTTGAACCGCCCGGACCGGAAGATCCGCATATCCAGGGCGGGGGCGTCGGTACGCATCTCCCACAGCACGAAGGCCACTCCCAGGGCCAGCCCGACCCCGATCAGCGCCACCGCCCCGACGTTGAACCCGCCCTGCAGTTCGGTCAGGCCATAGATGACAGTGATCATCGCCGCGGCGACCAGCAGGATGCCTGGGATGTCGAGTTTGCGTTGGTCCCTCGCGGTTTCCGGCACATAGCGCAGCGTGATGACCAGGGTCAGCACGGCCAGCGCCGGAGTGACCAGCAGGCAGGCCCGCCAGCCGAAGTGGCCGGCCAGCCAACCACCCAGTGCGGGCTGGAACACCGCCAGCGCATGGCCCGCCCCGAGGTAGCCGGCGATGGCACCGGCGCGGCGGCCCGGCGGGAAGACGGCGTTGACGATGGCCAGCGAGAGCCCGAGCAGGAAGGCGAAGGCCACGCCCAGGCCGGCGCGGGCCACGATGAGGACGCTGACATGCGGGGCCAGCGCGCCGAGCACACCGAAGCCGATCGACCCGTAGATGCCCATGACGAACATCCGCTTCATCCCGTGCAGGTCACCGAGTGCGCCGGCGCCGAGCACCGCGGCGGCCAGCGTCAAGGTGCACAGGCTGGCCAGGAAACTGGCTGTGGCAGGGGTGAATTCGAGCCCGCGCCGGACCTCGGCGAGGTTGGCCGACAAGGTGGTGGGATCGGCGGCGGTGATGCTGTAGCCCAGGCCCATGGCGACGGTGGTCATGGTGGCCGCCCGGCCGGTGACGTGCGGTTGCTCCGTCATCCGGCTGATGCTAGCCCTACTGTGGAACCCATGAGTGAGGTTGACCTGCTGCGCCACCCGATCCACACCGGCCACCTGCTCGTCGGTGCGCTCAAACGCAATCGGGACCGGCCGCTGCTGTTCCTCGGCGACACCACACTGACCGGCGGGGAGTTGGCCGAGCGGGTCAGCCAGTACATCCAGGCCTTCGAGGCTCTCGGCGCGGGCACCGACGCGACGGTCGGGCTGCTGTCGCTCAACCGCCCGGAAGTGCTGATGATCATCGCCGCCGGCCAGACCCAGGGTTACCGGCGCACCGCCCTGCACCCGCTGGGTTCGCTCGACGACCATGCCTATGTGCTCGCCAACGCCGGGGCGACCGCGTTGATCATCGACCCGAACCCGATGTTCGTCGAACGGGCGGTGGGGCTGCTGGCGAAGGTGCCGTCGCTGCGGCGGGTGCTGACGCTGGGCCCGGTGCCGGCCGAACTGGCCGAGGTGGGGGTGGACCTGATCGCCGAGGCGGCCGCGCATCCGCCGGGACCGCTGGCGGCGGCCGACCTGGCCCCCGACCATATCGGCGGACTGACCTACACCGGCGGCACCACCGGCAAGCCCAAGGGGGTGATGGGCACCGTGGGCTCGATCCTGACGATGACGACGAGCCAACTCGCCGAGTGGGAGTGGCCGCAGCGGCCGCGGTTCCTGATGTGCACTCCGCTGTCGCATGCCGGGGCGGCGTTCTTCGTACCGGTGGCCGTCAAGGGCGGCGAGATGATCGTGCTGCCGAAATTCGATCCGGCTGAGGTGCTTCGGGTCATCGAGGAGCGCCGCATCACCGCGACCATGCTGGTGCCGTCGATGATCTACGCGCTGATGGACCACCCAGACTCGCACACCCGGGACCTGTCGTCGCTGGAAACGGTCTACTACGGCGCCTCGGCGATGAACCCGGTGCGACTGGCCGAGGCGATCCGGCGGTTCGGCCCGATCTTCGCGCAGTACTACGGCCAGTCCGAGGCCCCGATGGTGATCACCTACCTGGCCAAGGGTGACCACGACGAGAAGCGGCTGACCTCGTGCGGGCGGCCGACGCTGTTCTCCCGGACCGCACTGCTGGACCCCGACGGCCATCCGGTCGCCCCGGGCGAGGTCGGGGAGATCTGCGTATCCGGGCCGCTGCTCAGCGGCGGGTACTGGAACTTGCCGGAGGAGACCGCCAAGACCTTCACCGGGGGCTGGCTGCGCACCGGGGACATGGCCCGGGAGGACGACGACGGCTTCTGGTTCATCGTCGACCGGGTCAAGGACATGATCGTCACCGGCGGATTCAATGTGTTCCCCCGCGAGGTGGAGGATGTCGTCGCCGAGCATCCGGCCGTCGCACAGGTGTGTGTGATCGGCACGCCCGACGAGAAGTGGGGCGAGGCGGTCACGGCGGTGGTCGTGCTGCGACCCGATCAGCCGTCCGACCCCGAGTCGGTCGCGGTACTGACCCGCGAGATCCAGGAGGCCGTCAAGGAGCGCAAGGGCTCGGTGCAGTCGCCCAAGCAGGTGATCGTGGTGGACTCGGTTCCGGTGACGGCACTGGGCAAGCCGGACAAGAAGGCCGTCCGGGCCCGGTTCTGGGCCGAGGCCGGCCGGGCCGTCGGATGAAGGCGGTGCTGTTCGACTTCTCCGGCACACTGGCCCGCCTCGAGGAGCATGACGGCTGGTTCACCGGCATGGGCCTGGACGCCGCCGGGCGGGCCGAGGTGATGGATCGGATGACCCATCCCACCGCGAGCGTGGCCCACCACGCCTGGGCGCACCGCGACCTCGACGCCCGGAAGCACCGGGAGGCCTATCTGCATGTGCTGACCGAGGCGGGTTTGGCCGACGTCTACGCCGAGTCGCTGTACCGCAGATGTATCGACCCCGCCGAGTGGACGCTGTACCCGGATACCGTGTCGGTTCTGAATGACCTGCGAGACAGGGGAATCCGGACGGCGGTGGTGTCCAACATCGCCTGGGATATCCGCACCGTGCTCGCACCGGCCGGAGCGCACACCGACGCGGTGGTGCTGTCGTTCGAGGCCGGTGTGGCCAAACCCGACCGGCAGATCTTCGAGATCGCGCTGGACCGGCTCGGGGTCGATGCCGCCGACGCCGTCATGGTGGGCGACAGTGACGAGAACGACGGTGCGGCCCGGGAGGTGGGCTGCGGCTTCGTCCTGGTGGATCCGCTGCCCATCGCACAGCGGCCTACCGGCCTGCGCGACGGCCTGAGCGGGGCGGGGATGCCGCTCTGAGCGGTGCCCACCGGCGGGGCTCTCGCCTACCTCCATAGACTCGGAAACCGTGAACCCCCTGCGCCGCCGGTTGACCGAAGCGATCGCGATGGCCGGGCTGCGCCCGCCGCGCCGGCTGCCCAGCACGACCCGAATCACCCTGCGCGGCAAGCGGGTGCTGATCACCGGGGCGTCCTCGGGCAT
>LFFF01000062.1 GCA_001510415.1 Actinobacteria bacterium casp-actino6 | reverse complement strand
TTCCGCGGGGCGGGTGTCAACGAACCCGCCACACCTCGGTGCTAGCCGGCGACGCGGACCGCGGAGCCCAGCCGCACCGGCAGTTCCGCCCAGCCCCGCAGCACCCGGGTGTCGCGGCGACACCCCGCGCCGGCAAGTTGCGCGTCGGGATAGTGGGTGAAGAAGCGGCGCAGACCGGCTTCGCCCTCGGCTCGGGCCAGCGCGGCGCCCAGGCAGAAATGCCTACCACCGGAGAAAGCCAGGTGCCGGCCGGCGTTGGGTCGGCGGATGTCGAAACGGTGCGGGTCATCGAATACCGCCGGATCCCGGTTGGCGGCCGCGAGAAAGATCACGACGACCTCACCTGCATTGATCGAGGTCCCGGCGACCGTGGTGTGGGTGCGCGCCACCCGGGCGGTCAACTGAACGGGGGAGTCGAAGCGCAGAATCTCCTCGACGGCGTTCGGCCACAGCGCGGGATCGGCTTGCAGGTCTGCAAGCTGGTCGGGGTGGTTGAGCAGCAGTGTGATGCCGTTGCCGAGCAGGTTGACCGTCGTTTCGAAACCGGCGGCGAGCACCAGACCGGCGATGGCCCGCAACTCCGTCTCGTTGAGGCGGATGCCGTCCTGGGACGTCTCGATCAACTGGCTCAACAGATCCTCGCCCGGGTGGTCACGCAGCTGTTGCAGGTGCGTGCCCAGCCATTGGCTGAAGCCCTCCAGGCCCTGTTGTACCCGTTGATACTCCGGCCAACTGAGGCCGAAATCCAGGCTCGGAGCGGCGAGTTCGCCGAATTGAAGGATCCTCGGCCGGTCCGCGGCCGGCACCCCGAGGATCTCACTGATGATCGTGACCGGCAGTTGCGCGCAGTACCTTTCGACGATGTCGACCACACCCGGCTCGCCGGCCAACCCTCCCAGCAGGGTGGCCGCGGTGTCCTCGACCAGGTCGCGTAGGGAGTCGACCCGACGACTGGTGAACACCGAGGCCACCGACTTGCGGTAGCGGGTGTGCTCGGGCGGTTCCACCGCCAGCAAGGACGGCGGCAGCATCGGGTGCAGTGTGTCGGTCCGGGTGCGCCGTTCCAGCCGACGCAGCGGGGCTGGGAGAATGGCGCCCATCGAGATCACCCGGAAGTCGTCGGAGCGCAGGAGTTCATGCGCGACGGCATGGTCGACGGTCAGGTAGCTGACCCGGGCGCGTACCACCGGCCCCTGCTGACGTAGCTCGTCGTAGAACGGTGTCGGGTCGGCACGCAACGCCCGGTCGGTCATCAGGCGGGCCTGCGGATCCCCGCGGCGGGCCGACACCCGAGCGGCCGTGCGGACCACACCATGCATGGCCAGCCAGTGCAGCCGGTCCCTGATCGCTGCCATGTCAGTCCTGTACCGGCGGGGTCCAGCTGACCGGCATCCGCTTGATGCCGTGGATGAAGGAGGACAGCAACATCGCCGGTTCCTCGGTCACGGTGATATCGGGAATCCGGTTGCGCAGTTCCTCGAACACCACCGCGATCTCGCGGCGGGCCAGGTTGGCCCCCAGGCAGAAGTGCGTTCCGCCGCCACCGAACCCGACATGGTGGTTGGGGGTCCGTGTCACGTCGAAGAGCCACGGGTTGTCGAATTTCTCCTCATCGCGGTTGGCGGAGGCGTACCACAAGGTCACCTTGTCGTCCTTCGCGATTCGCACCCCATTGACCTCCACGTCACGGGTGGCGGTGCGGCGCATATAGACCACCGGCGAGGCCCAGCGCACGATCTCCTCGACTGCGGTCTGGGCGTGGGCGTCGAAGTCCGTCCACCAGATCGCCCGCTGCTCCGGATAACGGGTCAGGGCCAGCACACCGTGGCTGATGGCGTTGCGGGTGGTCTCGTTGCCGGCGATGGCCAGCAGGATGAAGAACGATGCGATCTCCGCCGACGTCAGGCTTTCGCCGTCAACCTCGGCGGCCACCAGAGCGGTGGTCAGGTCGTCGCGCGGATTCGCCCGCCGGTCCTCGGCCAGTGCGGTGGCATAGCCGCCGATATCGATGGCCACCTTCATGAACTCTTCGAAGTCGGTGGTCAGGTCGGGGTCGCCGAAGCCGAGGATGATGTTGGTCCAGTGGAATATCTGCTGGTGGTCGGCCTCCGGGATACCCATCATGTCGCAGATGACCTGCAGTGGCAGCGGCCCGGACAGTTCCGTGACCAATTCGCCGTGGCCGTCCGGGTGGTTGGCGATCATGTCGGTGACCAGCCGCCGGGCCCGGTCGCGGACGGACTCCTCGGTGCGGGCCACCACCCTGGGGGTGAAGGCACTGCGGACGATGCCGCGCAGCCGGGCGTGCCGCGGGTCATCGAGGGCGATCATCGAACCGAAATACTCGGCCACCTCGGGCGCCTGGTCGGCGATGGTGATGTTCGGATAGGAGCTGAAGATCTCCGGGTGGCGGCTGGCGTAGTGCACATCGTCGAATTTCATCAGCGCCCAGTGGCCCGGACCGGTTTCGAACCCCTCGAACTCGATTTCGGTGACGAACCGGACCGGTGCCTCGCGGCGCAGGGTGGCGAACGCGCCGTCGCGGAAGGAGTCGTCGCGGGCCCAGAACTCCTGGGTACCCATATTGATGTCCGCCAGCGGAACGTGCGGGGGTGGCTGGCCGTTGACGTGTGTCGAGATGCCCATGGCTCCACAGTAGAGCCCGGCTCCCGACATCGCGGTCAGTCCTCTTCGACGACCTTCTTGATGCGTTCCAGCGTGGTGCGCATGTCCCGGACGTTGCGGCGGCCACGCAGATAGCCGGCGAACATCCAGAAAACCCGGACCGGAAGCGACGAGTTGAGCCGGAACGACTCCGTCACATCGGTTCCGTCGCCACGGGGCGTCAGCCGGTAGTGCCAATTGTTGACCGCCTGGTCACCCGGGCCCAGCACGGCGAAACCGAACTCCCGCCCCGGTTCGCAGGCGGTGACGCGGCAGGTGGTCCAGTACACCGGGCCGATCTCGTTGCGACGCACGTGGCCGCGGAATTTCGCTCCCAGTTCCGGACCGGTGGCCCCGTCGAGCCATTCGGCTTCGAAGACCTCGGGCGAAAATCGGCCGGTGTTGCGGACATCGGCGATCAGGTTCCAGATCTTGTCGGCCGGCGCGGCCATGTGTACCGTCACTGAACCTTCCATGGCTCCCGATCCTAGGCCCGCCGGCTAGATCCGGTACACGTGGCCGGGGGTGATCGCCTCGGTGATCGCCGTGGCAAGGACCCCGCTGGGGTTACCGCGTCCGTCCACTGCGATGTCGGTGTTGATCATCACGACCAGCGTGGTCTGCTGCTCCGGCAGATGGACGGCCACCGTCTGGTAGCCGGGCACGCTGCCGTTGTGCCCTATCCAGCCGCCCACCCTGAACACGCCCAGGCCGTAGCCGAAGTCGGTGGGGGTGCCGGGTTCGGGACGAGTGTGCAGCCGCTCAGCCTGTAACTCGGGTTTGAGCAACGAGCCGGATGCCAGCACCGGCAGCCAGATGCGCATGTCCTCGAGGGTGGAGATCATCGCACCGGCCGCCCAGGTCAGCCCGGCGCTCCAGCCGGAGGCGTCCACCGGCGGGCCGGTCCCGTCGACGGGCTCGGTGTAGCCGCGGGCATGCGGCTCCGGGAACTGCGTCCCGGAGGGGAAGCTGGTGTGCGCCATGCCCAGCGGGGCGAAGATGACCTCGCTCAGGTAGTCGCCGAACGATGCGCCGGTGACCTGTTCCACCAGCAGGCCCAACAGAATGTAGTTCGTGTTGCAGTACTCGACCTGCACGTCCGGCGGCGACACCGGAGGAAGGGCGAACGCCCAGTCGAGCAGTTGCCGCGGGGTGAAGTCGGCTCTCGGGTTGGCGGCGACGGCCGCCTGGAACCCGTCGGACCTGGTGTAGTCCGCCAAACCGCTGCGCATCCCGGCCAGTTGACGCACCGTGATCGACTCACCGCCCGGTACGCCGTCGACATACCTGCCGATCGGATCGTCGAGATCGATCCTGCCGTCACCGGCCAGTTGCAGCACCGCGGTGGCGGTGAAGGTCTTGGTGACGCTGCCGATCCGGTGGAAGAAGTCGGTCTTCATCGGGGTGCCGGTGGTGGTGTCCGCGATACCGAAGGCCCTGACATACTCGCGCTCCGGTGACCACACGCCGACGATCGCCCCGGGGATGTCGGCTGTGTCCATCGCCCCGGTGATGGCGGTGTCGAGGGTGTCGTCCGGCGTCGGCTCCTGCCGCGGGCCGGCGCGGTCGGCACCGGCGCATCCGGTCGTCGCCATCAGGATGAGGGCCGCCGCGGCAAGGCTGCGGCGCAGGCCCCCCGACGGATGAACCCGCGTCATCGTCACCCCTGTCTGTAGCGTTTCCGAGCATGGGTATAGCACTGCGACCGCCCACCGCAAGCGTCGACCGGCACATCAGCGCCCCGCCCGCAGCGGTGTGGCGGCTGTTGGTCGACGTCCGGGAATGGCCGCACTGGGGACCATCGGTGCGGCGCGCTGAACTGGCCGGGGGCGGCTCGCAGTTGCGCCCCGGGGCCCGGGGGACAGTCTGGACCGTCGCAGGGGTGCGACTGCCCTTCACCATCACCGAGTTCGATCCCGGCCACCGGTGGACCTGGACGGTGGCCGGCGTGCCCGCCACCGGCCACCAGATCACCGAAACCGCCGACGGGTGCCGGGTGCGGTTCGAGGTGCCGTGGTGGGCGATGGCCTACCTGCCGGTGTGCGCGGCCGCGCTGGCCCGGATCGATCGGCTGGCCCGCTGAACCGGCCGGCCCATCAGGGATTGCCGGCCCATCAGGGATTGCAGTACGAACGGGTGGCGGCGTCCAGCGCCTGCCGGTAGAGCGGGTCGAGTCCACGCGCTGCGGCCACCGCCGCCTTGGAACCGTCCAGGAGAGCCACGCATTCGGCGGATTGCAGTGCCGGCCACTGTTCGGCGATCTCGCCGATCATGCGGCGGTTGAGTTCGTCGATCTGAGCTCGGGACGCGGAGAGGTCCGGTGCCGTCTCCGGGGCGGCGGCCGGATCGAGCTTCCACCCGGAGAACCGGCTGTACTGGACGGCCTCGGTGGCGTTGATCTGATCGGTGAACAGAGCGGTCACGTAATCGGTTGGTACACCGGTGGATTGCGCGTCGGCCGCCACCGCGGTCAGCACCTGCTGAGCGCGGATCGGATCGGTGATCGGACCGCCGTTGATCCATTTGCTGGCGGCGACGGCGTCGGCGGTCTGCAATCGCTGGGTGGCCGCGTCGACCAGGTCGTACAACGCGTCCTCGCCCTGGGCCGGGGCCGATCCCGCAGCCCAGACGGCGGCGGCCGGCAGGACGGAGACGGCGAAGGCCAGGCGCAGTGCCCGGATACCGATCAGCCCACCGGCCCCTTGGCCAGGACCAGCGGCGCGCTGCGCGGGGCGCCGGCCCGGTCGATCCAGGTGAGCGTGACGGTGTCGCCGGGCCTGCGGCGGTCCATCAGGTTGGAGAGATCGGCCGCCGAGGCGACCGGAATTCCATCCACCGCGGTGATCAGATCGCCGCCGAACAAGCCGATCTGGCTTGCCGGGGTGTCGGGCAGCACCTGGCGCACCATGGCACCGGGCAGTCCGCCGAACCGCGGCGCATCGGCGATCGCCACGCCGATGAAGGCGCTGTCGCCGAGGTGGATCGAGTCCGAGGGAACACCAGAACGAATCTGGTTGGCGATGGCCATCGCCCGGTCGATCGGGATCGCGAAACCCTCGCCCCCGGTCACCCCGCCCATCCGATAGGTCAGGGTGGCGGCCACGGTGACCCCGACCACCTGACCGGCGCTGTTGACCAGGGGTCCACCGGAATCGCCCGGCCGGATGTCGGCGGCAACCCGGATCAGGTCGAACAACTCCCGTGACCCGCCGCCGGACTCGTCGGACGCACGGACCGACGCACCCAATTGGGTGACCGTGCCCGGCGCGTAGGAGGGCGGGGCCCCCGGCCCGTTGGAGTTGCCGATGGCGGCGATCGGATCACCGACGACCACGGTCGATGAGGTGCCGAGATTGGCCATCGGCAGTTCAGCGCCGCGAAGCCGAATCAGGGCGATGTCGTTGGCGCGGTCGAAACCGATGACGTCCACCGGATAGGAGACGCTGTTAGCCAGGCTCACCGCGTTGATATCGGTCGCACCTTCGATGACGTGGTTGTTGGTCAGTACCTCCCCACCGGGACCGATGACGATGCCGGTACCGGTTCCGACAGCGCCCTGGTAGCTGAGCGATGTGTTGATATCGACCAGTCCTGGCACCACCTGACTGAGCAGAGCGGACTGGTCCAACGGCGCGGGGGCCGGCGCCGGGTTCTCGGGCGATGCGGCGGCGGGGGCGGCAACGAGGCCGGCTAGAAGCGTCAGCGTAGCCAGCGCACCGGGTAGCCAACGCGTCCAGCGGCCACCGAGGCGTGGATGTGTGGAATCCATACCCTCAACTGTGCCTGAAAATCCGGCAAAAAGGCACTCCGCCCCGTCCGGGCCGCGTTCGAGTCGCGTCGCGGGCGCTCGTGCACGCCCCCCACGGTCCGGCCTTGCCGAGGGCGAATGCGGACGACCCGGCCGACCGCAGGCCGCTGACCAGCAGCACCGGTACCGTGGGCGGGGATGAACAGCACCGTTCTGCGGTCCCGGCCGGTCATCATCGTGACCGCCGCCACCCTACTGACATCGCTGACGCTGGGACTCGCCTTCGTGGTGGTGCACCGCATCTATGACCTGCGCGGGGAGTCCGTCGAGGCGCCGGCCGCTCCGCTGACCGCCGAACAAGCCAGACAACAAGTGCTCGGGCCGGCGCGGCAGTTCGTCGGTGCCGGCCGCCTCGGGGACCCGACCGCCAACTATCTCCTGATGTCCTGTCGCGGCGACGACGGACCGCCCTACCAGGGGTCGGTCTATCTGACCTTCGACGTCCCCAGCATCACCGAGACACCGGCCTACTTTCGCGAGATCGCCGGGGCGATGACGGCCAGGGGCTGGAGGGAGGGACTGCCGCCCAATCGACACCCCGGCGGCCGGACCCTGGCCAGGGACGGCCTGACCGCCATTTATCACCGTCACCCCGACCTGCCGGGCCGCGGCGTACTGAAGATCTACGGGGAGTGCCGCACTGTGACCGATCACCGGTCAGACACCTTCGGCTTCCTCGACGTCACCGCTGCTGTGCGTCGCTGAGTCCCACTCACGCCGGGAAATTGGGGACTTTGGTCCTCGGCGTGGCGGGCCTTCTACCCGTGTCTGATACGGCGCGTCACAGATACAGTCCCTGCCATGACCTATGTGATCACCAGCGCATGTGTGGACGTCAAGCACAAGTCGTGTGCCGCCGAATGCCCGGTCGACTGCATCTACGAGGGCGACCGGACCATGTACATCAACGCCGAGGAGTGCGTCGATTGCGGGGCATGCCGACTGCTGTGCGAGGTCGACGCGATCTTCTACGAGGACGACCTGCCGGAGAGTGAGCGCACGTTCCTCGCCGACAACACCGCGTTCTTCACCGAGGTGCTGCCGGGCCGTGACGCCCCACTGGGTACGCCGGGTGGTGCCACGGGTGTCGGCGCGGTCGGGGTGGACACCCCGATGGTCGCCGGACTGCCGCGCGCCTGACGGGTTCGGGCCTGGCGGCTCAGGCTTGGGATTCGTCTCCGGCGAACTCGCAGAACGCCGCGTAGGCCCGCGCCCCGTACACGGTGGCCGGACCACCCTGCATGAGGATCGCGACCCCGATCGCCTCGCCGGCCTCCGCGGTGGTCGCGCCGGCGCGGGCCGCCCCGCGGGCATGGGAGGCGATGCATCCATCGCAGCCGTGCACCACACCGATGGTCATCGCCATCAGTTCCTTGACCTTGGTGGGCAACGCGCCATCGGTCAGCGCCGCTGCACTGAGATCGTTGAATGCCCGGTAGACGTCCGGAATCTCCTGCCGTAGGGCACGGTGCTGCGGACGAAGGTCATTCAAGACGTCATGGCTGTGTCCGTGTGCGCTCATGCCCCGACCTTATCGCCCATGTGGTGTAACGCCGTTCGGGGTTTGGCTGATGTAAGTCAATGAGTGCGAGAGGGCACTGCGCCGCAGCGCCAGCATCTACACTTGGCTTTGCTGCAGACCGCGACCAGGACGGGAGCCACAGGAAGATATGGCCACAGCAGTTCGACGGGCACTCGCCGCCGCCGGCATCGCGGTCGTCACCATGGTTGCCGCCGCGCCGATCAGCACGGCCGCATCCACCCCGTCGGTGACCGCCAACGCCGTGGCATCGGTACAGCCGATCAACGGACAGACCGTCGGGGTGGCGCACCCGATCATCGTGACGTTCACCAGGCCGGTCACCGACCGGCCTGCAGCAGAACAAACGATCAAGGTCACCTCGCCGACCGAGATGACCGGCCGCTTCGAGTGGCGCAGCGACAATGTCGTGCAATGGATTCCGGACCGGTTCTGGCCGGCCCACTCGCGGATCACCCTGATGGCCGGCGGGCAACGGCGCAGTTTCGGCACCGGATCAACCGTGCTGGCGGTCGGCAGCATCTCCAATCACACCTTCACCGTCAGCATCGACGGCGTGATCATGCGGCAGATGCCCGCCTCGATGGGCAAGCCCAGGTTCGCGACGCCGGTCGGATCGTTCACCGTCCTGGAGAAGCAAAAGGCGCTGGTAATGGACTCCCGCACCATCGGAATCCCGCTGAGCGACCCGGAGGGCTACAAACTCAACGTGACCGATGCCGTCCGGATCACCTGGGGCGGCGTCTACGTCCACTCCGCCCCGTGGTCGGTCGGCTCCCAGGGCTACGCCAACGTGAGCCACGGCTGCATCAACCTCAGCCCCAGCAACGCGCTCTGGTACTTCAACCAGGTGGGCATCGGGGATCCGGTCGTCATCAACTGGTGACACCGCACCGGTAGCTATTTCGGGTACGTGGCGGCAAAGCCGACGGTGACCTCGTCGGCCACCTTGAGCGAACCCATGAACAGCGAGTAGGGCTTCACGCCGAAGTCGCTCTGGGTGATGCCGACCGTGGCCGACAGCGCCCACGCATCACCGCGATCCTCGACTTTCACGTCAACTACCTGGGGACGGGTGGTGCCGTGAATCTCGACCGTGCCGTCGAGTCGGTAGCCACCCGTCGTCGTGGCGATATCGTCGGCGACATACCGGATCTGCGGATACTTCTTGGCGTCCAACGACTTCAGCGCGTTGGATCGGGCCACGCCCTTCTCCGGACCGGCCAGAGGCGTGACGCCCCCCTCCCCGCTGAGCACTGCGAGCGAGTTCACCGGCGCGGTCAGCTCGAGGCTCGTCGGCGTGCCGCCGGCCCACCGAACAGTGGCCTGCCAGGACTGCATGGCGATGGTCAGGCGGTGTCCCATCTTGGCGGCCCGTCCGGCGACGCCGGTCCGGATGAGCAGTTCACCGGAAGCGGCATCGAGCGACCAACTGGATTCCGTCATAGGCGCAGCGTATCGGCCGCCGGGGTGGTCAGTCGCCCGAGTTCGAATCGGGCGTCACCGTGACCGTCGTGGTGCTGACCGTGGTCGTGGGGGTCTCCGCCGAGGTCGAGGTCGAGGTCGAGGTCGAGGTCGGCATCGTGCTCGTTGCGGGCTCGCCGGAGAAACGGGGCTGCCGGAATTCCAGCCATGAGTCCCGATACAGCACGGTGTCCCCCTCGGAGACCAGGAGCATCTCCGGCGACACCGCGTAGGTGACACCGTCGTTGGTCGCCACGACCGAGCCATCGGAGGTCCGGCCCGCGGGCGCCGTCAGGGAGGTCTCGTCGCTGAGCCGGACTCCGCGGTACTCGAGGTCGCCGTCGGGGTCGACGCAGATCGCCACCAAAGCCCGTGAGGTCCGGCCGAACGACATCAGGACCTGACTGTCGTCGCAGCGGGCCGCCGAGTCCAGGAAGCCGTATTCGTCACTGGAATAGCCCGACCCGGACCCTTCATCGGACTCCGAGGCTGTACCGGAGGAGGCTGCACTGGAGGTGGTGGTTGGCGTCGTGGAGGGTGCGGCAACCGCTTCCGGCATCCTGGCGTGGGCCGCCAGGGTCAGTGCCGCCGCGGCCACCAGTGCGGCTGAGGAAAGAACTGCGCCGACCGGGCGCGAGCATTGAGCCATATGCCAAGCCAACCACCTTCGACACGGAATGAGGCGCTACCGCCGCGGCGTTTCGGGGTGTTTCCGATGCCGCTTCGTACCCTTATCGGGTGGGTCCACAGCGACTCGTCTTCACCGGGAACATCGCCGGCTTCAGCCGTCGGCTGAGTCGGGCCGCGGGGCGTAGCTCAGGACCGCCCATAGCAGTCGGGCGGCGTTGCGGGCAGCCTCATCGGGGACGATCGGTGCGGCGATCCCCGGCTGCTCGGCCGGCACCCCGCCGATATGCTCGACCAAGGCGACGGCGAGGACCCGTAATTTGACGTTCGACTCGTGGCTGGCCCGGCGCAGAGTCGCCCACGCGGTGTCGGCGTCGCAGCGCAGGCAGCCCATGATCACGCCCTTGGCCTGCTCGATCGCACCCCGGGACTGCAGCACTGCCAGCATGTCGGCGATCTGCGCCCCATCCTCGGCGACAGAGGTCATCATCGCCGCGGAGACCAGTTGCTCGTAGCCGATCAAGGTGGTGACGGTGACGGCATCAGCCGGCCGGGTCAGCGCACAGGACAGCACCACCGTCTGATCGGCCTGCCAGACACCGGGCGCGGCAGCAGCCCCGCGCACCGCGCTGAGCTCGTCGTCGTGGCCCGGCACCCGCTCTCGAACGGCCTCCAGGGTGAGCGCCGGCCAGCGATCGTCGCTCCACAGGTCGAGGCTCAAGACCGGGACCTGGTACTCGACGGCGTCGACGACCGGACCGCCGAGGCCTGCCAGCTGTGCATCGACGTACCCGCTACCGAACCCGCGCGCGGCGAGTTCCGTCACGCCGCTGTTCCGGGAATGCACGGTGACCGCGAGCGCGACGGCATCCGGCAGGTCATGGTGGACCCGATCGAGAATGCGGTCGAACAATTCGCTGTGCGCGGCTTTCTCACGCGGATGGAATGGGGGAGCGGGCATGTGGCTGCTATCCCCTCGTGACGACCGTGACGACCCGGTCAAGTCCGGAGATCCCGAGCAGCGTCGCCATGTGACCGGAGGGCCGGACAACCATGGTCAGCTCGGTTCCGGCCGCCAGCGTGAACAGTGCGCGCACCGCGGCGCTGTCGCAGTAGTCGACCCCGGTGAGATCGACCGTCAGCGCCGACGCGCCATCGCCGGCCCTGGTCATCACGGCCTGGAACTCGTCGACGTTGGCCAGGTCGATATCTCCGGACACGACCACCAGCGGCGGCTGGTCTGCGGAGGCCGCCGTCACGGCGAACCGGGCGTTTGTCATGGGCGTAGATCCTTGACCATCGCGACAGTGGTTCCTTCCGGGGTCGTGGTGAGTTCGGCCGAGTCGACCAGGGCGTTGATGAGATGGATGCCGTGGCCGCGATGCCCCGACGACGCCGGCGGCGGCTTCCACACGCCGGTGTCGGTAACCGTCAGACGTAACCGGGTGCCGGTGATGTCGGCGGTCACGGTGATCTCAACGTCGCGGGCCGCGCCAACCACCGCGTGCTCAGTGGCGTTCGCGGTGGCTTCACCCACTGCCAGCAGGACATCGGCACTGGCCTCGGAATCGACGCCGGCGGAGGCCAACCACCGTCGCAACCGGCCCCGGCTGACCGCGAGACTGGACGGATGGGCGGCAAGGGTGACAGCCAGCGTTTTAGGCGGGTGGCGGTAGAGCACAGCGGCGACATCCGAACCGGCGAGTCCGGTGATCACCTGGTCGGCCACCTGGTCCGGATGCACCGAATCGCAGCCGTCGAGTGCGGCGGCAGCCGGCGGTCCGATCGGCCCGGTACACAGCAGGACGGTGGCCCCCGGTGCCAACGATGCGACGACCAGGCTCGTGTCGGCCGGCTTGAGCGCCGGGCCGGGGGTATCGGGCGCAGCGAGCGCGGTGTTCGCGTCGCCGTGACCGCTGTAACCGATCGTCTCGCCGTCGATTACCGCGCACAGCGCCGAGACCGCCGTCCCCCGCACGCCCCGCAAACTCTGCACCGGATCCGCGGTCTCGAGCAGAGCGGACCTGGCCGCCGCGCGCATCCCCCAGGCGGCATCCGCGTCGGCACAGCAGCCCACCACAACACCAACCCGCCCGTCGTCCAGGGAGACCACGTCGTGCCATTGCCCGGCAAGGTCGGCAGGGGAGTACCGCACCGAGAAACCGTACGGCGCCACGGCTGCACCGACGGATGTGTGTGACGGGAGGTCCGGCTCCGAACCGAGAGCCTCATTCGCCATCGCCGACCCCCAGTGCGGACCTGATCTTTGGGTCCAATCTGCCGCTAATCGCCGCAGCTTACCAACGAAACAACGGCGTTTCCCGAATGGCTGGCCCGTTTAGCCGAGCGCACAGATAACCACCCGTTACGCTCTGGGCATGTTGCGCGAACTCGTGATCGCTGCCGTCGCCGTCGGGAGCACGCTGGTGGCTGCCCCGTCGGCCGCCGCCGACGGCACCAAGCCGTCCTACCCCGGCGATGTCCCGGGGATGGCCTACGACGCCTACCTCAGTGCGCCGTGCTACAGCTGGGAGCGCTTCATCTTCGGCCGCGGCCCCACCGGCCAGGCGCTGGCCTGCCACTGGATCGTCGGCCAGTCCTATATCGGGATGGACCGCCCACCGGAGGGAACCGGCTTCTGGGTGCTTTCGCCGAAGTTGTACGGGGTACAGACAGTCGGTTCCCCATGCCCCGGATCGCAGGCGGCGGCGCAATCTCCGGAAGGTCTGCCGATGCTGTGCCGGGGCGCTCAGGGCTGGCAGACCGGTTACCTGCGGAACGGCCCCTGGGGTAACGGCAGCCAGTTCGATCCGGTCGGCTGATCCAGCCCCAGTTCGTCAGACGGCCGCGGCCGCGTCGTTGATCTCATTGAGCCGGCTGGTGGCCTCGAGGTACTCCTGAACCCACCGCTCGATCACGGCGGCGCTGCGCTCCACCCGATCGAGTTGACCGACCACCTGTCCGACCGGGTTGAACGCCACGTCCACCGTCTGGTCCGGGTACTTGCTGGTGGCGGCGACCGCCATGCCGGACACCATGTACTGCAACGGCATTCCCAGCGGCTCGGGGTTCCCGGCGGTCTGCCAGGCGTCGGTCCATTCGTTGCGCAGCATTCGGCACGGCTTACCGGTGAAAGACCGGCTCCGCACGGTGTCGCGGCTGGTGGCCTTCGCATAGGCGTCCTGCTGTACCCGGGTGTTCTCGGCCTCCTCGACCATCAGCCACTGCGACCCGGACCAGGTGCCCTGGCAGCCCATCGCGAGCGCGGCGGCGATCTGATAGCCGCTCCCGATGCCACCGGCAGCCAGTACCGGCCGGGGGGCCACTTCTTTGACCACCTGGGGCCAGAGCACGATCGAACCCACCTCCCCGCAGTGTCCGCCACCTTCGCCACCCTGAGCGATGATGATGTCGACATCGGCCTCGGCGTGCTTGCGGGCCTGGGCCGGAGACCCGCACAGCGCGGCCACCATGCGACCGGACTCGTGGATATGGGCGATCATGTCGGCAGGCGGGGTGCCGAGTGCATTGGCGATCAGGGTGACCTTGGGATGACGCAGCGCCACCTCGACCTGGGGGGTTGCCGTGGCCTCGGTCCAGCCCAGCAATTGCAGCGCATTCGAATCGGCGTCCTCGGTGGGCACCCCGTGATCGGCGAGGATCTTCTTGGCGAAGTCCAGGTGCTGCTGCGGCACCATCTTCTTGAGCATGTCCGCGAGTTCCTCACCGGACATCCCGGCGTCCATACCCTCGTATTTGTTCGGAATCACGATATCGACCCCGTACGGGTGGTCGCCGATGTGCTCGTCGATCCACGCGCACTCGACCTCAAGCTGTTCGGGGGTGAACCCGACGGCGCCAAGCACACCGAAGCCTCCGGCCTTGCTGACCGCCACAACGACATCGCGGCAGTGGGTGAAGGCGAAGATCGGGAACTCGATGCCGAGTTCGTCGCACAGAGGGGTATGCATCAGCGGCTCCTCGGCCCTAGTCAAAGTTAGAACGTGTTCTAGTTCGAGTTTAGCCCGGTCAGCAGTCGCAGCGCGAGGAAGGCCGACATCGCAGTTACCGGGCGGCGGCCGCCACGATGCGCAGCACGGCCGCACCCACCGTCATCACCAGGGACGCACCGCGGCGCGGAGTAGGGTGGTAACTACGTCCAATGGAGGACGCGTGAAGGGTCAGGTGTTCACGATGAACGCTTTCCGCAGAGGGATCCTGGCAGTGATCGGTACCGCGTCGGTGGCGACGGCTGTTCTCGGCGCGTCGCCGGTGGCGTCGGCCGACCCGGACCCGAGGCCGGCCGCCCCCTGTTACAACGGCATCGCCCCGTTCAATCCGTATATCGACAATTGCGCGCTCCCCAATCGCCCGCCGCATATCCTCGGGGCGGCTCCGGATCAGACGGCGATTTTGAACTGCAGTGTCGGGAGCGACCTCTTGCGGGCGATCTGTTTATCGCAGTACGTCAACGGTGGTCCGTATGCCGGGATCGGCGTGGGCGTCGGATAACTACCGTTCCTAATCACTGAGCAGAAGTGAGTTCTGCTTAGTTGCGGCCCGAACGGTCTTGGCCGCGGGAGATCGGTGCTGCCCGGTAGACCGACATGCCTCGTGGGCACTGCGGTGGACCGGGGCTTTCCGAACTCGCTGCGATCTCGGAAGCCTGACAGGTCTAGCCGGTGGAGTGCCCACACCCATCCTCTGTTGGGTACGGGGTCCTGCCGGCTGACGCCTGATCGGCTTACCGAGACCACGTCTACCGATAGCGGCCGCCGCGCCGTGATGGCGGGTGACCTCTCCGGAAGTCTGTTGCTGCAAAGGCTTACGCCAATGCTCATCGCCCCACTTACTCGTGTAAGCGGGATCGACACCGATGATCGGAATACCGCGGCGCGTTGCCATCGCGGTCAAACGATCACGGAACTTGGCGGTGGGAATACCAGCCACGATGCGCCGAAACTGCTTACCCCGACCACCACGACCCAGCATTTCGCGACCCGTGGCACGGGAATCGGCAAAGTTGAGGTTCTCCACCGCGACCGCCACACAATGATTGCGCTCCGCTACGTTCAGCAGCTCCGTGATCGCCGTGCGCAGGTGCCCATCACGGTGGGAGGCACGCAACTTCTTGACCTCGAGGGCGATCGTGACCGGTTCACCGACAGGGTTGCCCGACGAATCCAGCACACACGCGGCGAGATGATCGGCGTTGAGGTCGACACCGAGAACCCGCCCGCCGCGAAGCTCCTCAAGTCCGAGGGACGGTTCCGGGGTGATCGCC
>LFFF01000061.1 GCA_001510415.1 Actinobacteria bacterium casp-actino6 | reverse complement strand
TCGTTGCCGTTTTTGATGCGGTTCATCCGCCGCCGGGCAGTCGCCAGCACCGCGACGGGATCGGGCTCATCGGTGGGCAACTCCAGTTGCACGAGCGCGAACTCGTTGCCCAGCGTCTCGGGCAGGCTGAGGTCGAGCGGCTTGAGGTTGACCGGCACCATGAACGCCACTGATGCGCAATGGGCGTCCCGTGATCGCAGGTAGTCGTGTAACGCACTGGCGACGGTGGCCACCAGGACGTCGTTGACGGTGCAGCCGTGCGCCTTGGCGACGGCCTTCACCGCGGGCAGCGACAGGGGGGACGACCAGGCGACGCCCTTGGAGCCGCTTGCCGGTCCGGTCCAGATGCTCACGTCGTTGAGGGTGCCCAGGACGAACTTGCGGACGGTATCGAGGTCGCCGGGTGCGGCGGCCAAGAGACCGGCCAGGGTGCCCCCGCCGGGCAGGGCCCGCCGCAACGTCGCCGCGAACCCGGACGCTGCCCTGCGAAGACCATGCAGCAAGGAGTGCAGCGCCCCCAACGGGTTGCGCAGCGCGAAGCGGGCTAGCCGGGCGGCATGCCGCGCCGGCCGCTCGGTACCGGCGGCCCGTCTACTCGGCAACTCCGCCAGCGACCTGCCGGCCGTCTGCGCGGCCGTGGCAAGTTCAGCGGTGGCACGGCGCAGCCGCGATGGCACCGGACGGGCCGGCTCGGACGGAGCACCGTACTGGGCTACCGCCGGGCCCAGGATCGCCCCGCCCTGTGGGGAGGCGTCGAACAGGCTCATCGCCAACTGAACCATCCGCATTCCGTCGGCCACCGCGTGGTGGCTTCGCAGGATCATCGCGCTCCCACCGCGGTAGCGCTCGACCCAGATCACCCGCCACAGCGGCCTGCTGCTCTCGAGCAACTCGGCTCGATGCGCGGCGACCAGGGCATGCATGCACCGCGGATCGTCGGGGCTGGCGAGGGTGGCGACGCTGACGTGGTTGGCGATGTCGAAGTCTGGGTCCGGCTCCCAGCACCACTCACCGTTTCCGTCGCGAACCGCCCTGCTGCGGAACACCGGATAACGCTCGACGAGTCGTTCGGTGATCGCCTCCTGAAGCAGACCGAGGTCGACGGGTTCGGCGGTCCACACCGCCACGTCGGCCACCATGGCGTTGGTCGGCCGGTCCATCTCCAGCCACAGGGCGTCCTGTATTCCCATCGGAAGCGGGCGTCGGGGCGCGGGGCTATCAATTACGGCCACAATCCAGTGTGGCGGCTGTCGGGCCGACGAGTCGACCCGATCGGGCTGCGGTCACGCGACCGTCATGTTTGGGTGTACAGCGCTGCCCCCGTCCACTACTGGATGATCGCCGGGACCACTCCGTCCGGGGTCCCCTTCGACGACGACTTCGCGCGGTTCTCCGCCCGCACCTTCCTACCGTTGCGGGTGAAGCCGGTGCGGGAGACCGCCGCCGACAGCAGCATGTCGTCGCCGGCGGCGAATGGGTGAAACCCAACCCCGGCACCGCCGCGTCCCTTGACCGGAATGTCGCTGCAGGCGGTCACTTTCCAACCCTTCGCCGACGTCGACAGGATCGCCTCCGCGCCGTCGCCGGTGATCGGCAGCGCGGCGATCACCTCGTCACCGTCGGCCGCCAGGCGCACCCCGGCGACACCGTTGCCGGCCGCTCCCTGCGGGTTGACCGTTGCCGGGTCGATGCGCAGCACCTTGCCGCGGCGGGTGATCAGTGCCAGGTGGGCGCCCTCGGGCAAAACGCCCGAGGCGAGAAGTCCGGTGATGTCGGGCGCCACCGCGACGTCGCGCACCTTGGTCGGCAGGCCCGCGCCGGTGGTGAACTTGATCCGGCCGTCAGCCCACACCGCCCAGCCCAGTCCGCCGGTGAGCAGATCGCCGTGGCTGTCCGACAAGATGCCCTGGTGGTCCAGGCGCCAGGCCGGATTGGGCTTGCGTTCCCGGGTGCCGCCATCGCCGCCTGCGCCGCTGACCGGGGTGGCGTCGAAGTCCAGGGAAGTGCGCCGGTCGAACTCCGCACCGCCGAACAGTTTCGCGGTCTGCTTCAGTTCGGCGTCGATGAGCTTCTTGCGGGCTTTGGGTGACTCGAGCAACTCGGTGAGCTGAGCGTGCTCGGCGTCGAGCTTGTCGGCCTCGGCGCGCAGTTCGATGACGTCGAGCTTGGTCAGCCGGCGCAACTGCATGGCCAGCACATAGTCGGCCTGCACCTCGTCGATCGCGAAGCGCTCGCACAGGCCGGCGCGGGCCTCGTCGACGGTGTCGGAGCCTCGGATCACCGCGACAGCGGCATCGATGTCGATATGCACCACAAGCAGACCCGACACAAGATGCCTACGCGCGGTGACCTTTTCCAGCCGGTGCTCACTGCGACGGACCACCACCGAGTCGCGTAGCGACAAGAACGAGGTGATCAGCTCCCGCACCGACCACCACCGCGGGATGCGGTCGGCGTCGAGGGCCACCAGACTGGCTGCGAATGTCCCTTCCAGCGGGGTCAGCGCGAGCAGTGAGGTGACCAGCTGCTGGGGGTCGTGGCCGCGCTTGGGGGTGACCACGATGCGCAGCCCGTTGCGCCGGTCGGTGAGGTCGGACATATCGGCCACGCCGGGAAGATCACCGCCGTCGATGAGGGAGCGGATGCGCTCCTGGACGGTGGAGCTGGCCACTCCCGGAGGCAGTTCGGTGATGACGACATTGCGTCCGTCCACCGTCACCGTGCCGCGCACGGTGAACGACCCCTTTCCGGTGGTGACGTAGTCGCGCAGCCCCTCGGATCCGACCACCGATCCGCCGCAGCCCCAGTCGGGTCCGGGCAGCAACTCCATCAGGGCGTCGTCGGACAGTGTCGGTTTGGCCAGCAGCGCCCGGCAGGCGGCCATCACTTCCCGGGGGTTGTGGGCGGGGACTTTGGTGGCCCAGCCCTCGGCAATGCCGACGGCGCCGTTGACGAGCAGCACCGGGAAGCGGGCCGGCAGAACGGTGGGCTCGGTCCACTCGCCGTCGAAGGTGTCCGTCATCGGCACCGCGTGGTCGGCCAGCTCGGCGGTCAGCGCCGCACCGGCGGGCGACAGCCGCATCTCGGTGTAGCGGTCCGCCGCCGGGATGTCGCCCTGGATGCGGGGGAACGCGCCCTGGCCGTCGATGATCTTCACCCGCTGGAAGTCGGCGGCCAGCAGCGCCGCCGCGCCGTACATGGCGGCCCCGCCGTGCGGGTGGAGGTTGCCCGTCACCGCCGAGCAGACCTTCGATGACTTCTGAGGTTTGTTGCCGGGCAACAGGTTCGACGAGTACATCTGGTAGAGCAGGCGGCGCTGTCCTGGCTTCAGTCCGTCGTAGGCGCTCGGTATCGCGCGATCAGAGACCGAATACAGAGCGAAAATCAGCTGATAGCGGTTCCAGTAGTCGTCGGCGGAGACGTCGAGGACCAGGTCGGGGTTCTGTTCGATGACAGTCACGGAGTAACGCTCCTAGTCCAGGTCCAGCGTGGCGGTGTCGATGCGGGCAGCGGCCGCGGCCATCCAGTCGCGGCGGCCCTCCGGCGGCCCGCCGAAGAGGATGTGGTGCAGGTTCTCGACCTTGTCGTCGGGGCTGATCCGGTAGACGGTGCGCTGGGCAGGGTCGAGCACGGTGTTCCAGAAGTCGTCGGCGTTCATCTCACCGAGACCCTTGTTGCGCTGGACCTCGACCTTCTTCTTCGACTTCGCCCGCAGTTTCGCGACCGCCGCGTCCCGTTCGCCCTCATCCTGGCAGTAGATCCTGGTGTCGGGGTCATAGACCACAAACAGCGGTGGCAGCGTCACGTAGACCATGCCGGCCTCGACGAGGGGCCGATAGAAGTCGAGGAACATCGAGATCAGGCTGGAGTTGATGTTGGCCCCGTCGGGATCGGCGTCGGAGGCAAAGAGGATCCGGTCGTAGCGGCTCTTCTCCGGATCGCAGTGCTCGCGCACCCCGCAACCCAGGATCCGTTCGATCGAATCGAACTCCTCCTTGCTGCGGGCCTTCGTCGATGTCCAGCCAAAGGTGTTGGGCGGCTTGCCTTTCAAGGGGAACGCCGCCTGGAACGTGGCATCGCGTGCGCTGCGAACCGTGCCCAGCGCCGAATCGCCCTCGCAAATGAACAGCTCCGCGCCGCTGCCTCGGCCGCTCTCGCGGCTGGGTAGCAGTTTGGGCGGTAGGGACAGGTTCGTACCCAGGCCCTTGGCCTTGGATGCGGCCCGGGAGCGTTCCTTGGCGCCCTCGGCGCTGCGGCGGGCCCGCGCAGACTCCAGGGCCAGCTTCGCCCAGATGCTGACGGCCGGGTTGTTGGCGGGGTTGGCGGCCCACACGGTGACCGCGCGGGCCACGTCGGGGGTCATCGCCAGGTTCAGTGACCGCGACGACACCGACGTCTTGGCCTGGGAATCCCACGACACATCCGGTGCGCGGGTGTCGACCGCCAGCGCGGTGACCGCCGCGAAATCCTGGGGCTCAGGGCCATCCTCACCCTTGGCCAATCCGAGATCTCGCATCCGGCCGGCACGTTCGGCCAGCGCCTCGGAAAGTCCCTTCACCGCCGCGGACAGATGCGATCCGCCGTTGGCGGTGCGAACCGTGTTGCAGAAGCCGGCCACGGTGGCCGGCTCGGCGGGGCCGGCCGCTACCGACCACCGCATCGGGGTCGGGCCGCGGCCGGTGGTGTAGGAGCCGGAGCCCTCCACCACCAGGCTGACCTCCGGCTCGGGGGTGCCGCCCGCGGCGCACATCAGGCCCAGGAGCGCGTCGGTACCCCACGGCCCGTCGAAGGGCTGGGTCAGCATCTCCGGAACCTCGCCGAGCGGCCAGCCTTCGTCGATCACCTGCAGGTGCACACCCGGGCACATCCGGGCCGCGGCGTGCGCCCGCAGCAGCACCTCGGCGATGTCGATGGAGCAGTCCGGCGCCACCGTGGGGTCGAACAAGATCCGCACCGAGGTTCCGTGGGCGCCTGACGTGCGGTTGGCGACCCCACGCAGCCTGCGGGTGTCGTCGCGGACGAATTCGGCGCGTGCATCGAAGTCGCGGCCGCTGAAGGTGCCCGGGTAGCCCTTGCCGAAGCTCTGTGTGTAGGTCTTGCCGTCGCGCATCACAGTGACGTCGGTGCGCGCGGAGATGAATACCGCAGCGGCGGCACCGATCCCGTTGAGTCCCGCCCCGGTGCTGGCGGCATCGGTGTGGGCCGAGAACTTGCCACCGGCACGCGCGGTACCGAGCGTCTTGACGATGCCGTTCTTCTTGGTGACCGGGTCGGTGTCCACCGGCAGGCCACGCCCGTCGTCGGTTACCGTCACCGAGGTGTCGCCGTGCAGCGTGATGGTCACCGTCGAGCCGCCGTTGCTGGGGACGGCGACCTCCTCGACGGCGTTGTCGACCAGTTCGCGCAGCGCGGTCAGCAGCACCTCCTGACCGAGGTTGACGGCAGGTCGCAGCCGCGTGTGCTGGACGTCATCGAGTTCGGTGATGTCAGCGGCGGTGTAGCTCACGGTGACGGGTTTCCTTTCCTGGCTCGGCACACAGGCACCACAAGTTTTCACTGTTGCAGTGACGTTTTTCGGTGTTGCAGCACCCGACACGCCGGAAACGTGAGGCAGAGCTCAGGGGTGCGCGCCGACTGAGCCCGACCGCCGCGCTGACATCCGTCGTTCAGCCGCGGATCTCGTGACGAGGTCGGTGGTCACTGTAGTGACAACCGCGGACACCCGACGAGATCAGTCGCCCAGGCCGCTGCTGATGACGCCCTGGCCTGGAATCAGGAGTTGTCAGGCGCCTGTGGCGGCGTCGCGCCGAACCCGTTCGTCGTAGTCCGCCCTGGCTTTGGTGTCGAGGCTGCGCAGCACCCGGTCACGGGTCAGCCGACCGCGGATCGCTCCGACCATCTTGTCGGGGACCAGGGCGGCGACGGCCTCGTAGCTGCGCATCCATCCCGGCACCGCCACGACGGCGGGCCTGGCCTTGCACGTCGCGACGATGGCCTTGGCGATGTCCTCCGGGTCGACGGTGGGCAGCATCCCGCCGAGTTTCACCCCGGACACCAGATCGGTGCGCACCGCTGAGGGCAGGACAGTCGTGACGGTCACCCCGGTGTCGGCCAGTTCGTCGCGCAGCGCCTCACTGAACCCCACCACCGCGTGCTTGGTGGCGCAGTAGGTGGCAAGCCCGGCGGCGGGTATCTCCCCGAGGTAGGACGCCACGTTGACGATGTGCCCCGATCCGCGCTCGAGCATGCCGGGCAGCGCCAGTTTCGTCGCCCGCAGCACTCCGTTGAGGTTGACGTCGACGATGGCATCGGTGACGGCGTCGGACTCCTCGGCGAAGCGCCCCGCGGGCATGATGCCGGCATTGTTGACCAGGATCTGCAACGGTGGCTCGATGCCGGCCAGGAATTCGGCCAGCGACTCCCGGGACCGTACGTCCACGCCGGTGCCGGCGCAGCCGAGTTCCTTGGCCGCTGTCCTGGCCAGGTCGGCGTCGAGATCACCGATGAAGACCGTCGCGCCCTCGGCGACGAAAGCCTTCGCAGTCGCGTAACCGATCCCCCTGGCCGCCCCGGTGATGGCGACTGAAGCTCCGCGTAGCTCAATGGGTTTGGACAACATTCAGTGACCTCCTGTGTTGGCGCGCGCCATCGGGCAGCCCCGCATGGGACGTTCGAGGGTGGGCGCGGCTGCCTGCCGCTGTTGGCGCCTCCGGGCGAGGACGGCGGGGTCCAGGGAGTACGCGTCGCCGTCCCACTGGTGCTCGGCGAACCTCGCCGCCATCGCCTGCGCGCGGGCGGCGCAGGAGAAGTACAGGTTGGGCAGCAGGCCCGGCTTATGCAGGGCATTGGGCAGGAATGCGGTGAAGTGGATCGTGCCGTCGGCCCACGCGTAGCTTCCGAAGCCGTACCCGGTCAGCCGGTGGGTGAGGTCGGCGGCATTGAGCGACAGCGCAAGTTTGACACCCTCGGTATCGGGGTCCGTCGATTCCCCGTGTCCGGCCTGCCCGATCTCCACCGGGAAGCTCTGCAGTATCAGCAGTCCGTTGCCGTAGAGCGGGTGCGGCTGGTCTGTGAGTATCCGGCACAGCGAGGTGCGATCGCCGAACGGGAACTCCACGGTCATTCCGTTCGCCCCGATGACGGTGGGGGAGGGCAGCCCTTTCAATCCACGGTCTGCGACGGCGCGGAACTCGGATTCGGTCCACGCGCTGGGTGCCTCGCCGAGTTCGGCGAAAACACTTGCGGCGAAGGCCATCTGGTCAGGGACGGTACGTGCGCCGCTCTCCTGGTGCGCGCTGGTGGCCGGCAATGCGCCGGTGGAATCCGCCAGCACGGGGGCCATCACACGCGCCTCGGCGAGCTGGATCACTGCGGCGGCCGCGAGCAGAAACCGCATCCAGCTGCCGTTGTCGTCGGTCACCCGGATCAACGACCACAGGTCCAGCCGGCGGGCATCGGCGTCATAGACCGGTCCGGCCATCGAGGCGCAGCGCATCGGCAGCGCATTGATCTCGGTCAGCGCGTCCGCGGTCAGATCCACCTCGCGCAGCAACTCGGTCCGCACGCAGAGCAGGTAGCCCGTTTCACCGTTGGGCCCCTTCTCCTCCCGGACCATCTCGACGGTCTGCGCGTACTGGTCGGCCCACCAGGTGAATCCGGTCGGTAGTAGGTATGACCACTGCTCGTCGATCCCCAGTTGCTCGGCGTACAGCCAGTCGATGATCTCCTCGACGAGGCTCACGACCCGGCCACCGGGATGCGATCGGGATGCAGCATCTCGGCATCGCGCAGTTGCTCCGGAATTCCGAAGGCGTCGACCAGGGTCTGCGCGTGCGGTCGCAGGTTTCGGCAGCGTTCGTTGATGCCGTTGTTGACCGCTCTGGCCCGTTCGGTCGACAACAGCCGGTGTTCCAGGAAGAAGGCTTTGTCGGCCTCGATCACGGTGAGCGCGTACAGGTCGCAGACCATATCCAGGATCTCCCGGGCCTGCGGGTCCTCGCAGCCCTCGATACCGGAGATGAAGGCCTCCAGGACGGTGCGATCGACGTGAGCCCGCGCGAGGTGCATCACGTGGTCCTGTACCGAGTTGAAGGCGTCGAACCCCGACATCGTCTTGGCCCTGCGCTGAAGTCGCCGTGCCAGCGAGGACAGCAGGTATTCCTCTCGGTCTTCGAACATCTTGGCCTGGGTGCCCCGGTTAAACAGGCTGCCCTCCTCGCTGTTGTCCTGTCGGTTGTCGAGGATGCGCTGCATGATCTGCTGGCCCGCGGTCCTTCTCGCCACCCGGGCGCCGGCGAAGTTGGCGGCGAACTTGACCCATTCGAACGGGCTCATGCTCTTGATGTCGTCGTTGTAGCTGGTGAGCAGGTGCTTGGCCACCAGTTGCAGCAGGACATGGTTGTCGCCCTCGAACGTGGTGAACACGTCGGTGTCCGCACGCAGCTCGACCAGCCGGTTCTCGGCGAGGTAGCCGGCTCCGCCGCAGGCTTCCCGAGCCTCCTGGATGGCCGCGCTGGCATGCCATGTGCTGACCACCTTCAGCCCCGCCGCCTGCGCTTCGAGTTCGCGCTGCGCCTCCATATCGCGGACGGCGGCGGTCTCCTGGTCGTGCAGGGTGGCCACCAACTGGTTCTGCGCGAACTGCAACGCGTAGGACTGTGCGACGTAGGGCAGCAGCCGACGCTGGTGCATCAGGTAATCCATGATCAGCACTTCGCGGTCCTCACCGGGTGCGTCGAACTGCCGGCGCTGAAGTGCGTACCGAACGGCGATGTCCAGTGCCACCCGGGCGGCCTGAGCTGCACTTCCGCCGACCGTGACCCGGCCCCGGACCAGAGTTCCCAGCATGGTGAAGAAGCGCCGGTTGGGATTTTCGATCGGCGAGGTGTACGTGCCGTCGGGAGCGACGTCGGCGAACTTGTTCAGCAGGTTTTCCCGGGGCACCCGGACCTGGTCGAACATGATCCGGCCGTTGTCGACTCCGGGCAGCCCGCCCTTGTAGTCGCAATCCGTGGTGGTGACACCGGGCAGGTCGTTGCCGCTGCCGTCGCGGATCGGAACCATGATGCAGTGCACGCCGTGGTTCTCGCCCCGGGTGATCAGTTGGGCGAACACGGCTGCCACAGTGGCGCTTTCCGCCGCACCTCCGAGATAGTCCTTACGGGAGGTCGGTGTGGGGGAGTGGATGACGAACTCTTCGGTGTCCGGATCGTAGGTGGCGGTCGTCTCCAGCGATTGGACATCGCTACCGTGCCCGGTCTCGGTCATTGCGAAGCACCCCAGGAGGTCCAGGGTGATCAGTGGCCGGACGTAGGCCTCGTGGTGGCGTTCGGTTCCCAGGTTCTCGACCGCCCCGCCGAACAGCCCCCACAGCACGCCGGCCTTGACCATCAGCGACAGATCCGACATCGCCAGCATCTCGATCTTGGTGACCGCCGCACCGGCGTCACCGGTCCCGCCGTGGTCCTTCTGGAACGCGTCCTCAGCGGCCCCGGCGGCGGCGATGATCCGCAGCTGCTCGTTGACCCGGGCCCGGGCGACCGACTTGGTCGGGGTGAAGTGTGGCCGGAAGATCTGCAGCGACAGCTTCTCGCGAATCATGTTCTTGGTGTCACGCCAACGGCCGTCGAGGGCGCGTTGCAGGTGCTCGCTAGTGGTGGTCATATCCTTCAATAGCCCCCCGCGCACCCGCGCATCAAGGATTTCGCTGGATCAATGGTTTTCGCGCTAGTCACTGAGTGGGCGTGGACCGCACCTGAAATCCGAACAGGTCCAGGCTATAGGGCAGCGTCCGGGACGGTGACAGCCGAGCCCCGTGCAGCGATAACTCACCCGCGCTGAGCAGGTGGGCCATCACGGCCTCGCCGAGGAAGACCGACATTCCGTAGCCGGGGCAGCCCTGCGGCCCGTGGCTCATGAAGTTGAACGACCAGTCATTGGCGGCATCCCCGGTCACCCACTCGCCGGGCGAGAACCGGTCGGCGTAGGGGATGCGGTCCCGATTGCGGTGATTGAACACGTTGTAGATCAGCACCTGAGTGCCCTCGGGAAGTACCGAGCCGTTGGGGAATTCGACGTCGCGGGTGGACACCCGGGCGAACAGTCCGGTGGTCGGCCACAGTCGCATCGCCTCAAGCAGGCAGCCGCCCAGGTAGTCCAGCGACGCCACCCCCTTGGGGGTACTGATATCGGCCGCTGCGATCTCGCGGCGGACCTCGGTCCGCTGCTCGGCGTGGGTGGCCAACAACGCCAGCGCCCGCAGTACGTTGGCCGACAGGGTGTCTCCCATCGCCATCAGCCAGTGGATCACCTGGCCGGCGGCGCCGCCCGGGGGCGCGGGCGTCTTGGCGATCTTGGCCGCCAGGCTCCCGGTCTCGGCCTTGGCGAGGTGGCCTTCGATCAGCGCGATGAGTTCGGGGTACTGAGGTCCGGGTTCGCCGGGCATCTTGTTGCCCAATGACATCAATTCACTGAGGATGTCGGTCATCGCGGTGTCGTCGGCGGCGTGGTCGCCGAAGACGATCCGCCGGGTCATCCGCTGGAATGCATGGTCGATGGTGTGGTAGTCGACCGACTGCCCGACGAGATCGCCCGCGGTCTCGGCGGCGACTTTCACGAAGTTCTTCGCCAGGCTGTGCAACGGCTTGCCCGGCTCGAGCACAGCGTCGGCGAATTGCCGACGCTGTGCCCAGAGGTCGCCCCGGGAGATGGTCAAGGCATCCGGCTGGAAGGCGGACATCCCGTTCTTCTTCGGTTCCGGGTCGGAGGCGAAGGGGTCCGGGGAGCCGCCCAGCACGAACTCCAAGTCCTCGGGGGAATGCACCAGCAGAGCCTCGTCCTTGGCTACCCGGACGTAGAACGGACCCGGCCCATAGTTCTTCACCAGGCCTGAGACCAGCCGATAACCCAGGTGGTCGGTGCCCACCGCGGACGCCACCTTGGTCGGCAGCTCACGTTTGTTGAACAAACCCTGAAGAACGTTCGGAACGCCGATCCGTGCGGTGAACCGGACACCCTCAATGACCGAGGCGTGCGGGAAGTCTGCAGTCACTGTCGAGTCAGCCCCAAGGCATGTAGGCGCGAACGGTATCGGCCAGCTGGACGATCCGGTTCGGCTTGTCCGGCGTCGGCGCACCCAGCTTGGGCCACGGTGCGAAGAACCGGTCGACGCCCTCCATTGCCGGCTCGAGCTCCGGGTAATGCCGCAGCACGACATCCTTCATGCTGGTGTTGTTCACCCAGTCGAAGCCGACCTGGGTGTAGACATCCGCGTTGAAACCGTTGGTGAAGAACCGGTCGGACTTCAGCCGGCGCGAGGCCATCAGGATGAAGATCCGGAAGGCGGTGTCGGAGAATCCGAAACCCTTCGGCGGCTGCTCGGCCTGCATACCGATCTGGGTGTCCACCAAGTCGACGTCGCCGTTGTAGATCTCATTGATCTCCTTGGCCCACTGCTTGTTGGGCGTGATCTCATCGATGCTCTTGCGGCGCGGCATGTGCATCGCCTCGCGGAAATCGTTGTATCGCGGAATGCCACGTTCGCGATCACGGACCAGGTCGAGGGTTGCCAGGTCGGTGACCTGACCGTCGATCCGCTCCAACTGGCGCAGCGCATTCGGGTAGTTGTGCAGGCAGATCGCGCCGGCACTGGCCTGGCCCATCGAGTACCACAGATCACCCATCTGCATGCTGTGCATGAAGTCGCGGGTGTACTTGCCCTGGATGTCGGTGAAGGTCGCGTTGCGCAGGTGTTCGCCGGATTCCAGCGAGAAGAAGTTCCAGTCGTCCGGGATCAGTGGGTGTAACCGGTAGACAGTGACGAATTCCTCGGTGAGCGAGAACGGCGCGGCGTTGTGGTCGACCGGGGAGCCGACGATGCCGGAAAGCACTTCGCTGTCACCGACACGACCGATCTTGTCCTTGAAGGTCTCGCCCAGGGCCCCGTACCAGTTGGCGTTCATGCCGATCTGCAGGGCCGGGTGGCGCAGCACGCAGGTCGTCCACTCCACGGTGTGGATCTTGGCGATCAGCGCGGATACGGTGAGCACACCGAGCTCGAACAGCCGCTGGTCGTCGAGGCTGGGGTAGGCCTTCTTCAGCGCGTCGCAGACCGCGTTGTGCTCGCGGGCGAACAGGGTGTGCAGGATGCCGACACCGGACCAGTAGTTCTCCTCGAAGCCGGTCAGGTCGATGCCTTTGGTGGTGCTCTCCGGGAGCCGCCCGTTGTCGTCGACCTTGATCTTGCCGTCTTTGAAGGTGCGGACCTGGGCCTGCTTCTCGTTACCGCTGCCGTAGATCTGCGAGCCGTCCCACCAATGGGTCTCGGAGTTGGGGAAGACCGGGGCGGGCTGGCCGTCGACGATCTCCTTGCCGTTCATCGGGATCGTCCGGCGGATCTGCATCGGGTTCTGGGGGAAGGTGTCGCCGGCGCCCAATGGGATGTCGATGACCTTGTCCGGATCGCCGTTGCCGTGGAAGAACCAGTTGTGGTTCTCGAACTGGATCCACGCCGCCGCGATCGTGTTGATGATGCCCGCCGGCTTGAACGAGTCGCGGGCCATCAGCTTGCGGCTGATCAGCCGCGGGTCCGGGTCGAGCAGTTTCTTGGTGTGGGTGATCGTCATGTTCAGCGGTACGTTGCGGCCGAATCCGGTGCCTGCCGCGCCCATCCACGGGTCGGACAGGTCGTTGAACGTGCCGTCCGCGGTTCTGGCGCGCTCGGCCTGCTCGCTGGGCTCACCGAGATCGGTGTCCGGGCGGATGCCCTCGCCTTCGAAGAGATTCTCCGAACGCAGTTCATCGCGCAGGCCGGCCAGCGCCTTGACCTGCAGGATCAACGACGGATACTCGTACCACTGTGTGTCGCTCATATTTACCCCGGTTAGCTAGTGATGGTTTTTGTAAGTGGTGGTGTGCTGTGCGCTCAGCGAGGAAGGCGCAGCGCGAAGTAGCCGATCTTGGTGTAGCCCGAGTCGGTTCTGAACAGAATCTTGCCCAGGTACACGCCTGGGACCAGTTCCACGAGTTCGTCGCGGACGCTGCGGATCACCAGCTTGGGGTTCTTCTCGATGTCGGCGTAGTCGATGACCATGACGTCGACGTCGGGATCCTCCTTGCCGGCCTCGACATAGGTCTCGAAATCGAAGGCCAGTTTGCCGTCGACATGGTCCTTCATCGAGTACAGGGGCCACAGCAGTTTGCCCACCAGGCCGGTGCTCTTGGTCAGTCGGTTATCACCCTTGGCGGCGTCCTTGTCGAACCGCTTGCCCTGCCAGGGCATCCACATTGAGGTGATCACCCGAACCACGGCGTCGAACTTGGGATTGGTGGTGGTCATCACCAGCATGCCCTCGGTCGCGCCGTGCAGGTCTGTCGGTGCCGTGCCGAGCCGGAACAGTTCGTTGAGGTCGGAATCGGCACCGGTGGCGTCGCTCTTGGCCCGCTCGGACAGATCGCCGATCCACGCCCACGTCGAGTCGGCCGCACCCTCGGGGTGCGCCTTTACCGAATCGCGCAGCCACTGCAGCTTGCCGGCGACACCGGGCACGACGGTGTTGGGTTCCTTGGCCATCAATCTCCTCCTGATAACTCCCACGGGCGTGCGGGAACGTCGGGCAAATCGTATGAGGAAAAGCTGTGATTTCGCACGATTATCGGGCAACGATTCGCCCCCGGTTTCTCGATGATGCTCTGGCCGGGTGGGGTCCGGCTGGCAATGGCAACACTCGGCGCGCCTCGTACCGCCGCCGGAACGGCCCTCAGTGCAGCGAATTACTTCGTGGTGGCCGTGAATCCGGTGAGCTCTCGGCAAATCCGCCCGCGCGGTCGGGAAGGGGGCGCCGGCGATCGGAAAGTCGGCGCCGGTTCTCGGAAACGCCCTCCCGGTCGTGTCGGGGTTGCGCTAACCTTGGGATGTCGGCAGGGTGGCGGGACCCGGTCGGCGCCGCAAGAAGACCGACGCATTTTGACGCCAAGTCCAGACGGCCGCCCTGTTCTTCCCCCCGACAGTCGGATCGCGAGCCACCAGTGAGGGGGTGAAGCGTGAAACAACCAAGCGCCACGTCGCACAACGTCGTGGTGGATTCCCACATCGCCTCCGTGGCCCATGGCGGTTGCCTGGTCAGCGAGCAGTGGATGGGCCCGACCGTGGTGATCTCGGTGGCCGGTGTGCTCGACATGCTGACCGCGCCCCAGTTGGAGGCGGTCATCGCGGCAGCGCTGCCGAAGAGCCCGTCGGCGATCATCATCGACCTTTCCGAGGTCGATTTCCTGGCCTCCGCCGGGATGGGGGTGCTTGTCGAGGCTCGGGAGCGGGCCGGCGGCACCATGAAATTCGGTGTGGTCGCCGATGGTCCGGCCACCAGTCGGCCGCTCAAGCTTGTGGGTCTGGCCGACATGATCGGGCTACATCCGACCCTCGATGAGGCCCGATCCGCCCTGAGTGCCTGAAGTACCGAGTGCATACAACCTGCGGGACGCGGGTATACCCGGCCCGCAATGAGGTCATCTGATTTGCCCCGCCGTCTGCGTCCCGGCGATTGGTTCATCTGCGACGACGCGGCCGCCGACGCGCTCACCGCGTGCAGGCGGTGCGCGATCGGAACCGCCGCACGCTGACCGTCACGGTGGTCGACCGGGGCCGGTGGCGCGAAGCGGACGCGGCGAACCGCCGGCGCCGCCGGGGCCGGGGCATCCCGCTGACGCGCACCCTGGCCGACGCCCTGGTCATCGACCCCTCGGCAGTGGGCACCGTTGTCCGCATGCGCTTCCACGACGTCCACGCCGGGCGTCCGGCCGCGGTCGTCATCGAGGAAGCCGCACCCGCCGGCACGTAATGTCTGGGGCCATGTCCGGTATCAGGCACCGCATCGCGGATCACCGCGACCGGATCCGGGGCCGGCCGCTCATCGACTTCGCTTATCGGGTGGCGGTCGGTGTCGTGGGATTCGTCGTGCTGGCCATCGGTATCGCCGCCATCCCGTACCCGGGCCCGGGTTGGGCCATCGTGTTCGTCGGCCTGGCGATCCTGGCTTCGGAGTTCTACTGGGCGCACCGCACGCTGGTCTACACCCGCCGCCGCTACAACAGCGCGATGACCTGGCTGCGCCGGCAGAGCTGGTGGGTGCAGGCACTCGGGGCGCTGTTCACCGCGGGCGTGGTGGTTCTGACGCTGTGGTTTCTCGGTGCGTTGGCGTGGTCCGCCCGACTGGTCGGTCTCTACCACCCGCTGCTGGACAGCCCCATCGGTCTGGGAGGGTGAGCGGCGGCCTCGATAGCGCGGCCTGGATAGCATTGTCGCGACCGCACCGACCGGAGCGTCGTCTGAGCTGTCCTTGATGGAAAGAGATCGTTGATGAGCGCCCCCGCCCAGCACGCCTCGGCCGACTTGCTGCGGATTT
>LFFF01000060.1 GCA_001510415.1 Actinobacteria bacterium casp-actino6 | reverse complement strand
GTGCACGTCGTGGCCGAGGCCGCCGCGCTCACCGACACCGGGACCGACGCCGGGTCGGTTCACGGCGAACGGCCCGAGGACGACACCCTGGAGTTCATCACCAGCCGGGAACGCCTGGTCGAGATCCTGCGCGAGAGCGCCGAACCCAATCACCCTGACCACCCACCGCAGCCGCCCCCGGCCTTCGGCATCGTGCTGGGCGGCTCCACCGTCCCGTCAGCGGTGCTCGCCGACCTGGCCGCCCGCGGAATCGCCGAACTGCGGCCGATCGTTCATCCCTCGGCCAGCCCACCCGAACCCCGCTACAGCCCCTCGCCGGCGCTGGCGGATTTCGTGCGCTGCCGCGATCTGAGCTGCCGGTTCCCCGGCTGCGACCGCCCCGCCGACGTCTGCGATGTCGACCATACGAGGCCCTACGCACGCGGCGGGCCCACCCACGCCTCCAACCTCAAATGTCTGTGCCGTCTTCATCATTTGGTCAAAACATTCTGGACCGGCTGGCATGACGAACAACGACCCGACGGCACCGTCATCTGGACATCGCCGTCCGGCCGCACCTACCGCACCACACCGGGCAGCGCGCTACTCATCCCCGCCCTGTGCGCACCCACCGGCACGCTGGCCTCGACCGATAGCCCGCGAGAGACGATCTCAGCCCACCGCAACACCAAGATGCCCCGACGGGCCCGCACCCGCGCCGCAGACCGACACCGCCGCATCATCTCCGAACGACAACGCCACTAGGCGGTCTTGAGCCTGATCTTCCAGCGCACCAAGGCCAGATAGACCGCGCTCAGTCCGATCAGCATCGCCATGTCGAACCACCAACTCGACGCGGTGTGTTCCCACCACCGGTCCTTGGGCGTCAGCGGACCGGGCACCAGGTTGACCAGATCCACCGTCGAGGCCGACGCGGCGAATCCCCACCGCGCCGGCGTCAGCCACGAAAGCTGATCGAGCACAGGGCGGTTCGTCACCGGGATCATGCCGCCGGAGAACACCAACTGGCTCATGATCGCTACCACCAGCAACGGCATGATCTGCTCGTTGGACTTCGCGATCGCCGACAGCAACAGCCCCAGGTTCGCCGAGGCGACACACGTCGCCGCGATGGTGACGAACAACTCCAGCACCGGACTGCCCAACGCCACCGCGCCCTGGGTCGGGCCACCCTTGCCCAACACCACGATGGTGGTCACGATCGCCGCCTGCAACACGGCGAACACCGTGTAGACGCACACCTTGGCCAGCAGGTAGGCCGTGGTGGACAGGCCCACCGCTTGCTCGCGCCGGAAGATCGGCCGCTCGCCGATCAGGTCGCGGATGGTCAGCGCCGTGCCCATGAAGATCGCGCCGACGTTGAGCAAAACCAGGATCTGGCCGGGCTCATTCGGTGCATCGCCCATCGGGTCGGGCACACCGAAGCCGACCGTTCCGGGCACCGCCAGCGACAGCACACCCATGATGAACGGCAGCAACGCCAGGAAGATGAAATAGCCGCGATCGGAGATGATCAGCCGGGCCTGCCGGCGCACGATGGTGGAGAACTGGCGCAGCAGGCTGGTGTGCGTCGGCTCGCCCAGATCGGACGGCTGCTCGGCCGGTGGCGCCGGCGGTTGAGGTCCGCTCAGTGCGACATACCGGTCGTTGGCGCCCTGCGGGTCCCCGGCCACCGCACTGAAGATGTCGGCCCAGTTCGTGGTCCCCATCGCCTGGCCGATCATGCTGGGCGGCCCGCAGAATGCGGTCTTGCCGCCCGGGGCCAGCAGCAGCACCTGATCGCACACATCCAGGTAGGTCAGCGAGTGGGTGACCACCAGCACCACCCGGCCGGCGTCGGCCAGCTGGCGCAGCATCGTCATCACCTGGCGGTCCAGTGCCGGATCCAGGCCGGAGGTCGGCTCGTCGAGAATCAGCAGCGACGGGCCGGTCAGCAGTTCCAGCGCCACCGACGCGCGCTTGCGCTG
The DNA here is from genome assembly GCA_001510415.1 of Actinobacteria bacterium casp-actino6. Taxonomy (GTDB): domain Bacteria; phylum Actinomycetota; class Actinomycetes; order Mycobacteriales; family Mycobacteriaceae; genus Mycobacterium. The sequence goes on along the minus strand of LFFF01000060.1, from coordinate 13,777 downwards.
ACCGCCGGAGAGCTTGTCGACCCGGGTATTGGCGTGCTGGGTCATCTCCAGCTCGGACAGCACCTGCTCCACCACCTGCCGGCGGTCCTCGACGGTGGTGTCCGGCGGTAGCCGCAACTCGGCGGCGTACATCAGGGCCTGATTGACGGTCAGCTGGCCGTGCACCACATCGTCCTGCGGGACCATGCCGATCCGGGAGCGCAGCGATGCGTACTCGGCATGGATGTTGTGGCCCTCGAAGCTGACCGTGCCGCTGGTCGGGTGGGTGTAGCCGGCGATCTGGCGGGCCAGGGTGGACTTGCCCGCCCCGGAGGGTCCGATGATCGCGGTCAGGGTGCCGGGCCGGGCGGTGAACGAGATGTTCTCCAGCAGCGTCTTGGTGTCCTCGATGGTCCACGTCACCGCGCGAACATCGAGCCCGCCGGTTCCGGTGGCCGCCGCGGTGTCGGTGCGCCGGGTCAGGGCGCCGCCGCGAAGGACCAGGTCGACGTTGCCGATGGTGACGACATCGCCCTCATCGAGCAGCGCCTTGTCCACCCGGGTGCCGTTGACGAACGTGCCGTTGATGGACCGGTTGTCGACGATCTCCATCCCGCCCGGCGTCGGGATCAGGGTGGCGTGATGGCGCGATGCCAGCACGTCGGGGATGACGATGTCGTTATCGGTCGCCCGCCCGATCGTCAGCGATCCGGGCGGCGCGGCGGCAGCCGGTGCGGACCCCGGCCGCAGGATCTTGAGCATCGAGGTGGCCAGGTTCGAGGTTCCGGCCGGACGAACCGCCGACGGCCCCATCCGGGTCGGTGCGGCATCCAGGGGGGTCAGGGACGGGGCGGTCGGGCGGGTGGGCGGCGCATAGGGCGGAAACGGCGGCGGTTGGTACGACGGAGGTTCCGGCGGGTAGGACGGGGATATCACCACCGTCGAGGTCTGCGGCGGCCGTCCCGCAGACCCCTGCTGCGAGCGGACCTCGCAACTCAGTGCCGGCCCGTCCGGGCTGCCGAGGTTCACCGTCGTGCCGTCGGCGATGTCGACGGCCGGCACCCGCCGGCCGTGCACGAACATGCCGTTGAGCGAACCGTTGTCGGTGGCCGTCCAGCGACCGTGCTCGAAGCGCAGCACCACGTGCGCGCGCGATACCAACGGGTGCGCGATGCGGATATCGGCCCGCAGGTCGCGGCCCACGACGACATCGTGTCCGGCGGCGAAGGTGCGCGGGGGACCGTTGTAGCGAACGGTCAGCGCCGGCGCGGAGGGGCGACTCATCGGCGCCAACTCTAACCGTCGGGACCGCCGGTCAGGACGCATCGCGTGCGCGAATAGATCGTCGGCATGCATTTGTTGCAATGCGTACACAGGGACTTGACCGAGTGTGAGCGCCCATCGGCCCCGATCCGGTTGATCAGGTCCGGTTCGGCCAGCAGCGCCCGGCCCATCGCCACGAAGTCGAAACCCGCTGACATGGCTTTGTTCATCGCGTCCTTATCGGTGATCCCGCCGAGCAGGATCAGCGGCATGGTCAGCTCATGGCGGAACAGCACCGCATCGCGCAGCAGATAGGTGTCCCGGTAGGGGTAGGAGCGCAGGAACTTGGTGCCGGTGGCCCGGATTCCCCAGCGCAGCGGGGGTTTGAACGCCCCGGCGAACTCCTTGATCGGCACATCGCCGCGGAACAGGTACATCGGGTTGACCAGTGAACTGCCGGCCGTCAGTTCGAGTGCGTCCAGACCGCCGTCGTCCTGCAGCCACCGGGCGGTCTGCAGCGACTCCTCCAGGGTGATGCCGCCTCGGACCCCGTCGGACATGTTCAGTTTGGCCGTCACCGCGATCGCCGGTGATCCGTCCCGGGCCACTTCGTCACGGACGGCGCGGACGATGCCGCGGGCCACCTTCGCGCGGTTCTCCAGTGAGCCGCCGAAGTCATCCCGGCGGCGATTCACCAGCGGGGACAGAAACGAGCTGGCCAGGTAGTTGTGGCCGAGGTGGATCTCGACGGCGTCGAACCCGGCGTCGATCGCGTAGCGCACCGCGACGCCGTGTGCGGCGATCACCTCGTCGATATCGGCGCGGGTGGCGTGGCGGGCGAAACGCATCGACAGCGGGTTGAAGAACCGAACCGGCGCCAGCGCGGCGGCCTTGTTGGAGCGCGAGTTCGCCACCGGCCCGGCGTGCCCGATCTGGGCGCTGATCGCCGCCCCCTCGGCGTGCACCGCATCGGCGAGACGCCGCAGCCCGGCCACCGCCTCGGGCCGCATCCACAGCGCCGAGGCGTCGGTGCGCCCGCCCCGGCTGACCGCGCAGTAGGCCACCGTCGTCATCCCGACTCCACCGGCCGCCATCGCCCGGTGGAACGCGATCAGGTCATCGCTGACCAGCGCCCCGGGGGTGCGGGCCTCGAAGGTGGCGGCCTTGATGATCCGGTTGCGCAGGGTGACCGGACCGAGCTGGGACGGGCTGAATACGTCCCGAACAGCGTTCATATGCAGAATGTAGCCGTGCCCGCGCAGATTCTGGACGGCAAGCTGACCCGCGACGAGATCTTCGTCGACCTCACCAGGCGGGTCGCCGCACTGACCGCGCGGGGCCGCACCCCCGGACTGGGCACCGTCCTGGTCGGCGACGATCCCGGCAGCCACGCCTATGTCAAGGGCAAGCACTCAGACTGCGCGAAGGTGGGTATCACCTCGATCCGGCGCGACCTGCCGGCCGATGCCAGCCCGGCGCAACTGAACGACACCATCGACGAACTCAACGCCAACCCGGACTGCACCGGCTACATCGTGCAACTGCCGCTGCCGCGCCACCTCGACGAGAACGCCGCCCTGGAACGGATCGACCCGGCCAAGGACGCCGACGGCCTGCACCCCACCAACCTCGGCCGACTGGTGCTCAACGAACCCGCACCGCTGCCGTGCACGCCGCGTGGCATCGTCGCGCTGCTGCGCCGTTACGACGTGCCGATCGACGGCGCCCACGTCGTGGTCATCGGCCGCGGTATCACCGTCGGCCGGCCGCTGGGCCTGTTACTGACCCGCCGCACCGAGAACGCCACGGTGACCTTGTGCCACACCGGAACCCGCGATCTGCCCGCGCTCACCCGACAGGCCGACATCATCGTCGCCGCGGTCGGTGTCCCGCACATGCTGACCGCCGAGATGGTCCGGCCCGGTGCGGCCGTGGTGGACGTCGGGGTCAGCCGGGTCGACGGGAAGCTCACCGGCGATGTGGCGCCCGGCGTGTGGGATGTCGCCGGGCAGGTTTCGCCCAATCCCGGCGGGGTCGGCCCGCTGACCCGTGCCTTCCTGCTCACCAACGTCGTCGAACGAGCCGAAGCGGCCCTGGAGTGATCCGGGCGCAATGGCCGATTGTGACCGTCGCGGCGATCTTCGCCGTCGCCCTGGTGCTGGTGGCCGCCGGCTTCTGGCGCCGTGGTGCGTTCCTGATCGGTATCGGCGTCGGGGTGGCCGCCGGGCTGCGACTGCTGCTGCCGGAGGACCGGGCCGGCCTGCTGGCGGTGCGTTCCAAGAGCCTGGATTTCGCCACCATGACGACGCTCAGCGTCGTGATGATCTACACCGCGTGGACCATCGACCCGCTGGGCACCAGTTAATCCTGCGCCTGATCCAGCGTCGCCCGCACGCACACCGTGACGTACGGCAGCGCGATGCCCTCGGCATTGGTCAGTGCCGGATGGGTGGCGAGCAGTTCGCGGACCTGATCGAGGGTGCGGGTGCGTACCTCCGCAGGCGAGGTGATGCAGTAGCTGCGTGAGGACACGTAGTCGATCAGCGCCTGCGGGGTGATGTAGTTGGTCCACTCCACCTGATGGGTCGCGACATCGGTGAATCGGTCCGATAGGTCGACCCGGGTGTTGGCGATATCGCGTTCAAGTCCGACGATCTGGCCGAAATCGCGTACCCAGCCCAGTCTTTCGTCGCGGGTGTTCCACACCAGCCCGAGCCGCCCGCCGGGCCGCAGCACCCTGGCGATCTCGGCCGTCGCGCGATCGGCGTCGAACCAGTGCCAGGCCTGGGCCACCAGGACGGCGTCAACGTGGGAGTCCGGTAACGGAATCTGCTCAGCGGTGCCCAGCAGCCCCGGTGTGCCGGGCAGGGTGTCGCGCAGCACGTCGAGCATTTCGGCGATCGGGTCGACGGCGACGACATTCAGGCCGCGCTCCACCAGTCGGGTGGTCAGCTTGCCGGTGCCCGCGCCGAGGTCCAGCACGTCGCGGGCGGCCCAATCCCCGGCGGGGGCCAACAGCCAGTCGATGGCCTCCGGCGGATAGGACGGCCGGCCCCGTTCGTAGGCGGCGGCCTGGGCCCCGAAGGACAGCGACCGGTCGCCGGGGGAGTCGGTCACCCGAGGGTCTCGCGGATCAACTGACCCACCGCCTCGGTCTCGATCAGGAACCCGTCGTGACCGTAGATCGACTCGATGATGTTGAGGCCTGAGCAGCCGGGCAGCAGGTCGGCCAGTTCGGACTGCAGCCGTAGCGGGTAGAGCCGGTCAGAGGTGATACCGCCGACGACGACCGGGACCGGGCAGGACCGCAGCGCCGCCGCCACACCGCCGCGGCCGCGGCCCACGTCATGGTTGGACAGCGTTTCGGTCAGCGCCACATAGCTGCCCGCGTCGAACCGGCGGACCAGCTTGGCACCCTGATGCTCCAGGTAGCTCTGCACCGCGTACCGGCCGCCGGCCAGCGGGTCTTCCCGGTCTCTTCCGGAGCCCTGGCCGTCATTGCCGAACCGGGTGTCCAGTTCGGTCTCGCCGCGGTAGGTCAGATGGGCGAACCGCCGGGCCAACTGCAGCCCGGTATCGGGGGAGCGGCCGGTTCCGTAGTAGTCCCCGCCCTGCCAGTCCGGGTCGGACTTGATGGCGGCGATCTGGGTGCTCTGGGTGCCGATCTGATCGGCGGTGGCCCGTGCCCCGACGGCCAGCACCAGACCGGCCCGCACCTGCTCGGGGTAGCCGATCATCCACTCCAGCGCGCGCGCCCCGCCCATCGAGCCGCCGATCACGCCGGCCACCTCGGTGATGCCCAACGCGGCCAGCGCGGCCACGTCGGCGTTGACCTGGTCGCGCACCGTGATCAGCGGGAACCGGGATCCCCAGGGCCGGCCGTCGGCGGCCTGGGAACTCGGTCCGGTCGATCCCCGGCAGCCGCCCAGGACATTGGTGGCCACCGCGCACCAGCGGTTGGTGTCGATCGGCGCACCGGGCCCGGCGACGCCGTCCCACCAGCCGGGCACGTTCGAGTCCCCGGTGAGCGCGTGCAGGACCATCACGACGTTGTCGCGGTTCGGGGAGAGTCGGCCCCAGCGCTGCACGGCGATCGAGACGTCATCGAGCACGGCACCGCTCTCCAGCGTCAGCGGGCCGATGTCGACAATGTCGACCTCGCCCTCGGCCGGCAGGGCCAGGGCGTCGCGGCGGGTGTCCTCAAGTGTCATGTCGGGCTCCGTCAAGAGGCCGCCACGGCGGCGAACCCGCGTTCGAGATCGGTCAGGATGTCATCGATGCCCTCCAGTCCGACCGCCAACCGGACCAGACCGGGGGTGACGCCGGTGCTGCGCTGCTCCTCGGCCGACAACTGCTGGTGGGTGGTCGACGCCGGGTGGATCACCAGCGATCGCACATCGCCGATATTGGCCACATGGCTGTGCAGGGTCAGGGCGTTGACGAACGACTTACCGGCCTCGACACCGCCGGCCAGTTCGAAGGACAACACCGCGCCGGTTCCCCGGGGGGCCAGGGATTTCGCCCGGTCATGCCATGGCGAACCGGGCAGGCCGGCGTAGTTGACGCCGACCACCTGGGGGTGGCCGGCCAGGAACCGGGCGACCTGTTCGGCGTTGGACACATGCCGCTCCATCCGCAGGCTCAGGGTTTCCAGGCCCTGGGCGATCAGGAAGGCGTTGAACGGCGACGCGGCCGAACCGAGGTCGCGCAGCAGTTGCACCCGGGCCTTCAGCGCATAGGCCGGCGCGCCCAGGTCGGCGAAGACCACGCCGTGATAGCTGGGGTCCGCGGTGGTGAACCCGGGGAACTTCCCGGAAGCTGCCCAGTCGAATGTGCCGCCGTCGACGATCACCCCGGCGATCGCGGTGCCGTGCCCGCCCAGGTATTTGGTGGCCGAATGCACCACGATGTCGGCGCCCTGGGCCAGCGGCCGGATCAGGTACGGCGTCGCAATGGTGTTGTCGACGATCAGCGGCACCCCGTTGGCGTGGGCGACCGCGGACACCCCGGGGGTGTCGAGAATGTCGATCTTCGGGTTGGAGATGGTCTCGCCGTAGAAGGCCTTGGTGTTCGGCCGAACCGCGGCCTGCCAGGCGTCGAGATCGTCCGGGTCGGTGACGAACGTCGTCTCGATTCCCAGCTTGGGCAGCGTGTGGCGCAGCAGGTTGTAGGTGCCGCCGTAGAGCCGCGGACTGGACACGATGTGATCGCCCGTGCCGGCGAGGTTGAGGATCGCGCAGGTCTCGGCGGCCTGCCCGGAGGCCAGGAACAGCGCCGCCACCCCGCCCTCGAGTGCGGCGATGCGCTGCTCGACGACGTCGGTGGTGGGATTCATCAACCGGGTGTAGATGTTGCCGGGCTCGGCCAGGCCGAACAGGGCGGCGGCGTGGTCGGTGCTGTCGAAGGTGTAGGACGTGGTCTGGTAGATCGGCAGCGCACGGGCGTGGGTGTCGCTGTCAGGCACCTGGCCGGCGTGGATCTGTTTGGTCTCGAAAGACCAGTCGTCGAGGGCGGTCATGGGGTGGGGGCTCCTTGCAGGTCACTGGGCTGGTCGCGCTTCGTTAAGCGGGGTCAGCGACAGCGACAGCGGCACATAAGAGGGATCCGCATCAGGTTTCCCTGTCTACTCGGGGGGCCCGTCATGGCGGACCCGCGCTTGCCGTGCAGCCGTGTCGGGCTGCTCAACCTGGTCATCACCCAGGGCACCCCACCGCGGTTGGAGGGTTGCCGGCCAGCAAGCCGGGGCTTGACGCTGGCGCTCATGACCGGTTCTCAGGGTATCGCACATTCCCATCGGTCGGCCAGCGGTTCCCGGCTCGGGTGATACTGATGGCTCGAGAACCTGACCCGAAACCGACGCCGGGAGAGCAGCACATGAGTGCCGAGCAGCCGACCATCATCTACACGCTGACCGACGAGGCGCCCCTGCTGGCGACCTATGCCTTTCTGCCGATCATCAGGAGGTTCGTCGAGCCGGCGGGTATCGACGTCCGGCCCAGCGACATCTCGGTGGCGGCCCGCATCCTGGCCGAGTTCGGTGATTACCTGACCGATGAGCAGCGGGTGCCGGACAACCTGGCCGAACTGGGTGCGCTGACCCAGGATCCCGACACCAACATCATCAAGCTGCCCAATATCAGCGCCTCGGTGCCCCAACTGCTGGCCGCCATCGCCGAGCTGCGGTCCAAGGGCTACAACCTGCCGGACTACCCCGGGGATCCGAAAACCGAGGAGGAGGAGCAGCTTCGTGCGCGCTATGCCACATGTCTCGGCAGTGCGGTGAACCCGGTTCTGCGCGAAGGCAACTCCGACCGCCGGGCACCCAAGGCGGTCAAGGAGAACGCGCGCAAGCACCCGCACAGCATGGGCGAGTGGTCGATGGCCTCACGCACCCACGTGGCCCACATGCGGCACGGCGATTTCTATCACGGCGAGAAGTCGATGACGCTGGACCGCGCGCGGGTGGTGAGGATGGAACTGGTGACTGCGAGCGGCAAGACCCTCGTGCTCAAGCCCGAGGTGAAGCTTGACGAGGGCGACATCATCGACAGCATGTTCATGAGCCGCAAGGCGTTGTGCGACTTCTACGAGGAGCAGATGCAGGACGCCTACAAAACCGGCGTCATGTTCTCGCTGCACGTCAAGGCCACCATGATGAAGGTCAGCCATCCGATCGTGTTCGGGCATGCGATCAAGGTGTTCTACAAAGATGCCTTCGCCGAACACCAGAAGCTCTTCGACGAACTGGGCGTCAACGTCAACAACGGCCTGTCGGACCTCTACAGCAAGATCGAGTCACTGCCGCGTTCGCAACGCGATGAGATCATCGACGACCTGCACCGATGCCACGAACACCGGCCGGAGTTGGCCATGGTCGATTCGGCCAGGGGGATCTCCAACTTCCATTCCCCCAGCGATGTCATCGTGGACGCCTCGATGCCCGCAATGATCCGGGCCGGCGGCAAGATGTACGGCGCCGACGGGAAACTCAAGGACACCAAGGCGGTGAACCCGGAGTCCACCTTTTCCCGGATCTACCAGGAGATCATCAACTTCTGCAAGTCTGAGGGCCAGTTCGATCCGACGACGATGGGCACCGTCCCGAACGTCGGTCTGATGGCGCAGAAGGCCGAGGAGTACGGCTCTCACGACAAGACGTTCGAGATCCCCGAGGACGGCGTCGCCAACATCGTCGACGTCGCAACCGGCGAGGTGTTGCTGACTCAGAACGTCGAAGCCGGCGATATCTGGCGCATGCCCGTGGTCAAGGACGCGCCGATCCGGGACTGGGTCAAGCTGGCGGTCACCCGGGCGCGTAAATCCGGAATGCCGGCGGTGTTCTGGCTGGACTCGGAACGTCCGCACGAGAACGAGTTGCGCGAGAAAGTCCAGCGGTACTTGAAAGACCACGACACCGAGGGCCTCGACATCCAGATCATGTCGCAGGTGCGAGCGATGCGGCACACGATCGAGCGGGTGAGCCGCGGGCAGGACACCATCGCCGTGACCGGCAACATCCTGCGTGACTACCTCACCGACCTGTTCCCGATCCTGGAACTGGGCACCAGCGCCAAGATGCTGTCCATCGTGCCGCTGATGGCCGGCGGGTGCATGTACGAAACCGGGGCGGGCGGTTCAGCCCCCAAGCATGTCAGTCAGCTGGTGGAGGAGAACCATCTGCGCTGGGATTCGCTCGGCGAGTTCCTGGCGCTTGCCGTCAGCCTGGAAGACCTCGGCACCAGGACCGGCAACGAACGCGCCACGATCCTCGCCAGGACACTCGATGCCGCCACCGGCAGGTTGCTGGACAACAGTAAGAACCCGTCACGCAAGGCCGGCGAACTCGACAATCGCGGCAGCCAGTTCTATCTCGCCCTGTACTGGGCGCAGGAACTCGCCGCGCAGGACGAGGACCGGGAACTGGCCGAGCACTTCGCCGCCCTCGCCAAGGCGTTGGCTTCCGACGAGGACGTCATCGTCACCGAACTCAACGAGGTGCAGGGCAACCCGGTGGATATCGGCGGCTACTACTACCCGGACCCCGACAGGACCACGGCGGTGATGCGGCCCAGCGCGACGTTCAACCGCGCGCTGGCGGACCAACTGCCCTTGTAGTGTGGTCGGCGAGCAGGGCTCGATGGCTCCACACAGTTGCCCACGACACAGTTGCCCACGACGCGATCGCCAGGCGTAGGAGGATGCGGACTCAATATGTCCAGTCGACCCAAGATCAAGGTCAAAGGCACTGTTGTAGAGCTCGACGGCGACGAGATGACCCGGATCATCTGGAAGCTGATCAAGGAAACCCTGATCCTGCCGCACCTGGACGTCGACCTTGAGTACTACGACCTGGGCATGGAGAACCGGGACGCCACCGACGACCAGGTGACCATCGATTCAGCGCACGCCATCCTCAGACACGGGGTGGGCGTCAAATGCGCCACCATCACCCCCGACGAGGCCCGCGTCGAGGAGTTCAAGCTCAAGAAGATGTGGCTGTCGCCCAACGGCACCATCCGGAACATCCTGGGCGGCACCATTTTCCGCGCCCCCATCGTGATCTCGAATATCCCGCGCCTGGTGCCGGGGTGGACGAAGCCGATCATCATCGGCCGGCACGCGTTCGGCGACCAGTACCGGGCCACCAACTTCAAGGTCGACCGTCCCGGCACCGTCACGCTGACCTTCACCCCCGAGGACGGCAGCGAGCCGATGGTGCACGAGGTGGTGCGCATCCCGGAGGACGGCGGGGTGGTGATGGGGATGTACAACTTCAAGAAGTCCATCCAGGATTTCGCCCACTCGAGCTTCAGCTACGCCCTGCTGCAGAACTACCCGGTGTATCTGTCGACCAAGAACACCATCCTCAAGGCTTACGACGGCATGTTCAAGGACGAGTTCCAGCGCATCTTCGACGAGGACTACAAGGCGGAGTTCGACGCCCGCGGGCTGACCTACGAGCACCGTCTCATCGACGATATGGTGGCCTCCTGCCTGAAGTGGGAGGGCGGTTACGTCTGGGCCTGCAAGAACTACGACGGCGACGTGGAGTCCGACATCGTGGCCCAGGGTTACGGCTCGCTGGGGCTGATGACCTCGGTGCTGATGACCCCGGACGGCAAGACCGTGGAAGCCGAGGCTGCGCACGGCACCGTCACCCGGCACTACCGGCAGCACCAGTTGGGCAAGCCCACCTCCACCAACCCGATCGCGTCCATCTTCGCCTGGACCAGGGGCCTGGAGCACCGCGGCAAGCTCGATGGCACGCCCGAGGTGATCGAGTTCGCCGAGACCCTCGAAGAGGTCGTCATCCATACCGTCGAGGGCGGCAAGATGACCAAGGATCTGGCTCTGCTGATCGGCCCGGAACAGCCGTACCAGACCAGCGAACAGTTCCTGGCCACACTGGCCCGCAACCTCGACAAGGCGATGGCGCAGGACTGATTCAGCCCGCCGACGGAATCCGCCGCACCGGCGGCCGGTGTTCCTCGACCCAGGCGGTGATCAGGTCGGCGATGATCTGCGGTGCCTCGAACATCGGGATATGGCCGACGCCATGCAAGGTGGTCACCCGGTCGATCTCGGGGATGTGGTTGAGGAAATGTTTGGTGTAACGCGGATGCGGCAGCACCCGGTCCCGCTCGCAGATCACCAGATTGGTGGGCGTCCCGGTCTCGGCCAACTCCATCAACCCGGGCAGCAGCAACGCCTTGATCAGCAGTTGGTAGTAGGCCCGGCATCCGGTGACGTCCTCGATTACCTCGGCGAGGTCGGTGTCGCTGAGCCCGGCCGCGGTGGCGCTGATCGGAACGCTGGCGGCCTGTTTGGCCAACGGCAGCCTGCTGGCGCGCTGCCCGAGTGCCACCGCGGTCAGCCACACCGGCAGGCCGGCGACGAACTTGCCGACGATCTCGTACTTCACCGGCGACCACCGGTGCCAGCCGCCGGCCGGGGCGATCGCGGTCAGGGTGCGGGCCCGGCCGCGGCGCTCCAGTTCGAAGGCGACCCAGCCGCCCAGTGAGTTGCCGACGATATGGGCGGTGTCCCAACCCAATTCGTCGAGTTGGGTCTCGACGTGATCGGCCAGGGTGTTGGTGTCGAGGAACCACGAGCGGGTCCGCGGGCCGCCATTGTGCCCGGCCATCGTCGGCGCGAACACCTCGAATCGGCCGGTCTCGGCCAGCCGCGGCGCCACCTCGTGCCACACGTAGGACGACATCATGAACGGGTGCAGTAGCAGAATCGGTTCGCCCGAACCGAGGTGGATGTGTTCCCTGGTCACAACTCCACGATAGGTTGCCAGCCGTGATCCTCACCACCATCAATGTCAACGGTGTCCGGGCCGCGGTCCGGCAGCGCTCGGAGCACAATCTCGGTTTGCTGGACTGGCTGGAACGGACCGCCGCCGACGTGGTGTGTCTGCAGGAAACCCGAGCCGACGATGAGCAGCTCGCCGAGGCGCTGGCCCCGGCGCTGGCCGGCGGCTGGAACCTGGCCTCGGCGCAGCCGCACCTGAAGGGTCGCAGCGGGGTCGCCGTGCTGACCCGCGGGCCGCTGGGGGATGTCCGGGTCGGGCTGACCGGATTCGCCGAGCACGGCCGCTACCTCGAGGTCGACCTGGCCGACGGCATCACGGTCGGCAGCGTTTACGTGCACACCGGCGAGGCCGGCACCGACCGCCAGGTGGAGAAGGAGCGGTTCATGGCGGCACTGGCGTCACGGATGGCCGAGTTGTCGGCGGCGGGCCGGGCGGCCGCGGTGTGCGGGGACTGGAATATCGCCCACACCGAGAACGACATCAAGGCCTGGAAGGCCAACGTCAAGAAATCCGGGTTCCTGCCCGCCGAACGGCAGTGGCTCACCGACCTGATGGACTCGGGCTGGGTGGACGTCGTCCGCCGCCGGCACCCCGAAGTCCCGGGCCCCTACAGCTGGTGGTCCTGGCGCGGCAAGGCGTTCGACAACGACGCCGGCTGGCGTATCGACTATCACCTGGCCACCGAACCGCTGGCCGCCCGGGTCCGGTCGGCACGGGTGGAGAAGCCGGCCGCCTACGCGCTGCGGTGGTCAGACCACGCCCCGGTGACCGTCGAGTTCGACGACTAGACCGCGATCGTCCGGCGGTCGCCGATCGAGTGGTCACCCAGCGGGTCGCCGAGGGTCACCATGCTCTGGAAGTACTCGATCACCCGCGCGTCCGAGACGTCCAGGGCCGGCCACTGCGGGTAGTCCCACGTGTCGTTCATGAACGGCTGCATCTGATCGTGGCTCAGCACGGTCAGATGATTGACGTCGTGGGCGGTGGCGCCGCCCTCGATCAGCAGCCGGCCGTGAGCGCGGTCGTGCATCCAGCCGGCCCAGTGCGTTTCCATCTTCAAGGTGTTGATGAAGGCGGTGTCGTAGCCGTTTTCGAGCAGGTACTCGGCGTAGCCGTCATGGCCGTAGGCGGTCACCATGGCCATCACGTCGTCGGCCGATCCCAGCCGGGCCGTGCGTTCGATATCCGCCACGATCTGGGGGTCGTACTTGTCGTCGGCGATCCAGCCGACCTTGGCGCCCTGCATCGCGTAGAACAGGCCGACGCCCTGTACGTCGGTGCCCCAGGCCTGGGTGTTGTTGGTCAGGCCGTTGGCGAAGGCCCATCGGCCGACGTCCTCGATCGTCGCGGGCGCGAGGCCGGTGAACCGGCGCAGGTCGTTGTAGGCGACCACGGCCTCGGTGGTGATGGGGGTCCTACCGCCCACCAGGGCGTCCATGCCGGTGTGGTCGCTGCCCTGGGACATGCCGAACGTCATCAGATCGACGTAGTCCCCGGTCTCGACCGGATGGTCCGAATGGTCCGGGTCGACCGGGTCGACCGGGTCGACAGGGTCGACAGGGTCGACGGGATCGACGGGATCGACAGGGTCGACCGGCGGTCCGACGACATTCCTGTCGAGGATGGTGCCGACCGCCATCGCGTCGGTCACGGTGGCCCCGGACGGGTTGGACAGCATCACCATGAAGGTCTCGCTGCCCTCGGCGAGGACGTCGCGTTGGACCAGAACGGCGATGACTTTCTCGGTCTCCCCGGGGGCGAAGGTGACGGTGCCCGAGGTGGCGGTGTAGTCGCTGCCGGCCGACGCGGTCATGTTGGACGTCGCGTACTGCACCGTCACCGGCTGCGCCGATGCCGAGGTCAGCGAAACCCGGAACGTCGCGACGGCATCGGAATCAGACCCGGCGAACTGGATCGCCGTCAGATAGGCCATCTTGTTCTCGTTGACGGTGAGCCAGTCGTCGGCCAAGATGCCGCCGGTATCCCCGGAGTTGGGGTTCCAGGACCAGAACGTCCAGCTGATGTCCTCGGTCCCGGCCGGGATGTCGATGGTGCCGTCGTTGTCGAGATCCCCGGAGATGTAGGACGTGATGGCTTCGAACCAGACGACGTCCTTGGGGTCGGTCAGATTAGTTCCGAACTCGCCGATGTAGACCGGGGCGATCCCCTCTTCATAGATGTAGCCCCACATCTGCCGGAACTTCGCCGGCAGCGCCG
>LFFF01000059.1 GCA_001510415.1 Actinobacteria bacterium casp-actino6 | reverse complement strand
CGTCGCCGCGGGTCGGCCCGCGGTTGACGATGGCGACCGGGATGCCGCGCGCGGCGGCGTGCCGGACGAACCGGTAGCCGGAGAACACCGTCAGAGACGACCCCGCCACCAGCAGGGCATCGGCTGAGTCGACCATCGAATATGACTGGTCCACAATCTCTTTGGCCACCGACTCGCCGAAGTAAACAATATCTGGTTTGAGCATCCCGGTGCACGACGGGCAGTCGACGAATCGGAACGAGTCGGTGTCGGCGACCACCGCGTCGGCATCGGGGGCCACCGCCAACGCGCCCGCCTCGGCTCGTTCGGTGAACCCCGGATTGGCCTCCTCCAGCATGTCGGCCAGCGCGGCCCGGCTCATGGTGGCGCCGCAATCCAGACACACCACCCGGGCATAGGTACCGTGCAGATTGATCACACTGCGACTGCCGGCGCGGGTGTGCAGCAGGTCGACGTTCTGGGTGATGACTCCGACGACGACGCCCGCTCGTTCCAGTTCGGCCAGCGCCCAGTGCCCGGCATTCGGCCGGGTCGCCGCCATCCGCCGCCAGCCCACGTGGTTACGGGCCCAGTAGCGGCGACGGTAGTCGACACTCGTGGTGAACTGCCGGATGGTCATGGGGTTGGCCGGCGGGGAATCCGGACCGCGGTAATCGGGGATACCGGAATCGGTGGACAGTCCCGCCCCGGTCAGCACCGCCACCCGCCGGCCGGCCAGCAGTGCGACGAGGGCGGGGGCGTCCACCCGTCTCAGAGTACGCAGAATGCCGGGGTGAACTAGGCGTTCATGGTGGGTCCCAACGCAGTATCCAAGATGGCAGCCGGGACACCCGTTTGCTGGTGCTGGATCCCGGCGGCGACAATGGGGCGTGGACTTCTTCTCCGCCTACGCCCGCGGGTTCGCACGGGTGGCCGCCTGTACCCATCGCACCACCCTGGCCGATCCGGCCGCCAACGCGGAGTCGGTCCTGCGGATCGCGCGGTCCTGTCACGACGACGGGGTGGCGGTTGCGGTATTCCCGGAGATGACGCTGTCCGGTTATTCGATCGAGGACATCGTGCTGCAGGACACCCTGCTCGACGCGGTCGAGACGGCACTGGCCGACGTGGTCGCGGCATCGGCGGACCTGCTGCCGGTCCTGGTGGTGGGTGCGCCCCTGCGGCATCTGCACCGCATCTACAACACCGCGGTGGTGATCCATCGCGGCGCGATCCTGGGTGTCGCGGTCAAGTCCTACCTGCCGACCTACCGGGAGTTCTACGAAAGCCGGCAGGTCGCCGCCGGAGACGATATGACTGGAACCATCCGGGTCCTCGGCGACGACCTCCCGTTCGGCCCGGACCTGCTGTTCACCGCCGACGACGTGCCGGGCCTGGTGCTGCACGTGGAGATCTGCGAGGACATGTTCGTGCCGGTGCCGCCGAGTTCTCACGCCGCACTCGCCGGGGCCACCGTGCTGGCCAACCTGTCCGGCAGCCCGATCACCATCGGCCGCGCCGAGGATCGAAAGCTGCTGGCCCGCTCGGCATCGGCGCGGTGCCTGGCCGCCTACGTCTACTCCGCGGCGGGGGAGGGCGAGTCCAGCACCGACCTGGCCTGGGACGGCCAGACGATGGTTTACGAGAACGGCCGGCTGCTGGCCGAGTCGGAACGGTTTCCCGCCGGGGAGCGTCGTTCGGTCGCCGACGTCGACTTGGACTTGCTGCGCGCTGAGCGGTTGCGGAT
Organism: Actinobacteria bacterium casp-actino6; assembly: GCA_001510415.1. Taxonomy (GTDB): domain Bacteria; phylum Actinomycetota; class Actinomycetes; order Mycobacteriales; family Mycobacteriaceae; genus Mycobacterium. The sequence goes on along the minus strand of LFFF01000059.1, from coordinate 14,248 downwards.
GGGAACCTTCGACGACAACCGCCGCCACCACCGGGCGGCGCTGGACTCCTTCCGCCGCATCGGTTTCCGGCTTGACCCGCCAACGGGGGATATCGGCCTGCTGCGCGAGGTCGAGCGTTTCCCGTTCGTGCCCAATGACCCGGCCCGGCTCGAGCAGGACTGCTACGAGGGATACAACATCCAGGTCTCCGGTCTCGAACAGCGTTTGCGCGCACTGAATTACCCGAAGGTCGTGATCGGGGTGTCCGGCGGCCTCGACTCCACCCACGCGCTGATCGTCGCCGCCAAGGCGATGGACCGCGAAAGCCGCCCCCGCAGCGACATCCTGGCCTTCACCCTGCCCGGGTTCGCCACCGGTGAGCGCACCAGGAACAACGCGATCGCGCTGTCGAGGGCGCTCGGCGTCACGTTCGAGGAGATCGACATCCGTCCCACCGCCGAGTTGATGCTCGGCGAGATCGGCCATCCGTTCGCCCGCGGCGAGAAGGTCTACGACGTCACCTTCGAGAACGTCCAGGCCGGTCTGCGGACCGACTACCTGTTCCGGATCGCCAATCAGCGCGGCGGCATCGTGCTGGGTACCGGGGATCTGTCCGAGTTGGCGCTGGGCTGGTCGACCTACGGCGTCGGTGACCAGATGAGCCACTACAACGTCAACGGCGGCGTGCCGAAAACCCTGATCCAGCATCTGATCCGGTGGGTGATCGGATCCGGGCAGTTCGACGACGAGGTGGGTGAGATCCTCGCCTCGGTGCTCGACACCGAGATCACCCCCGAACTGGTGCCGGCCGGGGAGGGCGAGGAGATTCAGAGCAGCGAGGCCGCCGTCGGACCCTATTCGCTGCAGGACTTCTCGCTCTTCTACGTTCTGCGCTACGGGTTCGGGCCGGCCAAGATCGCCTTCCTGGCCTGGCATGCGTGGAGCGAAGCCGACCGTGGCGGCTGGCCGCCGGGCTTCCCTTCCGGCAAGCGGCGCGCCTTCTCGCTCGGTGAGATCCGCCGGTGGCTGGCGGTGTTCAGCCGGCGCTTCTACTCCTTCAGCCAGTTCAAGCGATCGGCAATGCCCAATGGGCCCAAGGTATCCCACGGCGGGTCGCTGTCACCGCGCGGTGACTGGCGGGCACCATCGGATATGACGGCTCGGGTGTGGCTCGACGAGATCGAACGCCAGATCCCGCAAGGCTGATCTCAGCCGGGGGGCGGCCCGACGCCGAGCACCCGTTGGATATCGGCCTTCATCGCCTGCAGTTGCGCACCCCAGTAGCCCCAGCTGTGGGTGCCGGCGGGCGGAAAGTTGAACACGGCATTGCGGCCGCCCGCGGCCAGATACTTCTTCTGGAACTCCTTGTTGGTGTCCAGGGTGACGTTCTCCAGATAGCCGGCGGTGAACTGCACGCCGAAATTCGGATCCTGCGTACTGTCCAGGTCGGAGGAGGCACCGGTACCGCAGTAGATCCACACCGCGGTGCCGTTGGCCACCAGTCGGCCGACGTTGACCATCGGGTCGTTGCGTTTCCAGGCGGGGTCGTTCTTGGGCCCCCACATATCGGTGGGGCTGAACCCTCCGGCGTCACGCATCGCGACGTTGATCAGGATCGGCCACAGGCCCAACGATGGATTCAGGAAGCCGGACAGCGACGCGGCGAAGAGGAACAGGGCAGGATGCCAGATCGCCAGATTCAGCGCCGAACCGCCCGACATCGACAGGCCCACAATGGCGTTGCCGGTGGGCTCTACGCCCCGGTTGGCCGCCAGCCAGGATGGCAACTCCCGGGTCAGGAACGTCTCCCACTTGTAGGTGACGGTTCCGGCGCGACCTTTCGCGGGCCGGTACCAGTCGGTGTAGAAACTCGACTGGCCGCCAACCGGCATCACCACCGACAACCCCGATTCGTAGTACCACTCGAAGGCGGCGGTGTTGATATCCCAGCCGCTGGTCTCCTCCTCGGCGCGCAGTCCATCCAGCAGGTAGAGCGCGTGCGGACCGCCGCCCTGAAACTCGACTCGGATATCGCGGCCCATCGCCGGGGACGGCACCGCCAGGATTTCGATCGGCAGGCCCTCCCGGGAGAAGGCGCCCGCGCCCGGGGCCGTCACCAGACCGGGCAGCATCAGCGCCGCACCGGTTGCCGCGAGAAATCGGCGCGCCCACAAGACGGTCATCGGCGCAAATTAGCAACCTCGAGGTCGATGTGCCGTCGGCCGCGCGGTGCCGTGACCGCTTCGTTAGGTGTTAGCAACACGGGTCGCCGCGCCAGGCCGACAGGCCCTCGCGCACCGCGAACCCGGCGATCACCAGTGCCGCGACGGGGTCGGCCCAACTCCAGCCGAACAGCGCGTTGAGGCCCAATCCGACCAGCAGGACCGCCGAGAGATAACTGCACAACAGGGTTTGTTTGGCCTCCGAAACCGCCGACCGGGAACCGGCCTCCCGGCCGGCGCGGATCTGCAACCAGGCCAGCAGCGGCATCACCGCCAGGCTGACAGCGGCCAGGCCGATGCCGACCGGCGAGGATTCGGCCTCGAGGGCCCCGGTCAACGCCCGCACGGATTGCACCGTGATGTAGGCGCCCAGGACGAAGAACGAAACCGCGATGAATCGCAACGCGGCCTTCTCGCGGCGCTCCGGATCGGCGGCGGCGAACTGCCAGGCGACCGCGGCTGCGGCGGCGACCTCGATCAGCGAGTCCAGGCCGAAACCCACCAGCGCAGTGGAGGACGCATGGACGCCCGCGGTCAGTGCGACTGCTGCTTCGATCACGTTGTAGCCGATGGTCGCCCAGACCAGCAGCCGGATCCGCCGGTGCAGTGCGGCGAGCCGGGCCGGGGTGGTCATGAGCTGATCACGGGTGTGACGTTAACCCCAACCTTCCGGTTGGTGGGGAACCGATACCCTGAGGTGATGAGCGTGCACGCCAACGCCGCCGAACTCGACGTACGCCAGTCCGTGCACGATGCCGCCCGCCGTGCCCGGGTCGCCATGCGCACCCTGGGCTCGTTGACCAGCGCGGTCAAGAACCGGGCCCTGCATGCCGCTGCCGACGCCGTGCTGGCCCACACCCACCAGATCCTGGCCGCCAACGCTGAGGACCTGCGGCTGGCCCGCGAAGCCGGCACGCCGGAGGCGATGCTCGACCGGCTGGCGCTGAACCCGCAGCGGGTGGACGGGATCGCTGCCGGGCTACGCCAGGTCGCCGGGTTGCCGGACCCGATCGGGGAGGTGCTGCGCGGGAACATCCTGCCCAACGGCCTGCAGGTGCGCCAGCAGCGGGTGCCGCTGGGCGTGGTCGGCATCGTTTACGAGGGCCGGCCCAATGTCACCGTCGACGCGTTCGGTCTCACGCTCAAGTCCGGTAACGCCGTGCTCCTGCGCGGCAGTTCCTCGGCCGCCCACTCCAACGCCGAACTGGTGACGGCGCTGCGCGGCGCCCTGTGCGGGGAGGGACTGCCCGAGGATGCGGTGCAGTTGCTGCCCAGTGCCGACCGCTCCAGCGTCACCCACCTCATCCAGGCCCGCGGACTGGTCGACGTGGTGATCCCGCGCGGCGGAGCCGGCCTGATCGACGCGGTGGTCCGCGACGCGACGGTGCCCACCATCGAGACCGGCGTCGGTAACTGCCACGTCTATGTCCACTCCGATGCCGACCTCGACGTGGCCGAGCGGATCGTGTTGAACGCCAAGACCCGTCGGCCCAGCGTCTGCAACGCCGCCGAAACCCTGCTCATCGACTCCGTGCTGGCCGACACCGCGGGGCCACGGCTCGTCGGGGCCCTGCGGCAGGCCGGGGTGACGGTGCACGACAACCCGACCGAGGACGAGCTGCGCACCGAGTTCCTGTCCATGGACATTGCGCTGGCGTACGTGGACGGACTCGACGCCGCCATCGAGCACATCAACACCTACGGCACCGGGCACACCGAGGCCATCGTCACCACCGATCTGGGCGCCGCGCAGCGGTTCACCCAGCAGGTCGACGCCGCCGCGGTGATGGTCAACGCCTCGACCGCGTTCACCGACGGCGAGCAGTTCGGCTTCGGCGCGGAGATCGGCATCTCGACCCAGAAGTTGCACGCCCGCGGCCCGATGGGCCTGCCGGAGTTGACCTCGACCAAGTGGATCGTCTTCGGCGACGGCCACACCCGGCCCGCCTGATCCCCAAGGAGACCGAAGTGACCGAATCCCCCGCACCGCCGGCGCCGAACGCTCCGCTGTTCGCCGACATCGACGATGTCACGGCCAAGCTGACGCAGACCGGTTATCTGCCGGATACTGCGACCGCCACCGCGGTCTTCCTGGCCGACCGGCTGGGCAAACCGCTTCTGGTCGAAGGCCCCGCCGGGGTCGGCAAGACCGAACTGGCCCGCGCGGTGGCCCAGTCCACCGCGTCGGAGTTGGTGCGGCTGCAGTGCTACGAGGGTGTCGACGAGGCCCGCGCACTCTACGAGTGGAACCACGCCAAGCAGATCCTGCGCATCCAGTCCGGCTCAGGCGGTGACTGGGATCGCACCAAGGACGACGTGTTCAGCGAGGAGTTCCTGCTATCGCGACCGCTGCTGACCGCCATCCGGCGCACCGGCCCGACCGTGCTGCTGATCGACGAGACCGACAAGGCCGATATCGAGATCGAGGGCCTGCTACTGGAGGTGCTCAGCGATTTCGCGGTCACCGTACCGGAACTGGGCACCATCACCGCCACCCGCAAACCGTTCGTGGTGCTGACCTCGAACGCCACCCGCGAGCTGTCCGAGGCCCTCAAACGTCGCTGTCTGTTCCTGCACATCGACTTTCCCGATCCGGACCTGGAGCGCCGCATCCTGCTGTCCCGGGTTCCGGAGTTGCCGGAGCGGCTGGCCGCCGAACTGGTTCGCATCATCGGCGTGCTGCGCGGGATGGCACTCAAGAAACTGCCGTCGGTGGCCGAGACGATCGACTGGGGCCGCACCCTGTTGGCACTCGGTATGGACACCATCGATGACGCGACCATCGCCGCGACGCTGGGCGTGGTGCTCAAACACCAGTCCGACCAGCAGCGCGCCGCCGGCGAACTCCGGTTGAACTAGGCGACGACGATGGCCGCCCGCAGGACCCGACCGCCCCAGCCGCTGGCCCCCAACGGCCTGCCCGGCCACTTGGTCGGCTTCGTTGAAGCCCTTCGGGCCCAAGGTATCTCGGTGGGTCCCTCGGAGACCGTCGATGCGGGTCAGGTCCTCAGCGTGCTCGATCTCGGCGACCGGCAGACGGTGCGGGAGGGACTGGCCTGCGCGGTGCTGCGCCGCCCCGAGCACCGGCAGACCTACGACGCGCTGTTCGACCTGTGGTGGCCGGCCGCCATCGGCGGACGCGCCGTGCTGGTCGAGGATGACGCCGATGATCCCGACCGGCCGGACCCGGAGGATATCGAGGCGATGCGGGCAATGCTGCTGGAGTTGCTCACCGACAATCCCGATATCGGCGATCTCGACGATCGGCTGGTCGCGATGATCGCCGCGATCGTCGAGGCGCACGGCCGCTATACCTCCAGTCGGGGGCCGTCCTACTCGTCCTACCAGGCGTTGAAGGCCATGGGTCTGGACCAGCTCGAAGGCCGGCTGCTGGCCGGGTTGCTCGCCCCGCACGGCGACGACCCGTCGCCGACGCAAGAGCAGATCGCCAAAGCCCTTGCCGCACAGAAGATCGCGCAGCTACGCCGGATGGTGGAGGGAGAGACCAAACGTCGCACCGCCGAGCAACTCGGCCGCGAGCACGTCCAGATGTACGGGATTCCGCAGCTGGCCGAGAATGTCGAGTTCCTGCGGGCCTCCGGCGATCAGCTGCGTCAGATGCGCCGGGTGGTGGCCCCGCTGGCCCGGACACTGGCCACCCGGCTGGCCGCGCGCCGGCGCCGCGCCCGGGCGGGGGCGATCGACCTGCGCAAGACGCTACGCAAGTCGATGTCCACCGGCGGCGTGCCGATCGACGTCGTGCTGCGCAAACCGCGGCCGGCCCGACCGGAACTGGTGGTGCTCTGCGATGTCTCCGGGTCGGTTGCCGGGTTCAGCCACTTCACCCTGCTGCTGGTGCACGCGCTGCGCCAGCAGTTCTCCCGGGTTCGGGTTTTCGCGTTCATCGACACCACCGACGAGGTCACCCACCTGTTCGGTCCCGACGCCGATCTCGCGGTGGCCATCCAGCGGATCACCCGAGAGGCGGGGGTCTACACCCGCGACGGGCACTCCGACTACGGCAATGCCTTCGTCTCGTTCACCGAGAACTTCCCGGGGGTGCTGTCCCCGCGCAGTTCGCTGCTGATCCTCGGCGACGGCCGCACCAACTACCGCAATCCGGCCGCCGACGTGCTCACCCACATGGTGACCGCCAGCCGCCACGCGCACTGGCTCAACCCGGAGCCGCGGCATCTGTGGGGCAGCGGCGACTCGGCGGTGCCGCGCTACGAGGACGTCATCACCATGCATGAATGCCGGTCGGCCAAACAGCTGGCAGGCGTCATCGACCAACTGCTGCCGGTCTGAGACGTAAGCTTTCACACCGTGACGTCTCGGCTGGCTTCCCGGCGCAGGCTCGGCGTGATGGGCGGGACGTTCGACCCCATTCACAACGGCCACCTGGTGGCCGCCAGTGAGGTCGCCGATCTGCTGGGCCTCGATGAGGTGGTGTTCGTGCCCACCGGTCAGCCGTGGCAGAAGGACCGGCATGTCACCGCGGCCGAGGACCGCTACCTGATGACGGTCATCGCGACCGCGTCCAATCCGCGTTTCTCGGTCAGCCGGGTGGACGTCGACCGCAGCGGCCCGACCTACACCACCGACACCCTGCGCGACCTGCACGGCCGGTATCCGGACTGCGAGCTGTTCTTCATCACCGGAGCCGACGCGCTGGCCTCCATCCTGACCTGGCAGGGGTGGGAGGAACTGTTCGACCTGGCCACCTTCATCGGCGTCAGCCGCCCCGGCTACGAACTCACCGGCTCCCATATCGTCGAGGCCGTGGACAGGTTGCCCGACGGGGCGCTGCGTCTGGTGGAGGTGCCCGCGCTGGCGATCTCCTCCACCAACTGCCGGGACCGCGCCGCGGCCGGCCGGCCGATCTGGTACCTGGTGCCCGACGGTGTCGTCCAGTACGTCGCCAAACGCCGCCTGTATCGCGAACCGGTCGCCGCGGCGGCCGCCAGGGAGGTGAAACGGTGACTGCGTCGCCGGAGGCAATCGGGATGGCGACGGTCGCGGCCCGCGCCGCCGCCGCGAAACTCGCCCAGGACATCGTGGTCATCGACGTCTCCGAACAGCTGGTGATCACCGACTGTTTCGTCATCGCCTCGGCGGCCAACGAGCGCCAGGCCAACGCCATCGTCGACGAGGTCGAGGAGAAGATGCGGCTGGCCGGCTATAAGCCCGCCCGCCGGGAGGGGACCCGCGAAGGCCGCTGGGTGCTGCTGGACTATGTCGATATCGTGGTGCACATCCAGCATCAGGACGAACGTACTTTCTACGCGCTGGACCGGCTGTGGCGGGACTGCCCGATCGTCGATGTCGATCTGGATGTCCCGCAGGAGGACTCGTGAGGGTTCGGCGGCTGGTCATGCTGCGCCACGGTCAGACAGAGTTCAACGCCGGCAGCCGGATGCAGGGCCAACTCGACACCGACCTGACCGATCTGGGCCGTGCCCAGGCGGTTGCCGCCGCCGAGGTGCTGGCCAAACGTCAGCCGCTGCTGATCGTCTCCTCCGACCTGCGCCGTGCCGCCGAGACCGCGGCCGCCCTCGGTGAACGCAGCGGGCTGGACGTCCGGCTGGACACCAGGCTGCGGGAGACCCACCTCGGGGATTGGCAGGGCCTGACCCATCAGCAGGTGGATGCCGCCGCACCCGGTGCCCGACTGGCCTGGCGGGACGACGCGACCCTGGCGCCGCATCGCGGCGAGAGCCGCATCGACGTCGCCGACCGCAGCCTGCCACTGGTGGCCGAACTGGTTGCCGGCGAACAGGAATGGGGTTGCGACGATCCCGATCGGCCGGTGGTGCTGGTCGCACACGGGGGTCTGATCGCGGCGCTGACCGCGGCGTTGCTCGATCTGCCGGTCGACAACTGGCCGGTCCTGGGCGGCATGGGCAACGCCAGTTGGGTGCAGTTGTCGGCGCACGGTCCGGCCCAGGATGGACCGTCCGCGTTCGCCGACCTGCGGTGGCGGCTGGATGTCTGGAACGCGTCGGCCCAGGTCGCCAACGATGTCCTCTGATTCGGCCCCTGCCCGCCGCACAGCGCTGCTGATCTTCGCCGACTCGCTGGCCTACTACGGTCCGCAGGGCGGTCTTCCTGCCGACGACCCGCGAATCTGGCCCAACATCGTTGCCGGCCAACTTGATTGGGATCCGGAACTCATCGGACGCATCGGCTGGACCTGCCGAGACGTGTGGTGGGCGGCCACCCAGGACCCGAGGGCCTGGGCAGCGCTGCCGCGGGCTGGAGCGGTGATATTCGCGACCAGTGGAATGGACTCGCTGCCCTCCCCGCTACCCACCGCGATACGGGAAACGATGCGTTACGTCCGGCCGCCGAGATTGCGCCGATGGGTGCGCGACGGCTACGGGTGGTTGCAGCCGCGACTGTCCCCGGTCTCACGGTCGGCGCTGCCGCCCAAGCTGACCGTCGAGTATCTCGAGATGACCCGGGGTGCAATCGACTTCAACCGGCCTGGCATACCCATCGTGGCGGCACTGCCGTCGGTTCACGTCGCCGACACCTACGGTCGGGCCCACCACGGCCGGGCGGGCACCGTCTCGGCGGTGACCCGGTGGGCGGCACAGCACGACATCCCGCTGGTGGATCTCAAAGCCGCTGTGGCCGAACATGTCCTCGGCGGCCGGGGTAACCCCGACGGCATTCACTGGAATTTCGAGGCGCACGAGGCGGTTGCCGAACTGATGCTCAAGGCGCTCGCCGAAGCCGGGGTGCCGTCCGGCGGCAACCGGGACTGATCGTATGGCGGTCGTCGTGGTCACCGACTCGTCGGCGAGGCTGCCGGCAGATCTGCTGGCCGAGTGGGGCATCCGGGTAGTGGCGCTGCACGTCCTCGTCGACGGCCGCGATCTACGGGACGGTGTCGACGAGGTGCCTGCCGATCTGTATCAGCGCCCGCAGGTCAGCACCGCCGGGGCGAGTCCGGCCGAGTTGGCCGCGGTCTACCGTGCGGCGCTGGTCGACAGCGGCGGTGACGGTGTGGTGGCGGTGCACATCTCGACGGCGTTGTCGAGCACCCTCGGTGCCGCCGAGTACGCGGCTCGGGAGTTCGGCAGTGCGGTGCGGGTGATCGACTCGGGTTCGGCCGGGATGGGGATCGGGTTCGTCGCGTTGGCGGCCGCCCGGGCTGCCCGAAGAGGAGCCGCCCTCGACGCCGTCGCGGCCCAGGCCGCCGCGGCGGTGCCGCGGGTGCACGCCTTCATCGTGGTGCAGCGACTGGAGAATCTGCGCCGCAGCGGCCGGATCGGGACCGCCGCCTCCTGGCTGGGGACGGCGCTGGCAGTCAAGCCATTGCTGCGTATCGAGGACGGCGCGCTGGTGCTGTCGGCGCGGGTGCGGACCACTTCCAAGGCGACCGCAGCGATGATCGAACAAGTGCTGGAGGTGGTGGGGGAGCGCCGGGCCGCACTCGCCGTCCAGCATGTGGACAACCCGGCCGGGGCCGCCGAGGTGGCGGCGACGCTGGCCAGTGCACTGCCGGCCTGCGGCCCGCCACTGGTGACCGACCTGGGTCCGGTACTGGGTGTGCACCTCGGTCCCGGCGCGCTGGGCGTGGTGCTGGAACTGGCCGGCTAAACCGTGTCCGGAGTCCGGGCCGCGAACCGGCCGGTGACCGGTGGCAGGTCTGCCAGGGTGACGATGCCGGGCCGGGCCGCCACCACCGCCGGTACCGCGTTGGTGACCGGCATCGCGGTGTAGATCATCCCCAGGCCCATGAATCCGGGTTCGGACCAGTCCCTGGGGGGCAGGCAGTGCAGCACGGTCCTCATGTTGGGCACCCCGAAGACCTGGATGACGTGGCCGTGCTCGAGTGGCTTCGGCGGGACCACGTGATTGCCCATGGTCCAGTTAAAGCCGACGCTGACCACATTGCGCTCGCCGACCCAGCCGCGGTGGTAGCCGTACACCCCGGCGACGGTGCCGTCCGGGATCGTCATGAACCCCAGATCGGTGTCGCCGGTGGCCGGGGTGAACGTCACATCGAAGGTCATCCGGTCCAGATCGGCACCGATGGCGTCGGCCATCATCGCTGCCGATTCGGCGAACACCTCACTCTCTTTTCGGACGCTCTCGGCCAACCCGGGGGTGTCGGGATCGCAGGAGAAGCCCATCGCGGTCTGGGTACCGGCCGATTCGTAGGTTGAGCAGTCCACCGACTCGGTGATCCTGATCTCATCGACCCGTTCACAGGCGCCGGACAGCACCATGCCGACCATATTGGTCATCCCGGGGTGTGCGCCGCTGCCGAAAATCGTGGAATTACCTCGCTGACAAGCCGTTCGGATCCGGTCCAAGTCCTCCGGTGTCTGCTTCCCGCCGGTGATCCAGGCCGCTGACGAACACACATTGACCCCGGCCCCCAGTAGCCGCTCCAGGTCGTCGATGCTCGGCCACAGCGGGTTGTAGCAGCATGCGTCCGCACCGGTGGCAAGCAAGGCGTCGATATCGTCGGTGGCGGTGATTCCGGTGGGTTGTGGCAGGCCCGCCAGGTCGGCGGCATCCACCCCGACCTTGTCGGCGCCGTGGGCGTAGACACCGACCAGTTCCATATCCGGCCGGCCGATGATGGCGTGCAGCGACCGCCGGCCGATGTTGCCGGTGGTCCACTGGATCACCCGAAGCGGACGGTCTGCGTTCATGAGCATCTCCTGACATCGTGACGGTCCCTGGGATGCAGTATCCGGCAGCGACTTTCCACAGTCCCGGTTTCCTGCACAGGCAGATGTGGCGGGCCGCGCCCGCGGCGATGATCCGACGGCCGCCCACCCTACGGTCGGCCGCATGGGAACCGATGATGCGTTGAACACGCTGTACCGGCGATTGGGCGCCCGCCCGAGGCCGGCCGCACAGCGCGGTGGCGATGGCGCCGGCCCCGACGACGGGAACGGTGATGGCGCGGGGGAGGATCCCGATACCGGCGATACCGCGTTCGCCCCGAGCTGGGTGCCCGACGGCAGGACGTCGCGCGGGCAGAGCTGGCTTGCTGCGGTCCGGGCGGATCCCGGACGGGCCGGCGGGATCACCCTGGCGTTGATCGCGCTGCTGGCCGTGCTGGTCACGGTGTTCACCCTCGCGCGGCAGCGACCGGCTCCGGTCGTCGCTGCCGACCTGCCGCCGGTGGAGATGGTGTCGACGGCCGCACCGCGGTCGAGTTCACCCGCCGCGCCGGACGAACGGGCGATGGTCGTCAGCGTCGTCGGCCTCGTTCAGCAACCCGGACTGGTGACTCTGGCACCTGATGCCCGGGTCTCCGATGCCGTCTCGGCTGCCGGTGGCCCGCTCAACGGTGCCGATACCCTCGGGCTGAACATGGCCCGGCATCTGGCCGACGGTGAGCAGATCGTCGTCGGTATCGCCGCGCCGGCCGGAAAACCCCCAGCCCTGGGCAGCTCCGTGGGCGGGGTGAGCGAATCCGGGCCGCCGGGCGGCACCGGCACGCCGGCCGGGCCGGTGGACCTCAACACGGCCAGCGCCGAGCAGCTCGACGGCCTGCCCGGCGTCGGGCCGGTCACCGCTGCGGCCATCCTGGCCTGGCGCACGGCCAACGGGAGATTCACCAGCATCGACCAATTGGCGGAAGTCGACGGCATCGGGCCGGCCCGGTTGGAGAAGCTCCGGCCATTGGTGCGGGTCTGAACCGGTGTCTGCAGAGACCGCCCGACTGGATCTGCGGCTGGTCCCCGCGGCGGTCACGGCCTGGGCGGTCACCGCGGCCGGGATCGCCTGGGGTGCGGGCCCGGTGTTGGGGGCACTGTGCGCGGCGGTCGCACTCGGATGGTCGGTGGCATGTGGGCTGTCGGGCCGGGGCCGGCCATGGGTTCGGGCCGCCGCGGCCGGTGTGCTGGGTGCGACGGTCCTAGGTGCCGGCTTCGGCGTCGCGGCCGGTCTGCGCAGTGAGGCCGCCCGCACCCATCCGATAGGTCAGCGGTTCGGCACCACGGCATGGGTGACAGTCCAACCGGTGGAGAGTCCGCGCCAGACGGGCAACGGCCGACTGATGTTCCGTTCCGATCTCCTCGGTATGGCGGGTCGGGCAATGACCGGCGCCGTCATCGTCTTCGCATCAGCTGCGGAGTTCGGACAGCTCGGTGCGGGTCAGCCGGCCCGGTTCCGGGCACGCATCTCGCGTCCGACCCGGCGGGATCTCACGGTGGCTGTCATCACCGCGGTGGGCCGCCCGACCGCGGGCCGCGCCTCGGCGGTCCAGCGCGCGGCGCGCCAGGTTCGGGATCGGTTCGCCGCCACCACCCGCGAGGTATTGGCCGGCGACCAGGCCGCGATCCTGCCGGGGTTGGTGCTCGGCGACACCTCGGCCGTCACCGCTGCCACCACGGCCGAGTTCCGCACGGCCGGGCTGACGCATCTGACCGCGGTGTCGGGTGCCAACGTCACCATCGTCTGCGGTGCGGTGCTGCTCACCGCGCAGTTCCTCGGGCCGCGGCCGGCGGTCGGGTTGGCCGCACTGGCGCTGGTGGTGTTCGTCGTGGTGGTGCAGCCCACCGCCAGTGTGCTGCGCGCCGCCGTGATGGGCGCCATCACACTGCTCGCGGTGCTGTCCGGGCGGCGGCGCCAGGCCATCCCGGTGCTGTCGGCCACGGTGATCGCGCTGATGGTGGCCGCACCACAGTTGGCCGTCGACCTCGGGTTCGCGCTCTCGGTATCGGCGACCGCGGCGCTGGTGGTGCTGGCCCCGGTCTGGTCGGCCCGGCTGGTGGATCGCGGCTGGCCCAAACCGCTCGCCGACGGGCTCAGTATCGCGCTGGCCGCGCAACTGGTCACCGCCCCCCTGGTGGCCGCCGTCTCGGGACGCTTCAGCGTGATCGCGGTGCTCGCCAATCTGGCTGTCGCCCTGGTCATTCCGCCGATCACCGTCTTGGGGACCGCGGCAGCTGCGCTGGTGTCCCTGTGGCCGGCGGGTGCCGGACTGCTGATCCGGTTCACCGGGCCCGAGGTGTGGTGGTTGCTTCAGGTGGCCGAACGCGCTGCCGCGTTGCCGGGCGCGGCGGTTCCGGTGCCCGCTGGCTGGGCCGGGGTTCTCACGGTCGGCGCCGCGGCCGTGGCTGCGGTCGTGCTGTGGCGGTGGCGATGGTTCCGGCTGGCCGCGGCCGGGTGCCTGGTGTGTGCGGCAGCGTGGTCGGTGTCGGGTGTCGTCAGCGGTCCGTGACACCATCGGGGGGTGAGCGAGGCTGCGGGGCTGCATCTGGTGCTCGGCGGTGCCGTGAAGATCAATAGCAAGCAGACCTATCGGCTCGAGGACCTGCTCGTCGAACGTGCGGTGGGCGAGATTCTCCGGGCCGTCCGCGGTGCGGCAGGCAACGACGACATTCCGGTCGACCGACTGCGGGCCGGGGAGGTCTCGACCAACGAACTCGCTGAACTGCTCAGTCCGTCGCTGTTCGCCGACGAGCGGGTGGTGATCCTGGAGGATGCCGATGAAGCGGGTAAGGACGCCGCCGCGCTGATCGCCTCGGCTGCAGCCGACCTGCCTCCCGGCACGGTTCTGGTGGTCGTCCACTCGGGCGGCGGCCGGGCCAAGGCGCTTGCCGGTCAGCTGAAGCAACTGCACGCCCAGACCCACCCGGCCGCCAAGATCACCCAAGCCGCCGAACGGACCGCCTTTGTTCGCGCCGAGTTCCGCGCGCTCAGGATCAAGGTCGACGACGAGACCGTCACGGCCCTGCTCGAGGCGGTCGGATCCGATATCCGGGAACTCGCGGCCGCCTGTTCACAGCTGGTCGCCGACACCGGCGGGCAGGTCAACGTGGCCGCAGTGCGCCGGTACCACAGCGGCAAAGCCGACGTCACCGGGTTTGAGATCGCCGACAAGGCGGTCGCCGGCGATATCGCCGGCAGCACCGAAGCGCTGCGCTGGGCGATGTCCCGCGGTGTGGCGCATGTCCTGCTGGCCGACGCGCTGGCCGAGGCGGTACACGCCATCGCCAGGATAGGGCCGCTGTCGGGTGGTCCGAACCAGTTGGCGGGCGAACTCGGGATGCCGCCGTGGCGGGTGCAG
>LFFF01000058.1 GCA_001510415.1 Actinobacteria bacterium casp-actino6 | reverse complement strand
CCTCGACCCACGAGGGCCAGGGCGCCGGCGCTTCCGCCATTGCCGCCGATGCCGCCGGCCGCGCCGGAGTCGCCGCTCCAGCCACCAGCCCCGCCGCGGCCGCCGCTACCGCCGAGTAAACCACCCTGGCCGCCGGTACCGCCGGTCCCGCCGATGCCGCCCGAGATCGCTGTGGCCCCAACGCCGCCGGAGCCGCCCCGACCGTAGAAGATTCCGCCGTTGCCGCCGTTTCCGCCGGCACCGCTGTTCACCGCGGTGATGCCGTTGCCACCGGCGCCGCCAGTGCCGAACAAGCCCGCGGCACCGCCATTGCCGCCGTTGAAGCCGTTACCGCCGCTGCCGAACAGCAGGCTGCCATTACCGCCGGTGCAGGCCAATCCGGCGTCGCAGGTCTCGGCGGTCCAGCTGTAGCCGTTGCCCCAGAGGATTCCGGCATCGGGGTTCTCAGCGGTGCCGTTGCCGAACAACCGGATCCCTCCGATCCCAGCCGCGGCCGCAGCCGGGGCGCCGACCTGGGTAGCTATCACAGGAGTGCTTGTGGCGGGAGTGCCGGACGTCGCCGCCGCGCCGGGTATGGCGGTCGGGCGGCTGGACCGGGTGCCGGTTTCGCCGCGCGCAGCGGCCAGCGCAGTCCACTCGACCGGCGTAGCAGCAGGGGTGCCCGACCCTCCGCCAGCCCCGGACGGCGAGGTCGGCGAGGGGACGGTCGCGACAATCGGCGTCGCGGTGATGACCGGTTCACTCGGAACGTCCTGCACCGGAATGTCGTCCACCGGCACGGCGGCCGAGGCGCGTACCGAGGCTCGGGCGGACGCGGCCGCTGCGGGAACCGACGGAACCGAGTCAGGACGCGACACCGAGCTCGAACCGCGGGCTGACCGGGTCGCCGAGACCCGGAACCGTGACGGGCCGCTGGTCGCGGATTGGGCCGAGCGGGCCGGGCCCGCATCCGTCGAGGACCCGGTGGAACCCTCCGACCCCGCCATGTCGGCGAAAGCGGCAGGCATCGAGGCGATGCCTGCGCCCACCCCTAGGGCAAAGGCCAGTGCCCCAACCCGACCCACATAACGCGCGTACCCCGACGATGCAGGTTTCGGGCCGGCCACCTGGATGGAATCGAACCGGACGGTACCTGAATCATCCATCGCACAATCCCTCACGAGTCGCTCGTGAAGGACGGCTCCCCCCACGCACTGCGAGGAATTATGCGGTGAGGAACTGCGACGTGTCTTACGTTCGCCGAGAACAGATCAAAAGATATCCCGAATCCAAGTTCATTCTTTGCCGCGGGAGCCTATCCCGACGTCAGAAGTCCCAGTCCTCGTCCTCGGTGACGACGGCCTTGCCGATCACGTACGAGCTGCCCGACCCGGAGAAGAAATCGTGGTTCTCGTCGGCGTTGGGCGACAGTGCGGACAGGATCGCCGGGTTGACGTCGGTCTCGTCGCGCGGGAACAGCGCCTCGTAGCCGAGATTCATCAGGGCCTTGTTGGCGTTGTAGCGCAGGAATTTCTTGACATCCTCGGTCAGGCCGACTTCGTCGTAGAGGTCCTGGGCGTACTCGGTCTCATTGTCGTAGAGCTCGAAGAGCAACTCGTAGGTGTAGTCCTTCAGCTCCGCGCGGCGGGCATCGTCCTCCAGCGCCAGCGCCCGCTGGTACTTGTAGCCGATGTAGTAACCGTGCACGGCCTCATCGCGGATGATCAGCCGGATCATGTCGGCGGTGTTGGTCAGCTTGGCCCGGCTCGACCAGTACATCGGCAGATAGAAGCCGGAGTAGAACAGGAAGCTTTCCAGCAGGGTGGAGGCCACCTTGCGCTTGAGCGGGTCGTCGCCGCGGTAGTAGTCCATGACGATGTGGGCCTTGCGTTGCAGGTTCGGGTTCTCCTCCGACCAGCGGAATACCTCGTCGATCTCCGTCGAGGAGCACAGCGTCGAGAAGATGTTGCTGTAACTCTTGGCGTGCACCGACTCCATGAACGCGATGTTGGTCAGCACCGCCTGCTCGTGCGGGGTGACCGCGTCGGGGATCAGGCTGACCGCACCGACGGTGCCCTGGATGGTGTCCAGCAGCGTCAGCCCGGTGAACACCCGCATCGTGAGCTGCTTCTCGGAGGCGCTGAGGGTGTTCCACGACGGGATGTCGTTGGACACCGGAACCTTCTCGGGCAGCCAGAAGTTGCCGGTCAACCGGTCCCAGACCTCGGCGTCCTTCTCATCCTGGACCCGGTTCCAGTTGATCGCCGACGCCCGGTCGATCAACTTGATGCCATCACTCACCTGAAACCCCACTTCGATCGGCTGAGGTCGCTGGACATTTCCGTCGACACCCGAACACTACCCCTGGGGGCCGACAAGCAGAGTGAGCACAACCAGTTGTGGTGAGCGTGTCGCGCCCTCAGCCGACCGGAGCGTCCCGGGGAGTCGCGCTGCGTACCGGCAGGTCCGGGTCGAGGTCGATCCCGAGCAGGTCGACGGTGCCCTGGATGGTTCCGAGCATGATGGTGGTCAGGTGCGCCGCGAACTCCTCCGACGGCATCCGCCGCGGACTGTCCGGGTCACTGCCGAGCCACCAGTCGGTGGCCGCAGAGGCGGACCCGAAGGTCGCCGCCGCGGCCAGCTCCAGGGCCGCGGGGTCCAGATCAGTCCCGCGGATTTCGTTGTTGAACATCTGGGCCATCGCCATGGTGATCTCGCGGCCCTCGTTGACACCCCGGGTGGTCGACTCGGCCGGTTCCGGGAACCGTCCGCGGAGGACGAAGCGCAGCACGTTGGGATGGGCGTCGACCAGGTTGATGTACTCGGCGACACTGCGCCGGACCACCTCTCGGGTGGAGTCGACGGCGAAGTCGATATTGGGGAAGATCGCCGCGATCAGCATGTCCCGCAGGCGCCTGCTGATGGCGTGGAACAGATCGGCCTTATCGTTGAAGTGCCGGTAGATCTTCGGTTTGGCGGTTCCCGCCTCCGCGGCGATCTCCTGCAGGCTCACCTCCGGGCCGGCCCGATCGATGGCGCGGAAGGCGGCGTCGACGATCTCGGTGCGGACCTTCTTGCGGTGCTCGCGCCAGCGCTCACTTCGCGCATCCACCTTGCCCGAGCCGGAACCCGGCAGCGGCACCGGAAGTCTGCGCACCTCCAGCACTGTACTGGCCGGTCCGGACGTGCAGTTATCGAACGGCCCCGGCTAGCATCGGCAGTGAAACCGATAACGACGAGACAAAGCCGGAGACTGTGACCGAGCGATTCGACCTGGTGATTGCGGGGGGCGGCCCTTCGGGGTCGGCAGCCGCCTGGCAAGCCGCGCAAACCGGCGCCAAAGTGGTGGTCCTGGACAAGGCAGTATTCCCCCGCGACAAACCGTGCGGTGACGGCCTCACCGCCCGGGCCGTGAGCTACCTGCAGAAGATGGGCCTGGCCGACGAGGTGGCCGCCTTCCACCGGGTCAACCGGGTCACGGTGTTCAGCCCGTCGCGGTGGGAACTGTCGTTTCCGAAGCGTCCCGGCATGCCCGACCACGGCGCCACCGTCAGCCGCACCGAACTCGACACCATGCTGCTCAAGCACGCAGAGTCGGCCGGCGCGGTGATCCGGCAGGGTGCCGATGTCACCGGCCCGGTGATCGACGAGCGTGGACGGGTCACCGGCGTCATCCTCAAGAGCGGCGAACAGGTTCTCGGCGACGCGGTCATCGCCGCCGACGGCGCCTACTCCCCCATCAAGCGGGCGCTGAAAATGGACTCCGAGTACAACGGGTACTCCGCGATCGCGATCCGCGCCGAGATGGACGCCAAGCGGCCCGATTCCGACAGCATGGACATCTACCTCAAGCTGCAGTTCCAGGGCGATCAATTGCCCGGCTACGGCTGGGTGTTCCCGATGGGCGGCAGCCGGTTCAACATCGGTCTGGGCTACGTGAACAGCTACACGAACTGGCAATCCATCAACGCCACCCAATTCCTGGGCGACTTCATGGACACCCTGCCGAGGGACTGGGAACTACCGTCCATCTCCGAACTCAAGAAGAACAAGAGCGTTCGGGCCTGGCGACTGCCGATGGGCTTCACCGCCTGGCCGCCGTGGCGCCCCGGTGTGCTGTTCACCGGCGATTCGCTGGGTGCGGGCAAGCCGGCGTCCGGCGCCGGGATCTCCAAGGCGCTGGAGTCGGGGCTGGCGGCCGGCGAGTGCGCGATGGCTGCACTGGAGAACGGTGGACCCGACGATTTCACCAATTACGCCCAGCGGATGGAGGCGGCGTGGGGTACCGAGTACCGGCGGGGCCGGTACTTCCACAAGCTGCTCGGCTACCCGAAGGTGGCCAACGCGGGCCTCAGGTTGATCGACAACTCCCGTTTCCGCGATGCGCTGCTGAAGTCGATGTACAAGAAGGCCTCCGGCCCGCTGCACAAGGTGCTGTGACTTCGCCACCGGGCGATGCACTGGCCGGGTTCGCACTGACACCGCCGGCCTTGCGTCGGCCGGTGCTCTTTGATCAGTACTGGTCTGATCTGACCTTCGTGCACTGGCCGGTACGGCCGGATACCGTCGCGCATCTCTTCCCGCCGGGAACCCTCCCGGACGTGTTCGCCGACGGCATGACCTACGTCGCGCTGGTTCCGTTCGTGATGAGCGGCATCCGACTTGGGTCCTCCCCGCCGGTTCCCTACTTCGGCGCATTCCTCGAGACCAACATCCGGCTCTACTCGGTCGATGACGCGGGCCGGCACGGGGTGCTGTTCCGGTCGCTGGAGAGCAGCCGATTGGCGGTGGTGCCGCTGACCCGGGTCGGCCTCGGCCTGCCCTACACCTGGGCACGAATGCGGTTGACCCGCAACGGTTCCACCATCAGCTACTCCAGCGTGCGGCGCTGGCCCCGGCCGGGATTACGCAGCCGGCTCACGGTGACCGTCGGTGAGGCGATCACGCCGAGTCCGCTGGAGGTGTGGCTGACGGCCCGTTGGGGCGCACACACGCGCAAAGCGGGGCGCACCTGGTGGGTGCCCAACGAACACGGCCCGTGGCCGTTGCAGTCGGCCGACATCGTCGACCTCGACGACGATCTGCTGCCCGCCAGTGGCGTCGCCCCCTGTGGTGACCGCATCCGTGCGCTGTACTCCCCCGGCGTGCGGACCCGATTCGGCCGGCCGACCGCTATCGGCTGACGCCATCTTGGGCACCGGCCGAGCCGTCCGCCGGTCATCACGATCGACCACGGCCGCCCCGGCCCGGCTTGCGGGCGACCTTCCCCGCGGCGGCGCGGGCGGCCTGCTTGGCGAACGCCTTCTCCCGCGCGGTGCGCTTGGGTGCCGCCTGGGTCTGCCCGCGTGACGAGCCCGGTCTGCGACCCCGCACGATTCCGACGAACTCCTCGATCAGCGGGGACTGTTGTCCCTCCCGGAAGGCCAGCGCAACAGCACACGTCGGCGCATCGCCGATCGGACGATACGTGAGGTCGCGGCGGTGATACAGCCTCGCCAGCGATTGCGGCACGATGAGCGCACCCAATCCCGCTGCGACGAGTTCGACTGCAGCGCTGGTCGTTTCGGGGCGGTGTTCGATCACAACGCCCGGAGCGTCCGCCCACGCGACAACGTCGTCGAGTGGCAACAGTATCGGCTCGCCGTCGAGATCCGCGGAGCTGAGGACATCGGCTGCGCCGAGAAAGTGATCGGTCGGCAGCACAGTTACCGCCGTCTCCTCGTAGAGCGGGATGACCGCCAACTCAGATGTATCGGCCGGCAGCCGAAGCAACGCCACATCGACGCCGCCGTTACGCACCTCCTCAGCCGCCTCGGCCGCGGATAGCGCCCGCAGGTTCAGCCGAACCTCGGGGTGACGCTCCGCCCAGATCCGCACCCACTTCGCAGGTGTCGCCCCGGGGACGTAGCCCAGGATCAGCGAGGACGACGTCACCGGTTCAGGCTACCGACACCCCTGATGGATAAGCTCAGGCAATGAGCAGGCCGAACGCCCAGTCCATGAAGCCCGCGACGGCGGCGAAGAAGCTGGATGTGTTTCTGCCCGCAACCCCGGCCGAGTTCCGCGGGAACCCGATCACCCGCGACGAACTGGCCGCTCTGCAGGCGGACCCGCCGCCGTGGCTCCAGCAGCTCCGCAAGAACGGGCCGCATCCGAAGAACCTCGTTGCAGCGAAGCTGGGCGTTTCCATCTCCGGCCTCACCCGCGGTGGCGTCACCGAGGCGCTCACCACCGAGCAGATCGATGCGCTGCTCGAGGAGAACCCGGACTGGCTCGTCGCCGAGCGCGCGACTTACCTGAACGTGCTGGCCGAGCAGCGGCGCTTGAAGGCGCTTGCTGCGCCGAAGCCCTAGAGCGGCCACCACCACCCGCGTCGGATATCGCTCGGCCGCGCCGGGCAGCAGCTGGACGCTCTCACATGGCGAACAGCACCAGCGAGGCCGCCATCACCATCATCCCCGCCATCAGTCCGTAGATCTCGAGGTTTGGGCGGCCATACTCCCTTGCGGCGGGCAGCAACTGGTCGATAGAGATGAAGACCATGATCCCCGCCACTGCCGCAAAGACGATGCCGAAGGTGGTGTCATCGATGAACGGACGCAGGATCAGGTAACCGGCCACTGCACCCAGCGGCTCGGCCAGGCCGCTGCCGAACGAGTAGAGAAAGGCTTTCGAGCGCTTTCCGGTGGCGTGATAGAGCGGCACGGAGATGGCGACTCCCTCGGGGATGTTGTGAATCGCGATCGCGGCGGCAAGGGCGACACCCACGGCCGGATCCTCAAGCACCACCAGGAACGTGCCCAGACCCTCCGGAAAGTTGTGAAGTGCGACGGCAAGCGCCACCAGGACGCCCATCCGTCGAAGGTTTGCCTGGCGGATGATCTCGGTGGAGCCGCCGTCGGTGTCCATCGACTCGACCGAGATGCCCTCATGCGGATTGGAGAACCGCCCGACGAGCCGGTCGATCACGGCAATCAGGAGCATCCCGGCGAAGAAACCGATCGTGGACGTCGTCAGGGCCCGAAGCTCGGAGTCACCTGCCGCAAGCAGCGAAGCCCGCGCTTTGGGCAGAATCTCGATGAACGAGACGTAGATCATCACACCGGCGCTGAATCCCAATGCGACCGAGAGGAAGGCACGATTGGTATGGCGCGTGAAGAACGCGATCGCGCTGCCTATTCCCGTGCAGAGGCCCGCCGCGAGTGTCACGAGGAAGGCGAGAACGACCGGATCCATCGCCTCAATCAATTGTTGTTGTCGCCCCTACTGGAAGGTGTTGTCGTTGCACGCGGCGCCGTTCACCATGGCCCACGGACGCCCTACAGCATGCAGGACACGCAACCCTCGACCTCGGTGCCCTCCAACGCCATCTGGCGGAGCCGGATGTAGTACAGCGTCTTGATTCCCTTGCGCCAGGCGTAGATCTGCGCCTTGTTGACATCCCGGGTAGTGGCGGTGTCCTTGAAGAACAGCGTCAGACTGAGCCCCTGATCCACATGCTGGGTGGCCGCGGCGTAGGTGTCGATGATCTTCTCGTACCCGATTTCGTAGGCATCCTGGTAGTACTCCAGGTTCTCGTTGGTCATGTACGGCGCCGGGTAGTAGACCCGGCCGATCTTGCCTTCCTTGCGGATCTCGACCTTCGACGCGATCGGGTGGATCGAACTCGTCGAGTGGTTGATGTAGGAGATCGAACCGGTCGGCGGCACCGCCTGCAGATTCTGGTTGTAGATGCCGTTGCGCTGCACCGACTCCTTCAGGCGCTGCCAGTCGTCGGAGTTCGGGATGCGAATACCGGCCTCGGAGAACAGCTTCCGAACCCTGTCGGTCTTCGGCTCCCACACCCCATCGGTGTACTTGTCGAAGAACTCACCGCTGGCGTACTTGGACTTCTCGAAGCCGGCGAACGCGGTCCCGCGCTCGATGGCGATCTTGTTCGACGCCCGAAGTGCGTGGTAGAGCACGGTGTAGAAGTAGATGTTGGTGAAGTCCACACCCTCCTCGGAGCCGTAGAAGATGTGCTCCCGGGCGAGGTGGCCGTGCAGGTTCATCTGACCCAGGCCGATCGCGTGGGCCTCGCCGTTGCCCTTCTCGATCGACGGCACCGAGGTGATGTGGGTCTGGTCGCTGACCGCGGTCAGCGCCCGGATGGCCACCTCGATGGTCTGGGCGAAGTCCGGCGAGTCCATCGCCTTGGCGATGTTCAGTGAGCCGAGGTTGCACGAGATGTCCTTGCCCACTTCGGCATATGACAAATCCTCGTTGAACTTCGACGGCGTGGACACCTGCAGGATCTCCGAGCACAGGTTGGAGTGGGTGATCTTGCCGTCGACCGGATTGGCCCGGTTGACGGTGTCCTCGAACATGATGTACGGGTAACCCGATTCGAACTGCAACTCGGCCAGCGTCTGGAAGAACTCCCGGGCCTTGATCTTGTGCTTGCGGATGCGCGCGTCGTCGACCATCTCGTAGTACTTCTCGGTGACCGAGACATCGGCGAACGGCACCCCGTAGACGCGCTCGACGTCGTACGGGGAGAACAGGTACATGTCCTCGTTGTTCTTGGCCAGCTCGAAGGTGATATCCGGGATCACCACACCCAGGCTGAGGGTCTTGATGCGGATCTTCTCGTCGGCGTTCTCCCGCTTGGTGTCCAGGAAGCGGTAGATATCCGGGTGGTGGGCGTGCAGGTAGACCGCACCGGCACCTTGGCGGGCTCCGAGCTGATTGGCGTAGGAGAACGAGTCCTCCAGCAGCTTCATGATGGGGATGACACCGGAACTCTGATTCTCGATGTTCTTGATTGGCGCGCCGTGCTCGCGAATATTGCTCAGCAGCAACGCAACCCCGCCACCGCGCTTGGACAGCTGCAGCGCCGAGTTGATCGAGCGGCCGATCGACTCCATGTTGTCCTCGATGCGCAGCAGGAAACAGCTCACCGGTTCGCCGCGCTGGGCCTTACCGGAGTTGAGGAAGGTCGGGGTGGCGGGCTGGAACCGTCCGTCGATGATCTCGTCGACCAACTGCTCGGCCAGCGTGGTGTCACCGGCGGCCAAGGTCAGCGCGACCATCACCACACGGTCCTCGAACCGCTCCAGATAACGCTTACCGTCGAAGGTCTTCAGCGTGTAGGAGGTGTAGTACTTGAACGCGCCCAGGAAGGTCGGGAACCGGAACTTCTTGGCGTAGGCGCGGTCCAGCAGTGTCTTGACGAAGTTCCGGGAGTACTGGTCGAGAACCTCGCGCTCGTAGTAGTTCTCCCGGATCAGGTAGTCGATCTTCTCGTCCTGATTGTGAAAGAAGACGGTGTTCTGGTTGACGTGCTCCAGAAAGTACTGCCGCGCGGCCAGCCGATCCTTGTCGAACTGGATCTCACCGTTGGGTCCGTACAGGTTGAGCATCGCGTTGAGCGCGTGGTAGTCGGTCTCCCCCGGCAGCGCGTGTGCGGGGTTGGCGGTGGTTACCGGCTCTGCAGCAGTGACCGTTGGTGACACGTGTCTTCCCTTTCTTGGCGACTGGAGGCCTTCCAGAAATCGGCCAGACCCGCGCGGACGGCTTCGACGTCCTCCGGGGTTCCCATCAGTTCGAATCGGTAGAGATACGGCACGTCGCACTTGCGGGAGATGACATTGCCCGCGTAGCAGAACTCGGCACCGAAGTTGGTGTTGCCGGCCGCGATGACTCCGCGGATCAGCGATCGGTTGTGCTCGTTGTTGAGGAACGCGATGACCTGCTTGGGCACATAGCCCCCGGCCTCGGGATCCGGGCCGTTAGCCCGGCCGCCGCCGTAGGTGGGCAGGATCAGGACGTACGGCTCGTCGACCTGGATGCGGCCGTGCAACGGAATACGGACGGCCGGCAGGTCCAGTTTCTGCACGAAGCGGTGGGTGTTTTCCGAGACGCTGGAGAAGTACACCAGCCGCACCGGACCCCGGCCGGCTGTCCCGACATCCGCCTCCATCGTCGTCTCCCCCTGCGCCGGTGCCGCTAGGCGCTGACGGCGGCGGCGGTGCCGGATGCTCCGGCCAGTGCTTTGATGCGGTCGGGCCGGAAGCCGGACCAGTGCTCGCCGCCGGCGACCACCACGGGGGCCTGCAGGTAACCCAGCGCCATCACGTAGTCCCGGGCCTCCGGCACCTCGGTGATGTCCACGATCTCGTAGGACAGACCCTGCTTGTCGAGGGCCTTGTAAGTGGCGTTGCACTGCACGCAGGCGGGCTTGGTGTAGACGGTGATGGTCATCTGCGGAGTGACTCCTCGGCGGACGGGGCGGTAAAAGCCGGACGGACGGGATGGCGGACGAGATATGGAGATAGAGGTCGAAAACCAGGTGGACAACAGTGCTGTCAGTGGTCCCGGTTGGCCCGCTGATAGCGGGCCATCCGGCGGTCCAAACACTACACCTAGTGGTGTCCAACGCACAGAGATACAACATGTTCCGAATAACAAATATGAAATTCCCTGGTCGTAAGGCCTTTGGCGGTTTCGGCTCCGGCGTGTCGCATGTCACAAAACGCCGTCACCCGACGGGTATGGGTCTACCACCCACCACCGACACAATCGGCCGTCCCGCCCGTTGTGCCCGCGGACCTAACGTCAGCCGCGACCCGGCGGCAGTGCCTTGGTGCGCCCCGGCCGCAGCGCCCGGGTGAACAACCGGTTCACCTGTTTCATCACCAGGCTGTAGGGCAGCCAGGCGAAACGCTTGAAGGCGTACAGCGCCCGGATATCGCCTGAGGTATAGATCAGGAAGCGGTTCCGGGCCACCCCCGCCACGATCTTGTCGGCCGCCGTCTCCGGGGAGATCGCATGACCGCTGAACCGCGTGACCCAGCGCTGCACCGCGGGGTCGTGGCGGTCGATCCCGGCGATCTGCACGGTCTGCACCAGCGGAGTGTCGACCGCTCCGGGCACCACCAGGCAGACGCCGATGCGGTGGCGGGCGAGGTCGAAGCGCAACACCTCCGACACCCCGCGCAGGCCGAACTTGCTGGCGCTATAGGCGGCGTGCCAGGGCAGCGCCACCAGCCCGGCGGCCGAGGACACGTTGACCAGCCGGCCGCCGCGCCGGGCCGCCACCATCGGCGGGACGAATGACTCGATGACGTGGATCGGCCCCATCAGGTTGACGTCGACCATGGACCGCCAGTGCTGGTGGGTCAGCGTGTCGACGGTGCCCCACGCCGAGATGCCGGCGATGTTCATGACGACATCCATGGCCGGATGCCGAGCGTGGATATCGGCGGCGAATCCGGCGACCGCGTCGTAGTCGGTGATGTCCAGGGCCCGGCTCTCGGCGACCGTCGCACCCGCAGCGGTGGCCGCGGCGGCGGTCTCCTCCAGGCCCTCGGCGTTGAGGTCGGTCAGGTACAACTCGGCGCCCTCACGCGCCAGCCGCAATGCGGTGGCCCGGCCGATCCCGCTGGCCGCACCGGTGATCAGAACACGTTTACCCGCGAAGCCGTAGCTCACCGCGATACGACCCGACTGCCCCACAAGGCGTTCAGCCACAGCTTCTCCAGAACGTCCACCGCCCGGGCCAGGTCGCGGTCCGGTCCGGTGAACATCGACTCCCCGGACAGCGTCAGCGCGGTGGTCGCGGACAGCGTCCGCACCAGAGCACGCACATCAGCGGTGATGGGGTCAGCGGTGCCGCCGGCGATCTCCGCCTCGACGATGGGCACGATCTGGTCGATGACCGCGTCGTTGTAGCGGTCCAGGATCTCGCGGATCTCCGCGTCGGTCCCGCGGGCGATATTGCACGCCGACATCACCGGATCGTTGTGGGCGTAGACCGCCGCCGCACTGCCGACCATCCGTTTGGCGAACTCCGCGGGGCTCTCGTCGGCGCCGCGCGGGGCGAAATCATGGGTGAGTTCTTCCAGTTCCTCGGCGATTTCACCAAGGATGTGTGCCAGCACCGCGTACTTGGAGTCGAAGTAGAAGTAAAACCCCGATCGGGCAACGCCGGCCCGGTCACTGATGGTGCTGACCGAGAGTTCGGCGAACGGCTTCTCCTGCAGCAATTCGCGGACGGCCTGCACGATCGCGTGCCGTTGACGGTCCCCGCGGCGACGCTGCGGCGCGGTGGATTCTCGCGGTGCGGACACCCGTTCACCATGCACCACGCCGGGCCAGAAAGAAACTTGACAGCCGTCAATACCGGCCATCAAGATATGCGGTACCGCCGGTTCCACGCTCCCTCACGATCGACAGAGGACTGCCCATGGCCACCATCAGCACCCAGCACTACCTGCTGGATCAAGCCCGCCGCAAACTCACCCCGACGCTGCAGACCATCCCGGGGCTGGACATCCTCGACGAGCGACTCCAAGAGCGCGATTGGCCCGAGTTCGTCTTCAGCCAGCCGCCGGCCGGCAGCGACCTCAAGCCGGTGATGGGTAACGCAGGCCTACCCTTCCTGGGCCATCTGATCGAGATCTTCCGGGGCGGGCCCGAGTTCGTGCTGAAGAGCTACCGCAAATACGGGCCGGTCTACTACACCAGCACCCCGGCCCTCGACGCGATCGCCGCGCTGGGTCCCGACGCCACCCAGGAAGTGCTGAGCAACAAGCGCAAGGACTTCTCCACCGTTGCCTGGAACGACGTCATCGGCCCCTTCTTCACCCGCGGCCTGCTGCTGATGGACTTCGACGAGCACATGTACCACCGCCGGATCATGCAGGAGGCGTTCACCCGGACCCGGCTGTCCGGCTACATCGAACATATGGACGGTGTCGCCACCCGGGTGGTCGCCCGGGACTGGCCGGCCGACGACCGGCGATTCCTGTTCATGCCGGCAGTCAAGGAACTCACCCTCGATATCGCCTCGGTGGTATTCATGGGCCACCAGCCCGGCAGCGACCACGACCTGGTCACCAAGATCAAGGCCGCCTACGAGACCACCACCCGGGCCGGCGGTGCGATCATTCGCACCCCGGTGCCGCCGTTCAAGTGGTGGCGCGGCCTGCAGGCCCGCAAGGTGCTCGAGGACTATTTCGTCGCACGAGTCGCCGAGCGGCGCAACGCCGACGGCACCGACATGCTGACGGTGCTCTGCCACACCTCCGACGATGACGGCAACTCCTTCACTGACACCGACATCGTCAACCACATGATCTTCTTGATGATGGCCGCACACGACACCTCGACCTCGACGCTGACCACGATGGCCTACCACCTGGCCGCCAACCCCCAATGGCAGGAACGCTGCCGCGACGAGGGCGCCCGGATCGGTGACGGCCCGTTGGACATCGAATCCCTGGAGAAGCTGGAGACCTTCGACCTGGTGATCAACGAATGCCTGCGGCTGGTCACACCGCTGCCGTTCAACGTGCGAAAGGCCATCCGCGACACCGAAATCTGCGGCTACTACGTCCCGGCCGGCACGAATATCAATCTGTGGCCGGGCATGAACCACCGGTTGCCGGAGCTGTGGACCGACCCGGACACCTTCGACCCCGACCGGTTCGCCGAACCGCGATCCGAGCACAAGCGGCACCGTTATGCGTTCGCCCCGTTCGGCGGCGGCGCGCACAAGTGCATCGGCATGGTGTTCGGTCAGCTGGAGATCAAGACCATCATGCACCGGGTGCTGCAGAACTACCGGCTGGAACTGCCGTACCCGGGGTATGTGCCGAAATACGATTTCGCCGGCATGCCGGTGCCGATCGACGGTATGCCGATCGTGCTTCGGCCGATCCGGTAGTCCGAATCCGTCCTCACGCCAAGGACAGGAAGAGCTTCTCCAGCTCGGCCTCGGTCATCGGGGTGGATCCGTCGGCCGATTCGCCGAGGACGCACTCGCGCAGGCCGGTCGCGACGATCTTGAACCCGGCCCGGTCCAGCGCCCGCGAGACCGCGGCGAGCTGAGTGACGACGTCCTTGCACTCACGGCCGGTCTCGATCATCGAGATGACGCCGGCGAGCTGGCCCTGCGCACGACGCAGCCGGTTCAGCACATCGGTAATCGCGGTTTCGTCGCCGACCATGGGTCCTCCTCAGGATTTGACGGTGTCCAGCGTACCCGCCGGGGTATCGATGGACCGGCGACCGCGCACGTAGTAGACGATTGCGACGACGATCGTCACCGCCACCATCCCCATCCCGAGCGCGGGATGCACCTCCTCGAAGAGGATCACCGAGGACATCACCAGGACGAACCAGCCGAAGGTCTTGCGCAGCGAGTCGGGGTTGACCAGAGCGGTCAGCCGGGCGCCGATGAGAGCGCCGACCACGGCGGCGGCGGTGACCATCCCGGCCAGCGTCCAGTCGATGGTGACGCTGGTGAGGTAGCCGGCGAAACCCGCGAACGACTTCATCGCGATGACGACCAGCGAGGTGCCCACCGCAATCGGCATCGGCAGGCCACCGAGCAGAGCCAATGCCGGAACCACCAGGAACCCGCCGCCGGCGCCGACCAGTCCGGTGACCAGTCCCACCACCAGGCCCTCGGCGATCACCTTGGGAACCGGAATGCGATGGCCGGGGTCGGCCGGGCTGACGTCCTTGCGGCCGCGCAGCATGGCGATCGCGGTGGCAACCATCATCACCGCGAAACCGATGAGCAGCACACTGCCGGGAATGAACCGGGCCAGCACACCGCCGCCGTAGGCGCCGACCATACCGGCCACCCCGAACACCAGTCCGGTGCGCCATTGCACCCGTCCGGCGCGGGCGTGCGAGACGGCCGCCACCACACTTGTCGTCCCGACCACCAGCAGCGACGTGGCGATGGCCTGCTTGGCCTCCATCCCCGCGACATAGGCCAGCAGGGGCACCGTCAGGATCGATCCACCGCCGCCCAGCAACCCCAGCGCGATGCCGACGAAGACGGCCAGGATCACGGTGAGCACGATCATCAGCGGCGCTCGGATCCGGCGAGTTGGGCGACGATGGACGGCGCGTCGCAGGCAGGTCCGCGGTTGTAGGGGAGTTTGGCCAGCATCATGCCCATCAGGCAGGTGTTGGTGATCGCCGTGATGCTCAGACCGGCACCCATCGCGAAGGCCAGC
This sequence comes from Actinobacteria bacterium casp-actino6, assembly GCA_001510415.1. Lineage (GTDB taxonomy): Bacteria > Actinomycetota > Actinomycetes > Mycobacteriales > Mycobacteriaceae > Mycobacterium. The sequence goes on along the minus strand of LFFF01000058.1, from coordinate 1,007 downwards.
CACTTCATCCCGGGCACGACGATGCTGGCCAGGATGCTCAGCGCGATGATGGTGCCGGCCACGAAGCGGACCTGCCGCTGCAGATCCCAGCGCTGGGCGCCGCGGTTGACGGCGAACCCGGCGGCCTGCCAGGCCGCCATCCCGCCGTCCAGGATGTGCACGTTGGCCAGACCGGCATCGCGCAGTGCCTGCTCGGCCTGGGCGGCACGCTGACCGGACTGGCAGACCAGCACGACATGGTCGTCGAGGTGGCTGCGGATCTCGTCACGGTGTTCGCGCAGCAGGTCCAACGGCACGCTGTACGCGCCTCCGATGTGGACGGTCTCGAACTCCCCCGAGGTGCGGACGTCGAGAATCCGCGGCGGGTTCGGCGAGCCGAGCAGGCCGTGAAGTTCGGCGGCGCTGAGGACGGCAGGTGCTGTCATTCTGTGATCCCCTCGTTCTCGATACCCTGTGGGGTATATTATCTCCATAGTAAACATACCCACAGGGGTACTGGCAAGGCAGGAATAAATATACCCCCCTGGGTACTTGATCACAGCGTTCCCCCAGCGATTCCGAAAGGACACCCCATGGCCACCGTCGAGCTGACCACCGCCGACTTCGAGTCGACCATCACCGGAAACCCGATCGTGCTGATCGACTTCTGGGCGTCGTGGTGCGGCCCGTGCCGCAGCTTCGCGCCGATCTTCGACAAGTCGGCCACCGCGCACCCCGACGTGGTGCACGCCAAGGTCAACACCGAGGTCGAGCAGGAGTTGGCCGGAGCCCTGCAGATTCGCTCGATCCCGACGATCATGGCGTTCCGCGACGGCGTGCTGCTGTTCGCCCAGCCCGGCGCACTGCCCGCCCCGTCGCTCGAGGACCTGATCACCAAGATCAAGGATCTCGATATGGACGAGGTGCGGGCGCAGATTGCCGCCGAGTCCGCCAACGCGGGCTCCACATCCGTGTGACCCCAACCGCGTGATACCGACCACTTAAGCTCTCGACCCGAGGAGGAGAAA
>LFFF01000057.1 GCA_001510415.1 Actinobacteria bacterium casp-actino6 | reverse complement strand
CTGCTGGCGGTCGGGATGAACGGCGTCCCCCTGCCGGTCGAGCACGGCTACCCGGCCCGGATGGTGGTGCCCGGACTGTACGGCTTCGTTTCAGCCACCAAATGGGTGGTCGACATGGAGGTGACGCGTTTCGACCGCGCGCAGGCGTACTGGACCACACGAGGCTGGTCCGCCCAGGCGCCCATCAAGACGCAATCACGCATCGACGTCCCGCGCAGCGGCCAACGCGTGGCCGCGGGCCCGATCACTGTCGGAGGTGTCGCCTGGGCGCAGCACCGCGGCATCAAAGCCGTCGACGTCCGGATCGACGACGGGCCCTGGCAGCCGGCGACGCTCGGGGCCGCGTATTCCAACGACACCTGGCGGCTGTGGACCTTCGACTGGCAGGCCACCCCTGGTACCCACCGGGTGACGGCCAGGGCGACGGACAATACCGGCGCGGTGCAGACCGAAGAGCCGAGTTCGCCGGCGCCCGACGGTGCGACCGGTTGGCCGTCGATCACCGTCGAGGTGCGCTGACCCGTCAGACCGTCTGCAGTTGATCGGCCGGCAGCCCGTCGGGCACCGTCACCGTCACCACGCTGCCACCCCCCGGCGGGCGGCCGAAGTCCATCGAACCGCCGGTGGCCTCGACGCCGACGACCAGCGACGCCAGACCGATATGGCCCTCGGCGACGCGGCGATCCAGGATCGCCGGGTCGAATCCGATTCCGTCGTCGGCGACCCGCAGCACGGTCGAGTCCTTCTCCCGGCGCAGGGTGATATCGAGTTTGGTGGCTCGGGCATGTTTGTAGGCGTTGGTCAGCAGTTCCCGCGCCGCGCGGTAGATCAGCGTCTGAGCCTCCGGGCGGCCCACTTCATCGAGTTCGGTATGCACCGGAGTACCCCAACGCTGCTCGGTGGCCTGGGCCAACTCGTTGACCGCGGCACTGAGCCCGACGTGTTCCAAGACCTGCGGGTTCAGGGTGCTGACGGTGGTGCGCAGCGCCGAAACGGTTTCTCGCAGCGCGGCATCGAGGCGATCGAAGTTGGCGGCGGTGGGGCTTTCCCGCAGCTCGTCGAGATCCAGTCGCGCGGCCAGCAGATTCTGCAGCGGGCCGTCGTGCAACTGCTCGGAGAGTTCCCGGTTGCTGCGCTCATCGGCGCGCATCGACTCTGCCACCAGCCTGCGCCGCACATCCAGCAGTGCCCGCACCCGGTCCTGGCGGCGCGCCAACGTGAACGACATCGCTGTGATGGCGGCGGTGAACCACAGCAGGCAGCCCACCTGGACATAGACCAGGGCCGGGATGCGGTCCCCCATCTTCTGGTCCTGGGTCGCATAGACCGCCCAGGCCAGCAGGTAGCCCAGTGACGCGCTCAACCCCAGAAGGCCTGTGGTCAGCGGACTTTCCAGGAATGCCACCAAGATCGGCAGCAGGAAGAATATCGGGTAGAGCGCGATCGTCGCCGGCCCGGAGGCCATGCACAGCACGACGACGACAGCGACGTCGACGGCGGTCGAGACCCACCCGTACCACCAGCGGTCGGGCCCGCGCAGCACGACGATCAGGAACGTGACGGCGATAAGCGCGTACACCACCAAGACGGCGTTGAATACACCTTCGAATCGGTGCTGCACGCGAGCGTGATAAACCAGCAGCGCGATCAGGGCGATGAGCACGAGCCGGAGAAACGACCGGATCCGCAACGGCTCGCTGGTCAGGAAATCCAGCAGGCGGTCGACGAGTCTTCCCACGGGCTAGTCCAGCATTCCCCGGCGCATCGCCTCGGCGACGGCAGCGGCCCGGTCCCCCACTCCGAGCTTCTCGTACAGCCGCTGAACATGGGTCTTGACTGTCGACGGTGCCAAGAAAAGCGTCTTGGCGATCATCGGGATACTGCCGCCGTCGGCGATCAGATTGAGCACCTCACGTTCACGGGCGCTGAGCGCGGGGCCGGTCGGCTCGGCCCGACGCCGGATCTCCGCAGCCAACCCGGAGGCCAAGTTGGGGGCGAGCACATCGTGGCCCTGAGCGCAGTCGATCACCGCGTTGACGATCTCCGAGCGGGACGACTCCTTGGGCAGATAGCCGGCCGCGCCCTGTTGCAGGGCGTGGTAGACGATCGCGGCGTCGTTGTAGGCCGACACCAACAGCACCCGGGTGGGCAGGCCGGCCCGCAGCACCGCGGCGGCGACCTGCGCTCCGTCCATGCCGGGCATCTGGTGATCCAGCAGGGCGACCTGCGGACGGTGTTCCTTGATCGCCGCCAGTGCCGAGGGACCGTCCTTGGCCTCGGCCACCACATCGACCAGACCGCTGCCGGTCAGCGCGCGCATCAGGCCGTCCCGGAACAGCGGGTGATCATCGGCGATGACCACCCGTACCTTCTGGTTGTTGAAGGTTTCCCGCACCGGCCGATCGTCGCACAGCTTCCCCCGATCAGCGGACAAACCACCCATCCCACGATCCGCGGCCGGCCGACGGATCAGGAGTGCTGGCGAGCCGCGCACCATGCCGATGCCGGGTATGCCAGCGGACCTGCCCGGCGGCCATGCCGGCGCAAGCCCCAGGTATTCCTGAGACCATCGTGCGATGACCGGTGTCCACATCAGGCTCGCGACGCACGATGACGTTGCGGGACTGGCCGCACTGGAATCGCGCTACTACATCGGCAACCTCGACCCGGACCAGTTGGCCGACGGCTTCATCTCGGTTATGCACCCGCCGCGCTGGTTCACCCAAGCGGTCGACGCGGGCGGCGTCCACGTCGCAGTGACCGGGGAGGACGCGGTCGCGGGATTCATCGTCGTCACCGCGCCGCCGGATCCCGCGGAGACAGGCCTGCCCGCGATCGTGCGCGCGATGCTGGACCTCGCCCAGACGCTGGAATGGCATGGAAGGCCGATCGCGTTGCAGCGCTTCGCCTTCCGCGGACCGGTCTGCATCGGAGCGGAGATCCGCGGCCGTGGGGTGTACTCGGCCTTCAACGCCGTCGCGGCGAAGGCCTACCGGGAACGGTTCGACCTGGGCGTGCTCTTCGTCGCCGCGGACAACCCGCGCTCCGTGCACACCACCACCAGCAAGCTCGGCGCACAGTCACTGGCGGTGTTCGAGGCCGACGGCCGGTCCTACCACTTCATGGCCTTCGAATTCGGCAATGGCGGTGATCGGCCGGGGCCGATCGAGACCCCATAGACCGCCACCGCCCGAAGAGCAGCAGGCGGTTAACGTCGGTGTCGTGACTCGACAGCGCATCGACAAGGTCGTCTCAGGCGGCCAGAGCGGCGCCGGTCCTGCGGTGCGCACCTTTCTCAACGTTCGCGACAGCCACGCGACGCTCATCGTCGGGTACACCGACATCGTTTCGGGCGGAACGGAACTCGCACTGCACATCGCCGCCGATCTGGACCGCCCACTGTTGCGGACCGCGGGCGATGCAGAAGAGATCGATCGTTGGCTGCGCGGACTCGGATTCGCGGTGACGCTGAACGTCGCTGGGCCGCGAGAGAGCGAGCAACCCGGGGCCTACGCGGCCACTTTCGAGCTGCTGGACTCGGTGTTACAACTGGATTGACGTCGAACACGAACCTCATCGTCACGGGCCTGGGCCGGAGGACCCTTAATAGTCTGCGGCGTAGTCCAGTCGAGTGGTCGGCTGCCCGGTGAGCGCGGCGATCACATCGAAGTCTTTGTCGACATGCAGGACGTGCAACCCGGAAAGCTCCGCGCTCGCCGCGATGATGAGGTCGGGGATAGACGGACCCCGGTGCTGGCCCCGGTCAGCCAACAGCAACTGAACCTCGAGGGCGCGATCCTCGATCTTCGGAGTCAGGTACTCGACGGGCATTGCCGCCAAGGGGGATTCCCGGAACTCGCGTCTCGCTGCATCGCCGGACTGGGCCGAGTACCCGATCTCCAGCCGAGTCACGGTGCTGATGCGGACCAGGCCGCGCTGGATTCGGCTGCTCCATAGGTCGGGCTCGGTGCATACCGCCAGCCGGGCAAGCGCCGATTTGTCGATAATCCAGGTCGGCTCGCTCACCGCCACGCCTGCCGCATGAGGTCCTCGTCAACCAGTCCGGTCACGGCCGCCCCGAGGCGCCGCAGATCGTCACTGCACACAGGAACACGGGCAGTCCGCGCGTCCTGAGCAAGCCGCCGGCGGATGTACTCGACACGCGACAAACCCAATTGCTCGGCATGCGCGTCGATCCCGGCGAGCACGTCGTCGGGGATGTCGCGGATCAGTACGTCGCTCATGAGGTGACGATATCAAGCGATATCTATCCCGGTCTGCTGCCGCTTGTCGACCTCCGACCTAGCCGACGCGCTGTTCCCTGATCGGTGGATACCCGCCTGGCGGGTCAGGACTTCGCGGCGACCAGCGACGGCGTCCCGACACCGACGGTGATCCGTGGGTCTGCCGCCGGGTCCAGCCAGGTCAGGATGGACTTCATTTCCTCGCGGCCGATGGCCACACATCCCCAGGTGGGATTGCCGTCGGTCACATGCAGGAAGATTCCCGACACCTTGCCCGGAATCCGCTGTGGGTTGACCGCCATGTTGACCGCATAGTCGTAGACCGGGCCGGAGTCGTAGAGGTTCTCGGTGATCGACGACGGGTTCACCGCCGAGCGCACGTGGGTGTTGTAGGTGGGCGAACTGGCGTCTTCGTCCCACCAGTCCTGATCGGTGGCTTGGAAGTACGGCATCTTGGTACCCGGATTGGGCTGACGGCCGAAGGCCTGGTCGAAGCCGAACGTACCCTCGGGAGTCCGATAGACGCCGTCCGCGGGAACACCGACCCCCAACTCCCCCACCTTGGCCGGGATGGGTCCGAGAACCGTCTTCCACTGCTGGCCGACCTTCTGGTAGGCGGTCAGGGATCCCGTCGTCGCATCGGATTGCGGCACACCGACGACGATCCACTGGGATGTCTGCGCGCTGGCGGGCAGAACGGGCGCCGCCGACGCGGGCGCGGCGAGCGGTAGGCCCACCAGCAACCCGAGTTGCGCAACGAGAATCGCGAGCATCCTGGACAGTTTCACCTGCTCATCGTATTGATTCGGGGGTCGCGAGGGCGTCCGCGCAACCGCACCGGCGCTGAACCGCGGCCATTTCGAGACGGTGCAGAGATAGCCCAGCCTGACCGCGATGGCCGCAAGCCGCTGAGCAACAATGACGATATGGCCGTCCCCCGTCGCATATCCGAAGAAGAAGAGCTCAAGCCTTTCCAGGTCGAATTGCTGAAGCTGCAGCGCTACCTCGAGGACGAGAACCGGCGGATGATCGTGCTCTTCGAGGGCCGCGACGCCGCAGGCAAGGGCGGAACCATCCGCCGGGTCACCCGCTACATGAACGAGAAGCACTACCGGGTGGTGGCGCTCGGCAGGCCCACCGAGGAGCAGCGCAGCCAGTGGTACTTCCAGCGCTACGTGGCGCAGTTCCCCACCGGCGGGGAGATCGTTCTCTTCGACCGGTCCTGGTACAACCGCGCCATGGTGGAGCCGGTCTTCGGCTTCTGCACCGATGAGGAGTACCGCAATTTCCTCAAGGGCGTGGTGGGCTTCGAGAAGGATCTGGTCCGCCAGGGCACCATTCTGGTCAAGCTGTACTTCAGCGTCACCAAGGAGGAGCAGGCCCGCCGCTTCGACCGGCGCCGCGACGACCCGCTGCGGCAGTGGAAGCTCAGCGAGATCGACGTCCAGGCTCAGGAGCACTGGGATGACTTCACCGACGCCAAGTACCGGATGCTGCGGCGCACCAGTACCCCTGACGCTCCGTGGACGATCGTCCGGTCGGAGAGCAAGCACCAGGCCCGGCTCAACGCGATCCGGGTCATCCTCAACGCCGTCCCCTACTGGGGTCGCGCTGACGACGTCAACCTGGTTCCCGATCCGCAGATCGTGATCCCCGCCGCCCAGGAACTGGCGCTGATGGACGCCGACCGGATCCGCAGCGGTAAATTCACCGGCTAGCCGGCTCAGAGGGTTCCGCCGGATTCACAGATCCAAGTGCAGCCGCAGCGCGTCATCCAGCAAGGCCAACTCGCTTGCAGCCAATCGTCCGACGAACTGCGTAAGCCTCTCGACTGCAACGGATCTCACCTGTTCTGCTTGTGCCTTGCAATCACTTGACAAGCCGGAAGCGTCAGCGACCAACAGCACTTGGAACGGGTAGACCGTGGTGACATTGCTGGTCACCGGAACCACGGTCACAACACCGCGACCGAGGCGGGCTGTTGCGGTGTTGGCCCGGTCGTTGCTGACGACGACGGCGGGGCGAATCTTGTTGGCCTCGCTGCCACGGACGGGGTTGAGGTCGACCAGCCAGATGTCACCGCGGCGCATCGCCGAACCCGTCGCCCGCGGACTGGTCCCACACCGCCTGATCGGCGGACCCCTCGATCCACGCGTTGCGGTAGTCGTCCTCCAAGGTCGGGTGGCGCAGCATCTGGATCGCCCTGCGCAGTCCGGCCGATCGCGACGGTAGTCCGGCATTCTTGATGTAGGCATCGAGTTCGGCAACGTCTTCGTCGGACAGACTGATGCTCAGTTTCACACCACCATGCTACCGAAGTAGGAATCTGGTAGCACGACCCTTGGCCGGCTCAGGACTCCTTGACCCGCGAGTACCAGATCCGGTCGGCCACCGCGACGATGTCATCTGAGACGGCCGAGATCCGCCGGTAGAACTCGCGTCGCGCGGTCACTACCGAGATGTCGGTGACCCCGAGCAGATCACAGGCGGCTTGCCGGTAGACCCGCTCCAGGTTCCGCTGGGACTTCACCGCGGCATCAGCGGCCTCGGTGGCCGATGCGGCTGACGTGCCGCGGCTGTCCAGCGATCCGAAGGCCGTGCGTATGTGGATGACACCCTCGGCGAGCAGCACGGCCATCTCCGCGGTCGCCCGATCTGGCGGAAACTCCATCGCCTCGGCCTCGCGGACGGTGTTCTTCGCACCATTGATCACCCGGTCGAGATCGCGCGAGAGCTGGAAAAGATCCTCCGGTTCCAGGGGGGTGGTGAACGCCTCGCTGACCGCATCGACCAGCCTGCGGCGGACCTCGTCGCACTCGTGTTCGGCGGTGCGCACATCATCGGCCCGCACGGCGTCCCCGGCCGCCCACGCCGCGAAGGCATCCATCCCGCGGGCGGTGATATCCGCCTGGGACTGCAGCATGCCGAGCAGGTCGGGGACCTCGGGAAGGAACCAGCGGGTCGACTTGGACCTTCGGGGGCTTCGCGACATCACAGTGCTCTCCATCCGATGAGGACGCCGACCGCCACCAGGGCGGCCGCCGGGATCGTGGTCAGCCAGGCAAGAGCCATCTCCTGCACGATCCGCCACCGCACGTGCTTCCACCGCCGCCGGCCGGCACCGACGCCGACGACCGAGGAGGCGACCACCTGGGTGGTACTCACCGGGGCACCGACAAGCGAGGCGCCGAGGATTACGGCCGTCGATGCGACCTGACTGGAGAACGAATCCACCGGGGTGAGGCTGAAGATCCGGCGACCGATGGTCCTGACGATCCGCCACCCGCCCAGCGCGGTACCGAGGGTGAGCGCGACACCGGTGAGGATCTTGACCCACAGCGGAACCGTCAGGCTGCTGGAGTGGCCGGATGCCAGCAGCAGAACCGCTATGACGCCCATGGCCTTCTGCGCGTCGTTGCCGCCGTGGCTGAAGGACAGCCCGGCTGCGGCCACCCATCCACCGGCCCGGACCGGGGCGTTCCACCGTGTCGTCCACCGGCGCGAGGACACCCGCAGCATCCGCAGCAGGATCAGCCCGAAGAGGAACCCGAGGATCGGCGACACCATCAGAGCCACCAGGACTCCGATCACCCCGGTCGGATGCCATCCCTGGAAACCACCCCAGTTGACCGATGCCGTTCCGCCGTAACCGGATAGGACGCCGTCGGCGATGGCCGCGCCCGCCAGACCGCCGACCAGTGCGTGCCCCGACGACGACGGCAGACCCAGCCACCAGGTCAGCAGATTCCAGGCGGTCGCACCGGCCAACCCGGATCCCACGACGGGCACCATCTGGCTCTGCGGGACGGTGACGATGGTGCCGATGGTGTCGGCGACGGCGGTGCCCAGCAACACCGCCCCGGCCATGTTGAACACCGCCGAGAGACTGATGGCCTGGCCCGGGGTGGCACCGCGCGTCGCGACCAGCGTGGCGATCGCGTTGGACGCGTCGTGGAAGCCGTTGGTGAGGGCAAAAGCAGCGGCGAACCCGATGGCGATGACCAGCCCGATTTCCACCGACACCTCCCGCCGCTCGGAGCCCACCCTAGTTGAACGTGCGGTGAACGCTGAACTAACGAGAAGTGAACGTGCCGCGCCCTCGGCGACGCTGAGGAACTACCTCTTCTTACGTCCGGGCTGCGGGGGCGGGGGCGGGACGGCCTTGGTGGCCGGCTCGAACTTGCCACCCTTCTTGGGGTCATACGTGCCGGGCTTGGGCTGCGTCATGAGAGATGCCTTCCGTTGGTACCGTCATTGACCACGGTACTCACCAAAGCAGGCACACCATGGTCTTCACCCACGTCGTGACATTCAAATGGCGCGACACCGACGTCGCTCCCGCCGAGATCGCCGCTGCGCTGCGCAGCCTGGTCGCCGAACTCGACGGCGTCCAGAACTACCTCTGCGGCCCAGACGCCGGCCTCACCCCCGCGGCCTACGACTTCGCGGTCGTCGGCACCTTTGACGACCGGGACTGCTTCACCGCCTACCGGGACCATCCCGAGCATCAGCGGATTCTGACCGAGATGATCCTGCCGCATTTGGATAGTCGTACCGTCGTGCAACTGGAGCACTGATTAACGTCTACGCCTTTCAGTTGCCGACCGACGCGGGCAACACGGAGTTGATCCTTAATCACGTTCAGCCACATCTGAATTCGATATGACCGCCATCGCCCTGGACGACATCATCGACGCGCACGGTGGATTGGATTATTGGCGGTCGCTATCTTCGGTGGACGTTGAGATGTCGGCACGGGGGTTTCTGTTCACCGCCAAACACGTTCCCCCGCAACGCCACTTGCACCTGAGCATCACGACGCGAGTTCCCGAGGTCGTTCTGCACGACTACCCAGAACCGGGGCACACAACCACCCTGCGCGGTGCCAATCGCATCGAGGTCCGTGACGCCGCCGGTGCGGTTGTGCGCATCCGGAACCGTCCGCGGGACGCCTTCGCCAGTCGGCGTCGATTGCTGTACTGGGATGCGCTGGATTTCGGCTATTTCTGCTGTTATGCCATGTGGAACTACATCAACCTCCCGTTTTTGCTGACCGGCCCGGGATTCTCCCTGGAGCGATCGTCAGGGCCCGGGGGCGCGACCCTGCTGAAGGTCGGCTTCCCGCCCAGCCTGCCCACCCACTCTCCCATCCAGGAGTTTCATTTCGACGCCGCCGGGCGACTGACCCGACACGATTACACCGCGCATGTGATCGGCTCCCGGGCTAACGGAGCCCATTTCTGCCAGGACTACCGGCAGTTCGGCGGACTCTGGTTGCCCACCCGGCGCCGGGTGTATCCGAAGGGGCCCGGGGGTCGGCCACTGCCCTTCCCCACCCTGGTCGCGATCGACATCCACGACGCACGACCCCGGTCGGCCTGAGCAATAGAATCGTCGGCTGAGACGGGTTCAGGGCCGAGAACAATCCGACGCACGGAGCGCCACTTGCATACCCACGGGGGTATGTTCTAATTTGGAATTGATCCAGAAAACTACCAGGAGGTCATCATGACGACAGACGCACCCGCCCCCACCCCGAGCATGCCGCGCATCGGCGATCCGGCACCGTCGTTCACCGGCGTCAGCACCCAGGGTCCGATCAACTTCCCGGCCGACTACTCCGGCAAATGGGTCATCTTCTTCTCCCACCCGGCCGACTTCACCCCGGTCTGCACCAGCGAGTTCATGACGTTCGCCTCCATGCAGGATGAGTTCGCGAAATACAACACCGAACTGCTGGGACTCTCGGTCGACGGCCTCTACAGCCACATCGCGTGGCTGCGCACCATCAAGGAGAAGATCACCTTCCGCGATATGAAGGACGTCGAGGTGACCTTCCCCCTGCTGGAGGACATCTCGATGGAGATCGCCCAGAAGTACGGGATGATCATGCCCGGCGAGGACACCACCAAGGCCGTTCGCGCGGTGTTCGTCATCGACCCCAAGAGCATCGTGCGCACGATCATCTACTACCCGCTGAGCCTCGGCCGCAACTTCGATGAACTGCTGCGGGTCATCAAGGCACTGCAGACCGCCGATCACTACGACATCGCCACCCCGGCGGACTGGCGGCCCGGCGAACCGGTGATCGTCCCACCCGCCGGATCCTGTGGCACCGCGAAGGATCGCATGGACGGCAAGGATGAGGACGTGCACTGCGAGGACTGGTTCTTCTGCACCAAGACCATCCCCGAAGACACGATCGAATCGGCGATCCGGTCCAAGGGAAAGTGATGTCACGCGGCCCCGGCCGCCGACTCAGCTGAGCGGGTTCACTCCTCCAGAAGACTGCGCAGCATCCAAGCCGTCTTCTCGTGAATCTGCATCCGCTGGGTCAGCAGGTCGGCGGTCGGCTCGTCATGGGCTTCGTCGACGACCGGGAACAGGGTGCGCGCCGTCCGCACCACGGCCTCCTGCCCGGCGACCAGATCGCGGATCATCTCGGTGGCACTGCTGACAGCGGGACCTTCCCCGATGCTCGTCAACGCGGCGAACTCGGTGTAGCTGCCGGGGGCCTTGGCGCCCAGCGCGCGGATCCGCTCGGCGATCAGATCGACGGCCAGCGCCAACTCGTTGTACTGGGTCTCGAACATCAGGTGCAGGGTCTGGAACATCGGGCCGGTGACGTTCCAGTGGTACTTGTGGGTCTTCAGATACAGCGTGTAGGTATCGGCGAGAAGATGCGCGAGGCCCTCGGTGATGCGCCCGCGGGCCTCGGCGTCGATTCCGTTGTCAATGGTCAGGTCAATTCGCGAGCTCATGGCAGGTGCAACCGCCCCCAGCCGGGATTCCTTCCCGCCATCGCATCCGTCATCGCATCCGTCATCCGGCTGGTCATATCGGCGGGTAAAGTCCGCATCGGCAGCGCCGAGCACATAAGGAGCCGGGATGGCAGGCGGTCTGGTCGGGTTACTGGACGACGTTGCCGCGTTGGCAAAGCTGGCCGCGGCTTCGATCGACGATGTCGGCGCAGCGGCCGGCAAGGCCAGCGTGAAAGCCGCCGGGGTGGTGGTCGACGACACCGCCGTCACACCGGCCTACGTACGCGGACTGGCCGCCGAGCGCGAACTGCCCATCATCCGTCGGATCGCGATCGGGTCGTTGCGCAACAAGCTGCTCATCATCCTGCCGGCGGCCCTGCTGCTCAGCAGCATCGCGCCGATCGTGGTCGAGATCATCCTGATGTTCGGCGGGTGTTTCCTGGCCTACGAGGGCACCCACAAGATCATCCACGCGCTGCGCCACGACGACCACGATCACGATGCGCCGGCCGCCGAACTCGGCCCGGACGCCGAGTCGACGACGGTCGCGGGCGCGATCCGGACCGACTTCATCCTGTCCGCCGAGATCATGGTGATCGCCCTCAAGGAGGTCCTCACCGAACCGGTGGTGTCCCGCGGGGTGATCCTGGCCGTCGTCGGGGTGGGGATCACCGTCGCGGTCTACGGGGTCGTCGCCCTCATCGTGAAGATGGACGATCTGGGTCTCAAACTCGCCGGGCGACCGTCGCGGACCCTGCAACGCGTGGGCCGGATGCTGGTGAACGGCATGCCGAAGGTTCTCGCCTGGCTGTCGGTCATCGGTACCGCCGCCATGCTGTGGGTCGGTGGGCACATCCTGCTGGTGGGGTTCGATGAGTTGGGGTGGACCATCCCCTACCAGCTGGTGCACAAACTCGAGCACCTCGTGCACGGCGTACCCAGCGTCGGCGGCGTGCTCGGCTGGATGGTGAACACCACAGCCTCGGCCCTGGTCGGGCTGGTGGTCGGCGCGCTGCTCGTCACGGTGGTCGAGCACCTGCCGTTCCGGAAGTCCAAGACCGCCGACGCCGGGCCGGGGTCGCACTGACCTCCGATCCCGACAGACATCAATCCGACAGCAGATTGCCCGTTCGGCCCTCCAGCGGAACGTCGCCGGCGATCTTGCCGATCACCCGTCCCGGCCAGGCATAGGGCTGGCTGTGACGGGCGAAGAGCCGCCCGTCGGTCTCGGCCAGCAATTCCGTCTCCCCGCCAAGCGGATCGATCACCGTGGCGACGAGATCGCCCTTGCGGACCAGGTCGCCCAACCGCCGGCGGTAGACGACGAGTCCCGCGACCGGCGAGCGCAGTTGCGCCATCGCCGTCAGCGCCGTGGCGCGGCAGGACAAACGCGGGTGCCCGCCCGACCCCTCGACAAAGCCCCGTGCCTGCAACACGCGCAGCAGTGCCGTGGCTTGTTCGGTGGCCCGTTCGGGACTGACGTCGTCATTGGAGCCGAGTTCCAGCGTGGCGGCGAGGCAGGCCGGCGGAATGGGCAGACCGGGATGTTTCGCGGCCAGCGCCCACCATGGACCGGCGCAGGCCTCATCGAAGGGAGAACCCCCCGACAACTCCGACAGCAGCACCGCTCGCGCATCGATCGCCGCGGCGAGATCCTCGGCCGCCGGCCACAGCGCCGGGCCGACATACATGTGCGGCTCAGCCTCATTGTCGGCGTGCAGATCGAGCACCAGGTCGGCGTCATGGGCGAGGGTCAGGAGTGTGTGGCGCAGATGTGCCAGTGCTCCATCCGGTTGCATCGCCGCGAGCCGCGCGGACATCGCGGCCCGGATCGTGTCGACATTCGACGCCGCGTCCGGCCCCAGCGCCAGGCTTCCGAGATCCGACAGATCGGGATAGTTCCGGTTGAAGTTCTCCCCCGTGCCGCTTTCGATCCGACCGGACAGGAAGCTGGTTTCGGTCTGCGCCAGGCCGATCGGGTTTGCCTGCGGCACCACCACGATTTCACCGTGGACCGCGCCGCGCGCATCCGCTTCGGCCAGATGCCCGGCCAGAATGCGCAGGACGAGCATGCCGGGGAATTCGTCGGCATGCAGTCCGGCCTGCACATACGCTTTCCTGCCCGTACCCGCCGCACCGAAGCGCAGCACGGTCAGGTGATACGGCGAATCCGGGAGATCGTAGTTCTGGCGCATCGCGATTTCACTCCACCTGCCCACTCAGCCGGTCCCGCTGCACCTGTCTCACTCCGCCTGCGGAGCAACCTCGTGCGAAGCAGCCGCCGGCGCGGCATCGGGCTCGCCGGCCGCAACAACAGCCTGGCCGTCCGAAAGCACAAACGGCTCCGTCTCGTAGTAGGCCGCACAGGCGGCATGCAGGCGCGCTTTCAGCTTGCCGTCCGACGCCAGCGCCCCGGAGATCAAATGGTTACCGGGGGGCATGTCGCGCAGTTCGATCCCCTGGGCATCGAGATAGGCCGTCACGCCGGCCTCGCCCAGTTCCGGCACCTCCATGGCGGCCTCGATGACGGCCAGCGGCGAGGTGTAGCGCGGCACGACGGCGACAATGGCCGGGCCGTTTGCAGCAGCGATCTCCGCATCGGATAGCAGCGCGGTCAGGGTGGTTCCATCGAAATACATGATTGTCCGTTCTTGTTGGGTTATCCGTGCCGATCACGGATGCTTTCGATATCGAGATAGCCGGTGCCATCCTCGTCCGAGCGATAAAACAAGGCAACATGAGCTTCGTGTGTGACACCGGGCGCGATCACCGGGCCGGCATCGCCGATGCAGTCCTGGATCAGTTCGGTCACCAGCGTATCCAGAATGGCGGCGGAATCGGTAACCGGCGCCAGCCGGGTGACGGTCCCAGCCGCCATGTCGATGACGTCCCCCGGACCGGCAAAACACAGCCTGGTGCCGGGCGCGATGAAATCGTCCCCCTGCAGTTCGGTCTTGAGGGGATCGATTTCGACAAGGACGGCGCCGCGCGCGCCGATCGCGGTGAGTTGGCTGTTGTCGTGGTTGGCGATGACGCCGCTGTCTTCCAGCAGACCGAGCCCGAACCGCACGCCCTCCTCGGCGCAGGCGACCGCGAGGCGACCGAGACGGCGTGAGGACGCCAGCTTCTGGTCGACGATGGCGGCGCCGAACAATCCCAACCCTTCCTGGATCACCAATCCGCGCCGTCCCATATCCGAGGCGATGCCGAACCGCAACGCTTCGTAGGACGTACCGCCGCCGATCATGAAACCGGACAGCGCCGAAGCCGCGCCGCCGACCCCGACGATCATCGCGCCGGCCGCCCGCGCCCGCGCAATGGCCATCAGCAGCGGCGTGACCTCGCCGCGGTAGAGCAGGGACTCCACCAGCCTGATCTGGTTGCCCCCGGTCAGGACGATGGTGCGCAGGCCGGCGATCTGCTCGACCAGCGCCTCATCGCGCATCAGGCGGTCAACATTGTCGATGGTGACGCCCAAGTCGGCGGCCTCGACCCCCTGGCTGCGCAACGCCCCGATATAGTCCCGCGCGGCCGCGCGGGGTTCGGAGGACGCAGCGGCAAGCACCCCCACCGGTCCCTCGCACCGCGATGCCAGCTCGGCAAGCAGCGGGCTGCCGCGGTCCAGCGGCGCGGAGCCCAGCATCATCACCCGGGCCTGCAGCCCCGGCTGCACGCCATAGTCCCGGGACAGCGCCGCCCGCCGGTTCTCCGCCAGTTGCGCGGCATTGAGTTGGCGCGTCTGCATGCTGGCCCGAAAATCCACCGCGGTCATCCGGAAGTCACGCCCGTCCCCGGGAACATAGGCCAGCGCTCGGCCGCCCTCACGGGAAATCTCGACGCTGGTGGCGCAGCCCGCCCTGGGCTCTACCGCGCGGGCCCGATCCGCCGGGTACACCTCGGGGTCTCCCAGCACCAGTCGCGCCACGAGATCGTAGAGCGTATAGGCGCCGAAGACGTTGCGGAGCGAGCGGGCGGGGGCGTTGTAGGTGATGTCGCCAGGGGTCACCGGCCGCTTGCCCGGACCGGGCAGAACCTGGCCCGTCTCCAGGTCGAGGGCGTCACCGTCATCGGCGTAGCTGAAGGCGATATTTTCGATGAGCCTGCGGCGGCGATCGACTATCGCCCCCTGCAGATCGAATACGAAGACACCGTATTCGCCGATCACCCGGGCAGTCTTGCCCTCGACGAACAGAGCGGTGTTTTCGTCGATGCCGAAGCCACGCTTGGCACCGGATGCCTGCATGCCGACGACCATCCGGCCGAACCGGCCGCGCTTGATGAAATGCTGATCGACAATGCCCCACGGAAAGAATCCCAGCCCGGGCGCCAGCAGAATTCCGGGCTGATCGGCATCACCGACCACGCCAAAGGCCGCGGCTTCCAGTGACGTGCCGCCGGAAAACATCACCTCGGACATGATCGCGGCCCCGGCACTCGACCCGGCGACCAGCCCACCCCTGCGCTGCGATTTACGGATCGCTTTCAGCACCCGGCTTTCCCTGCCGAACGGCGCCAGCGCCCCGGTGATCAGGGCCTGGTCTCCGCCGGTGAAATAGACGCTGCCGTAGTCCTCGATCAGGGCGGCGACCGCCGCGTCCTGGGCGGCCTGGCCCGCCCCAGGGCCGTGCACCCCGGCCAGGACGGCATCGAAGCCATGAGCGCGGAACACCTCGACCGTTTCGATGCCGACCTCGTCAGGAACCGACGATGCCGTCGCGAAGACGACGATCCGTCCGCCCGCCAGACGGCGCATCTCGTCATAGATGGCGGCGTTGTCATCCTCCAGTCGGCCGCCGATGATCGCTAGTTTCGGGAGGTGCTCCCGACGATGAGCACACGGAAATCTGCCACGTCTGGATGTCATATCTCCCTAGTCATTTGCCGGAACGATCAGCACTCCGCGATCATCCGCGGTCAGAACGAAACCATCAGGCACTCCGAAGGTCGATGCTGCCAGACGCTTGGCGACAGGCTCCGGCCCGGGCGCGGTGAATGTCGGCTTGAAGTGCACGATCTGCTTCCAGCAACGCGTGATCGCCTCGCAGAAGAACAGCAGTAAATCGTCGGGTTGGGCCTGCGCAAGCGCCGCATCGAGGGCCTTGTTCTCCTCCTCGACGATGGTGATCGCCTC
>LFFF01000056.1 GCA_001510415.1 Actinobacteria bacterium casp-actino6 | reverse complement strand
GTTCATCGCAGATGCCGCCGGCCCAGGGGCCGGACCCGTGAGGGGGTCGGTCTCATTCTTGCTCCCCGCCTGGCGGACTGTCCCCGCCAGTTGTTCGGTAGTGAAGCGTCGAGGTGTGTCCGTCGGAGTAGAAGTTGCCCACCAGGATCTTCATCAGAGACCGACCTGCTGCGGTGAGCGCCGCGCGGTGAGATCGAGATCGTCGATGACCTGGGCAAGACCCACCGGGTCGGTGTCATCAGGCACGGCGTGCGCGTGATCGAGGGCGGCGGTGAGATAGTCCCGCCACACCGGCCACCGTAGGCGTTGGTCGAGCAGGTCGATGATTTTGTCGAGCTCGTCGACGAGCGCGGCGGCGTACTCGGCGTCGGCTTCGCGCAGGTCGTCTTTGGTGTCCCAGTCGCCGCTCTGGTCGGCTTCGGCGACGCGCTCGTTGTGGTCGGCCAGGTCGCAGCGGGCTTGCCGCAGGTCGGCCATCATGTCGAGAAATCCCATGGGGCGATAGTCCTTTCGGGAACCGGGTGTCGCGCACCCGGCTGGATGTGGTGCGGCCGTTGACCGCTTCCCCCATTTTAGGGACTACCTCCGACAAGTTTCCCCGGCTCAGCGACCTCCGCGCCGAACCGCCTCGGAGACCTCGGCGTCCAACTCATCCAGGTCGGCGTCGGTGCGCTCGGCGACGGCTTTGCGCAACGCCGCGTGCAGGCTGCTGTTGCCCGTTCCGGGGAAGTTGTCGACAAGGCTTTTCATGTTCTCGATTTCGGGCATCTCGTGAAGCACCTCGGCCGAGGCCGTCACGGTTGCAGTGGACGGGCGGGCGCTGTAGCCCTGTCGGGCCCAGTCCTCGGGGTCGCCGGCGAGGTTGTAGAACTCGATGTAGGCGTCCTCGCGGCTCAGGGTGCCGCCGGCGGCATTGTTCTGCCGCTGAAACCATTCATCGAAGTTGGGGCCGAATGGCGGAGCGAACGGCGGCGGCCCGATGTTGGGCCCCCACTGTTTGGGTTCCCCGTTCATGTGCTCCTCGAGGTTGCGCAACCATTCCTGTTTGCGTTGCACGTCAGCCTGGGAACGCTCCAGGTTCGTTCGGGCATCCCCGCTGCACCGCTGCGGACCCCCAGCCTCATGGCTTGCTTTACACACGATCAACCACCTCCTGACCGGAAGTACCGGCGGCACCCGCAATTTCCGTCACCTCTTTGCAGAAACCGCCCGAACTGCGTCGTTGAGCCAGGTCAGCGCCTCATCGCGGCCGCTGAACTCACCGCGGTGTTGCATCTGCAATACCTGCTCGACCAGCTGGCCAACCCACGGCCCGGCCCGCCGGCCGGCGGCTGCCGCCATCACGTCGCGACCCTGAACCCACGCCGGCTCCGGGCCGGCACCCAGCCCGTCGGCGACACCGGCGCGGGCAACCTCCACCGCCTGCGGGTCGTCGAGGATCTGCGCGTAGTGCAGGTAGCGCCCGAAGGTGAACCCACGTTTGGCCCCCTGGTGAGCCCACTGCTTGCGGGCCGCCGATGAGCTCAGCGCCGACGGGTCGATGCCCGCCAGGTCCTGCGCAGCGACCGCGGCGTCCTTGCCCACCACGGTGGCCGCCAGGAAAACGCGTCTGTCGTCCACGCTCATGGTGTGGGTGATCAGCGCGGCGCCGAGGGCCACCCGGTCAGCGGCCGGCGCCGACGGCAGCCGCCTCAGCCCCGCCATGACGGCCGGGCTGGACAGTGCGGACTTCAGGCCGGGCAACGTGTCATCCCAGCCGGTGTCACACAGCGCGGCCGCGGCCATCTCGGGATGGCCGCTGGTGTAAATCTTGCCCCATTCGAGCTGCACGCGTTCGGCGGCCAGCTCGCCGAAGTGGGGCCGCAACCCCCGGCACAAAGCAGCAGTGGTGGGGTGCACGGTCATGGCGAATCGGCCGGCGAACTGCACCCCGCGTAGCACCCGAAGCGGATCCTCACCGAAGGCATCCGAGACGTGCCGCAGCACCCGTGCTTCTAGGTCGGCGACGCCGCCGAACGGATCCACCACCATGCCGGCCTCGGGGTCGAAGTAGATCGCGTTGACGGTGAAGTCGCGGCGGGCCGCCGCCTCAGCGACACTCATCGCCCCACCGGTATCCACGCTAAAGCCGCGGTGCCCGGCGCCAATCTTGTTGTCGCGGCGCGGTACCGCAACATCGACGGCCTCTTCTCCTGGCCGACGTACTTTGAGCACACCGAACTGGCGGCCAACCTCGTCGACCTCCCACCCGGCGGCCGTAAACCGGCGGGCCAGACCGCCGAGATCGGTGCCGTGGACCTCGACGTCGAAGTCGTGCGGATTCCCGCCGAGCAGAGAATCGCGCACCGCACCACCAACGATGAACGGGGTGCCGGCGACCGCGGCGACCGCCACGGCATCGGCCACCGGCTCCGGCACGTTGACAGCGCCACCGGTGACAGCGCGCCGCAACTCCGCGCTCCGGTCCGTCAAGATGCACACCGCGGCCGTAGAGCGCTCAAGCGTGCACCGCGCATCACTACTGCACCGCCTGGGCCCGCCGGGCTCGTCCGCCGCTAGACACACCTGATGCACCTCCTTCGCCTGGAAGTACCGCCGCCGGCGCAACATTCCGTCACTGCCGAAGCGGGTTCTTGTCGGAGACGACTCCTAAGCTCGCCGCTATGATCTCCACGCCAACGACCACCACCGGCGATGCGGTTGTCGATTTCCTGTCCGACCAGTTGAAGGTCCAAAGCCGGACGCTTCTACGCCTAGTGGACATACATGGCCGCTCGCCGTATTCAGTTGCCCCTGAACAGATTTCCGCAGCAGCCATCCGCACCCAGCACACCTTCGCGCTAGCGACGGCCGCCGCTGAACGCAGCTGCTGCACCATCGGCTCCGATAGCTGCTTCGGCCAGGCGCTTATCGAGTATTTCCAGGCCAGTGGCCGAGCACGCGAAGCGCTGCCCGACGCGGCCTGAGACGCGCAATCAGTTCTCCGAGAGCGGCTCGCGGGATCGGATGGTTGCGCACTCCGCGGCAGCGGGCATGGCCAGCCCCGAAACTCGCCGGCTTGCGCTGGTGTTTACTCGAGGCCGTCTATGACGGCTACGGCCGGATTCGCGGATCCGCCCGGTGGTGTCGTGACCGCTACATATAGTCGAAGAACCGCGGATCGGAAAACCGGAGGGGATCGGATTGAACTCGAACGGTGTGATCTTCGGCTTAATTGTGTTGATCGCTCTCGTCTGTGCAGCGGTTGGCGGGTCTATTACCAGCCGCAAGAACCGGGGACCAGTGCTCGGAGTTGTGCTCGGGCTGATCCTTGGCGTCATCGGCGTGGTTGTTGCGCTGTTGTTGCCGGATGGTGCACCGCCGGCGCCTACGGGAATGGCACCTATCCGGTGCCCTCGCTGCAACACTGTGCAGAACATTCCGATATCGGCCACTGCGTGTGAGTGCTGGCAGTGCAAGCTAAATATGAAAGTTCCGACGGCCCCCTGAGTCACTGTTGCCGGCACCTGAAGCCCTGCAACGAAATAGACCTGGCCGCGGGGACGTCGATGCCGTCAGCCGGGGATGCGCACGGGCATGAGCAGGTAGCGGTACTCCCCCGCGGCGGCCGGGTAGGGGCCCGATCCGGTTTCGAGTTGGTCGTCTTTGGCTGCCGGTTGTAGCACCGCCGGCCGCTGGGGGCTGGTGAAACCGAAGTGGGCACGCTCGGCGTTGAGCGCCGCGAGACCGTCGGTGAGGTAGGTCGCGTTGAAGGCGACGGTCAACGGCTCCCCGGCGAACAGGACCGGCAGATCCTCCTCAGCTTCGCCGGTGGCGTCGGATCCCCCGCCGGCGGTCAGGCGCAACGCACCATCGGCGCTGAACTCCATTTTGATCTGGGCGCCTTGGCTGGCGACCAGAGCGACGCGCTTGATCGCCTCGATCAGTTCGGGGACGTCGATGATCGCCGCGGCGCTGTACTGGTCTGGGAACAGTTGCCGGAATTTAGGGAACTCGGTATCCAACAGACGTGCGGTGCTGTGCTTGTCACCACTGTGGATTCCCAGTAAGCGGTCTTGGCCGACGGAGTCGGCGGCGCCGAGGGCCAGGTGCACCTCCGAGCCGGGGGCGACGGCTTTGGCGGCCTCCGCCAGGACCTTGGCTGGGACGATGACCGCCGCCGACGCGCCGGATTCGGTGGTGTTCCAGGCCAGCTCGCGCACGGCGAGGCGGAACCGATCGGTGGCCGCCAACAGCACAGTGCCGCCGTCGATTTCCACGCGCACACCGGTCAGCATCGGCAGCGCGTCGTCGCGGCCGGCGGCAACGGCGACCTGGGAGACGGCTTGAGAGAACAGCTCGGCAGGAACTGCGCCGGTTTCCGCCGGGGACGCCGGCAGAGTCGGGTACTCATCGACCGGCATCAGCGGCAGTGAGAACTTCGCCGATCCGCAGCTCAGCGTCACCCGGCTGCCGTCCACGGCGAGGTCGACCGGTTTAGCCGGCAGGGCTTTGGTGATCTCGGAGAGCAACCGCCCGGACACCACGACCCGGCCCTCGGTGGCGATCTCCGCGGGTATTTGAGTTTGCCTGGAGGTGTCGTAGTCGAATCCGGACACTGCCAGACCCAGCGGGCCGGCGGTGAGCAACAGACCGGACAGGATCGGATTTGCCGGCCGCGCAGGGATGGCGCGCGCCACCCACGCCACTGCATCGGCGAAGTCGTCCTTGTTGATCCGGCAGCGCAGGGCTGTATCGGTTGTGGAGGCCAAAGCAGCAGTCATCGTTCAGTTTCCCAACGTGTTTCAGTCAACGTGTATATCCACAATATCGGCGGCAGGAGACAATTCCGGGGGCCGCACACCACCAATTTCCCGGCCGTCACAGCACCGTTTACCACCAGGTTTTCCCGCCGCATTGCCCTTGGGCTCCGTGCGGGTGACGGCGGCGATAGCCACGCAGCCGCGACACCCCAGTTTTGCGCTCGGACATGATCGCGGCTTGCCAACACGACCGGCACAGAACGCTGTTCAGCTGCTCCTGTTCCTGCGCCTGGATGACGTCGGCGGCTGCCCCGAGTTGTTCTGCGCGCCGGGACAGCAGTTCGAATTCAATCTGGGAGTTTTCGCAGTTGCGGCGTGCATCGCCGCTACATCGCAGGGGCCCGCCCGGCTCGGTGGAAGCCTTACACATATTGGGAAGTACCTGCCCGACAGCCGAATTCCGTCAACGAAGCCGTGGACTTTTTTGTCGGGCCCCGAGGCTAGTTTGAGAAGCATGAGCAACGCAAAGGTCGGCAATGTCGACGGTGACAGCCACCGCGCCCGCGCGTGGCGGGAATGGCAGCAGACATTGGGCGGCGGACCGGATCTGCCGATGGAGATTGACGACGCGGCCGCCGCGCCGACGGTGGTTCTCGACGGCTACAGCGCCACGAGGTTGGGTCGTTATTGGCGGCTTGTCTATCCGGACGGGCATTGGCAGCGAACCAGCACAAAGCGGGAGGCTCTACGCCTGGCCGCCCTGCATTTCGCCGATCGCTCCGCATGGACGGTCGCAGTCCAGGGTGACGGGGCGCCCGTCCGGTGATCCGCGCCGACGTGCAACCGGCATTGCCGAGATTCCGGTGTCTCAACGGGGCATCGGTGGCCCGTTGCCCGCACCTGATCCTCGCCGCCGCCCACCACCGGGATAACGGCACGTGCCGCTGCGACGACCCGACTCACTCGATGGGCGAGGACGGCTACCGGTGGGATGCCCGGCAACGCCGCTGGCTCTCCCCCGATGGAATGGGCAGCGCTGCCGGTCGCCGCCGGCGCTGGTGGTGGCGCCGGCGGCGCTGAACCAGGGCTTCGCTAGTCGTACATTCGGTTTCCGCCACGCCAATCGTTATCGTCATCAGTGGGGCCGCCAAGGAACTCGTCGGGGTCTTGCACCCGGGGTCGGCACCGGCGCCGATGTGGGCCACCGCAGCGTCGATCAGCCGGGTGGTCTTGCCGGTGCCCGGACCGCCCACCACGCGCACCGTGCCGCGCAGGTCGGGGCGGAGCAGATCCTCGGCGGCGGTCATGTCAGCGATGACACCACGACCCACCGACAACCCCCGGCCGGGAGGCTGCGGATTGTGGGGTCGTGTCGCAATGGCCTCCCTGGAATCGGGGCCGTCGAATAACGTTTCATCAGATCCGAAACCAGGAGTCGACACGTGAAATCAGCAGGCCGCCCCGATTGGAAGCACGACGGGGTCCGGGTCATCCCAAAGGGCGCTCTGGATGGCGAGACGACTCAGATGACGGCCGGGATGGACCGGTCGGTGGCGATCGACGCCGCGCGGGTCGGGGCGCAGAAGATCTGGGCGGGCACGGTCACCATTCACCCCGACGCCAAAACCGGCGCGCACCATCACGGTGAGCTCGAAAGCGTCATCTACATCGTCAAAGGGCGCGCGCGGATGCGCTGGGGTGAGCGACTGGAGTACACCGCCGAAGCCGGCCCCGGTGATTTCATCTTCGTCCCGCCCTACGTGCCGCATCAGGAGATCAACGCCTCAACCGATGAGCCACTCGAGTGCGTGCTGGTGCGCAGCGACAACGAGACGGTCGTGGTGAACCTCGACATCGACTCGGTGGCCGATGAACCCGAGACGGTGCGCTGGATCGACCCGATTCACCGGTGACCGGCTGAGCGGCAACGCGCCTCAGACCAGCAGCAGCACGCCCTGCACCAGACTGACCGCCGCGGCCAGCAGGACCACGCCCGCCGCCGCCGCCCACGTCGCCGTCGAGACGGATGCGCCGCCGTTGGCGCGGGCCCGCAGCACCGCCACACCGACGAGGGCGACCAGCAGTGCCACCGCCATGGCGGCCATCCTCGGCAGCAGATGCGGGTCGTGGCCGGCCATCAGCCGGTCGAAACCGGCGAAGTCACCGTCGGCCACCGCCCGGCCGTAGAAGGCGTCCTCGGTGCGTTGGTAGAACCACTCCCCGCTGGTCAACGGCGTCAGCAGTACGTTGGCCGCCGCTAACGCCACCGCGGGCCAGACGAAGCGGCGGGCCGCCGGTCGCAGCACCACAGCGACAGCCAGGACAGCCGTCAGGATCGGCAGGAGGGCAAAGAGTCGCACACCGCTCAGGTTAAGGCGCGACCATCTACAGTCGCCTCACGGGGCGCGCATCAGAAAGGGATTTCCGACCATGATCACAACGCCATCAGCGAGAGTCTGCTGAGGATGCCGGTGAGGATCAGCGGCCGGAAGGCGTTGGTGGCGGCCGCTCTGGCCGCCGTCAGCGCCGCGGCGCTGGTCGGCGTCGACGAGGACCCGCTTCGGGGTGCACCGAGCCGGATCGCGGGCCCGTACGCGAATCTGCTGGACGATTCCACCGATCTCGGTCCGGCCCGCGACAGCGACGTGCAGGTGACGGCAGCGCTGCGCACTGCCGCCCGGCCCGGTTCGCTCATCAGCTGGGCGGGTGAGCACGGCTTGGCGGTGCGCTGGGACACCGGCGATGAGTGGGCGTTCGTCGAGGGGCCGGCAGCGTCGGTGGCGGGCGCCTTCGGGGTCGAGGTGCACGACTACCAGGGCCGGCAGGGCCAGGTCTTCTATGCCTCGCCGCAGCAACCGGCGGTGCCGGTTGCGCTGCGTGATGAGGTCGCCGAACTCGGCCGGATCCTCGGGTACACCCCGCACCGCGAGAAGACCCGCTGGCAGCTGCCGCGAGAGGTGCCCGAGCAGGCCTTGACACCGCAGGCACTGCTGCGCACCTACAACATCGAGCCGTTGCGGGCCGCCGGGTTCACCGGCAAGGGCTCCACCGTGGTCGTGTTCGCGTTCGACGGATTCGACCAGGCCGATCTGGACACCTTCGCCGACACCTTCGCGCTGCCCCGGTTCATCCCCGAGGTGGTGGACGGACTGCCGCCGTCACGGCGCGGCGAAGCCGCGATGGATCTGCAAGCCGTGCACGCGATCGCCCCCGATGCCAAGAAGGTATTGGTCAATGCCCGGCCCACGGTGGAAGGCGACGGGGCCTTCGAGAAGATCGCGGCGATGCTCGCCGACACCGACCGGCGCTATCCCGGGGCGGTCTGGACCTTCTCCATCGGCTGGGGTTGCGACAGGCTGATCACCGCGGCCGACCTGGTCCCGGTCCGCGCTGCGCTGGTCGCCGCGCAGCGCAACGGGACCACGGCGTTCGACGCCAGCGGTGACCTGGCCGGCCTGGAATGCAAAGGCGGGCAGGAGTGGTCGACACCACCGCATGAGGACAACATCGGACTCGACGCCATCGCCTCGCTGCCGGAGATGACATCGGTGGGCGGCACGACGCTGTCCACCGATGCGGCTGGAAACTGGATCGAGGAGACCACCTGGTTCGATGCGCCGCTGTCGCAGGGCACCGCCGGCGGGGTGTCCAACCTCTACCAGCGCCCGGCCTGGCAGGCCGCACTCGACGTCGGCCAGGGCGCGGGACAGCGGCTGACCCCGGACGTCTCGGCGGTCGCCGATCCGTTCACCGGCGTGCGGATCGTGCTCGGCCAGCAGCAACTCGTCGGCGGCGGCACCTCGCTGTCGGCCCCGTTGTGGGCCGGCATCGCCGCGGTGATCAACCAGTACCTGACCGCCAACGGCGGCGCACTGTTGGGCGATCTCAACCCGCTGCTGTACCGGATCGCCGAAGGTGCGCGACTGCCGGCGTTCCACGATGTGGTCCGCGGGGGCAACGCGGTCTACGACGCCGGCCCGGGATATGACCTGGCGACCGGACTGGGCACACCGGACGCCGACAACCTGGCCAAGGTCCTCCTCGACACCCAGAGGCTGCTGTCATGACCACCTGTCCGCATTGCGACGCGAGCGTGCCGGCGGGCAATTTCTGCGGCCTATGCGGCTATCACCTCGACGCCGACCGCCCCGAGGCCGGCTCCGGCGGTGCCCCAATGGTGCTGCGGCCCAGAACCTTCGGGGCTGCACCCGGCGAGAACGTACTGGCACCCCATTTCGCCAGCGCGATGTTCCCGCATCTGCCCAACCGCTCCCGCACCCCCTTTCGGGTGACGCTGCTGGTGGGTGTGGCCGTCCTGGCGATTTCAGCCCTCACCCGACTGCCCACCGCCGGGATCGCCGTCTCCGTACTCGGACTGCCGTTGCTGTTCGTGCTGTATCTGCGGGCATCGAGCCTCAACCGCGACATCCCCCGCACCTCACTTGCCCTGGCCGCGATTCTGGGCGCCGGACTCGGGGCGGGCTGGGTGTTGCTCACCGGCGGAATGGTGGCACGCACCTACAACGTCTCGATCAGCGCGGGCCTCGCCCTGCATCACCTGTTCGCCCAGGGTGTGGCCATCCCGGCGGCCGGGATGCTGCTCATGCTGCTGCCGGCGGTCGTGCTGCGGCTCACCCGGCCCGGAACCCGGGAGTCGTTGGACGGCTTCGTCATCGGCGCACTCGGAGCCCTGACGTTCACCGCGGCGGCGACCCTGATCCGCCTTGCCCCGCGGTTGAGCACCGGGTTGTTCGCCCATGTGCGACCGATGCGGGGACTGCTCGTCGATGTCGTGATGAACGGGGTGACCATCCCGGTCACCGCCGCGGCCGCCGGCGGGCTGGTCGGCATCCTGCTGTGGTTCACACCGGCCGGCCACCACGGCCGGCGGGTGCGGATACTGCTCGGCCTGATCGCTGCGGCGGTCGTGCTGGTGCACACAGCTGTCGGCGTGGTCAACATCACCGGCATGCCGCAAACGGCAATGCTGGCAATCCATCTCGGCGCCGCCGTGCTGGCGGTGCTGGCTCTGCGACTGGCACTGCAGCTGGCGTTGCTGCACGAGACGACCGACCCGCCGCACCCCGACCAACCTCTGCTGTGCATCCACTGCGAGATGGTGGTGCCCGATATGGCGTTCTGCCCGGCGTGCGGCGCCGCCACCCGCGCCTCGACCCGGACATCACGCGACGAGCGTCGCCGGGTGCGACCCCAACCCGCCACCGACGCCGCCACCGGCGCCGCCACCGGGGGCGGGGGCGACGGTGCCGATGAGGCCACCTACCCCGGCTACGCACTGCCCGCGGGCCAGTACCGCGCGCCTCCGCTGCACCGGCCCCGACTGGGCTGGCTGTTCGGCCACTGGGGGACGACGGTGGCAGCCGCGGCAGTGGTCATGGCCGGACTCACATTCGTGTTGACGCCGAAGATCGCCCACTACATGTGCCCACCGGAATGCGGCCGCCCCGCCGCCGACCAGCCGGTCACCGGGCTACCCCGGTTCAGCAACCCGCAGTTCTCGGTGTCCTACCCGACGCCGGAGTCGGCTTACGAGATCACCACCTACGACAACGGCGTCACCGCGAAATTCACCGGCGGCGACACCGGCGTCATGCAGTTGTTCTCCCAACCGGCCAACGGCGGCACCGCCGAAGACATCGTCAAATCCCTACTGCGGAACCGCTTCCCGGACGCCCGGGTCGCCTACCAGATTCCCAACGCGAAGGTCGGGTACGAACCCGGCTACGGCGTGTTCGCCGACGACTGGCCGCAGAACCCCGCGGCCACCTACACCCGCCAGCGGATCCTCGCGATGGCGGCGGTGAAGGACGGTCTCGCACTCGTCGCCTTCGCCACCGGCCCCTACCGGTCCTTCGGGCCGGACTCCGGGCCGGGGTTGCCCTCAGCGGCGAATCTGCAACTCGCCCAGGATCTGGGCAAGTACGTCAACAGCTTTCAGTGGGCCGGCGATGCGGCCCCCTGACCGGGCGGACCTAGGATGACGGCCATGCGCTCCCCTGCACCGCTGCACTTCCACCGCTACGGGCCACCCGGCCCGGCGAAGATCCTGTTGATCCACGGACTGACCGGCCATGGTGCCCGCTGGCACACCCTGGCCAGCCGGCATCTGCCCGAATTCGGTGTGCTGGCACCGGATCTGCTCGGCCACGGCCGCTCGTCGTATGCCGCGCCGTGGACCATCGACGCCAATGTCGCCGCGCTGGCCACCCTCATCGAGAACGAGGCCGACGGGCCGGTGGTGGTGGCGGGCCATTCCTTCGGCGGGGCGGTGGCGCTGCACCTGGCCGCGGCCTGCCCCGACCTGGTGTCCGGACTGGTGATGCTGGATCCGGCGGTGGCCATGGACGGGCAGATGATGCGGCAGGTCGCCGAGGCGATGATGGCCTCACCGGACTACACCGACGCATCCGAGGCGCGCACCGAGAAGGCAACCGGGAGTTGGGCCGACGTGCCGCCGGCCGAACTGGACGCCGAGTTGGAGAACCATCTGGTGGCGCTGCCCTCGGGCCGCTACGGCTGGCGGGTGTGCATACCGGCGATGATGTCGTATTGGAGTGAGTTGGCCCGCGATGTTGTTCTGCCGCACAAGGGAACCCGCACGACGCTGGTGCGCGCCGAGTTCGTCGACCCGCCTTATGCGGGTGAGGCGGTGATCGACGCGCTGTCGGGTCAACTCGGCGCCGATTTCACCTTCGAGGTGTTCGGCTGCCGGCACATGGTGCCGTTGGCCAAGCCGGCCGAGACCGCCGTCATCATCCGCGACATGCTGGTCTGAGATGACTGGACGGGTGGTCACCCGCCGCGGCTAAACCGCCATCCGCACCAGCGAGGCGGTGCGCAGCAGACCGTCGAAGGCCTCCGGCGTCGACCGCGGATGCAGCACATGCACGGCGAGCCGGAACATCAACGCGCGCAACAACATCTGCGGCCACTCCGGCAGATAACCCCACCGTTCGATGAGCTCGTCGTCGGCGTCACCCCAGGACAGCGCGTCGACGACGGCGACCCCGGCCGCCCAGGTCGCCGGACGCCAGTACGGGGTGATGTCGGTGATACCGGGCGCAGCGGTGCCGGCGAACAGCACGGTGCCGTAGAGGTCGCCGTGCACCAGCTGCGGGGCGGCCTGGGTGGGCCGGCGCAGACCGGCGAGTTGGGTGAGCAGTTCGACGGACTGGGCGCGGTCCGGGGTCTCGGCGACCGGCGGGGCGCCAGGCGGCAGGGTGTGCAGCGGCCGCTCTTCCCAGGCCGCGCGGTCGGCGACGGTGAACACGTCAACCTCGGTCCACGGCGGAACCGGGGACTGGGTGAGAAACCGGGGCCGCTCCAGGGCGGCGGTGACCTCGTGCAGCCGCACCCCGACCGAGACGACCTCGTCGTGGCGGGCCTCCGGGGCGCCGGCCACGTAGGTGTCCGCCCGCCAGCCCGACACCACGTAGCGGCCGTCGGTGGAGCGCACCGGCCGCGCCAGCCGCAGGCCGTCGACGAATAGCGACTCGCGCACCTTGGCCGACCAGGCGGCGCGGGCGTGGTCGGCGATCAGGGACAACACGATCTCGCCGTAGCGCCAGCCGCCGTCCCAGACCTGCTGCGGTTCGGATTCCTTGAGACCGAACCCGGCCAGCACATGGCCCGGCGGGCGCTCGTCGATCACATGGCCAGGGTAAGGCGTGCCGGGCTCAACACGCGGCCAACAGGCCGTCAGTACATCGCCATGTCGGGGTCGCAGTGCTGCGCCCACGCCACGATGCCGCCCTGCAGGTGCTGGGCCCGGGTGACCCCGGCCCGTCTGAGGGCGGCCAGCACCCGCGCCGAGCGGATCCCCGTCTTGCAGTAAAGCACCGGGATCCCGGGCGGCAGCAGGTCCGGACCGTCCGGTGACTCCAGCGCCGAGATGGGGATGTGGCGGGCGCCGTCGATGCGGTTGATCTCCCATTCGCCCGGTTCGCGCACGTCGATCAGGGCGACGGCGGCCCCGGCGTCGAGCAGGCCGCGAAGTTCGGCCGGGGTCAGGCCCGGATCGGCGTCGGCGTCCAGGCCGGCGTCAACGCCGCACAGCGCCTCGTAGTCGGCCAGTCCGGTGATCGGCGGGCGGCCGGGATCCCGGCGCAGCGTGATCGTGCGGTAGGACATCGCCAGCGCGTCGTAGATGAGCAGCCGGCCCAGCAGCGACTCACCGATTCCGGTGATGAGCTTGATCGCCTCGGTGCCCATCACCGCGGCGATCGACCCGCACAGCACACCGAGCACCCCGCCCTCGGCGCAGGACGGCACCGTCCCGGCCGGCGGCGGCTCGGGATACAGGTCGCGGTAATTGAGGCCGCCCGGCCCGCCGTCGAGCCCGTCGGGGGCGTCCTCCCAGAACACCGACACCTGACCGCAGAACCGCTGGATCGAACCCCACACATAGGGCTTATGGGCCAGCGCCGCAGCGTCATTGACCAGGTAGCGGGTGGCGAAGTTGTCGGCGCCGTCGAGGATCAGGTCGCCGTACGAGGCGGTGCCCCAGTCCAGCGAGGAGCGTGTTGAGAACCTCGGGTCGTCTGGGTCGTCCGGTGAACCGTAAACCGTCTTCGCATCCTGCTTTCCAGAGTCCGGCCCCACGTCTTCCGCGCGCCCTTGGATCGGCATGAGCCGCGGGAGGCCCAGTCCGCGGCGGGCTCCGCTCGGGATGGAACCGAGTGTCTTGGTCAGTTCTTTGCCGAGTTCTACTCCGCACGCGCGGCATGGTGAGAGGCGGCTTTTGTGGGCGGCGGCGGCGGCGCACCAGTGCCGGGCGGAGGCTGCCCGTGGGCAACTTAAGGATGCGTGGAAGATCTCCGCTTTGCTGTCGATGAATACCTGCTGGTGGCTCACAGCTCAACTCAAGCTCATCGGCGGGCCTGGCGCCAGTGAACACCAGCGCGAGGTCTACTCCGGAACGGCGACGACGGTCAGCGCTAGGCACTCGGCGAGGTTGTCGTCGTCGAAATAGACCGCCACGGAGCGGACTTCGAAGTCGGGATGGGTTTCGAGATATTCGGCGGCGTTATAGAACGCACTGGCTTGATCCTCGGCGTAGAACCGCACGATGGTGGCGACCTCTGCGGTGGCGTCGGGGATGTCGCCCTCGGCAATGCTGCCGATGACCCGAGCCATCCGATCCAGGCTGCCTTCGAATTGCTCGACCAGATCGTCATCGACAAGGTCGCCGGGACCGTGAAGCCCCGGACAGAGTCGTGGCAGTAGGCCTTGGGACCGCGGCCACAGGCTGGGATCGCCTACCGATAGCCGGTCCCGCAGTATCGCGACGTCGACTTTGACGTAGCCGGAGTCAAGGTCATGCAGGCCCTTGCTCATGGCGTTGTTCGCTGTGACGATGTCCGGCGAGCTGGTCACCAGCCCGTAGATTCCGTCACCGAGATCGCTGAGGCCGAGCCCGGATGCCCAGTAGCCCCGGGCAGCGGGCAGCAACTGTGTGTCTCCGCGCTCAACGGCTCGGCGGCCGAATCGAGGGACGCTCAAGACCAGGGTGGGCGGTGTCGGGTCTTCCATATATGCCCGGCCGATGATGGATGAGGCCAGCAGCATTCCGAGCCGGCGGCCGCGGAAGGCTTCGTCCACGAAGATGTCCCGCACGATCAGCACCGACGCGATGGTTTCCGGCGCCACATCGAACACCTCAGCGATCGGCAGTCCCGTCGGCCCGGTGGCCAGTTCATTGAAGTCGAAGATGTCGCGCCACATGCCCGGCAGCATCGGCAGGTCTGCATGAGAATCGTCCGCGAGGTGCATCCGGTCCAGATGCTCGGCGATCGACTCCTCACCGCCGAGGCCGACTTGAAGGACGTCGGCGAACGCGACCGTGACAGCAATGTCGGGATCGTCGGCATCCACGAGGACCAAGCCGACCTCCATCGCCGCTATCGGCCCGGCCAACTCGTTGATATCCAACCGGGCGGGGCCGCCGAAAGACCGCGGCCGCAGGTCCCCCTCGGGGAGGTTCTCAACGAAGTCGCCGAGCTCTTCGAAAAACACTAGGGAAACCGCCTTTCGTCGACTCCGAGCCTAAGTGCCTGCCGCGGCGGGGCGGTGAGCGAAACGCCGCCCTAACTGTCCGGCGGGGAAGGCCGGTTGTGTTCGAAACCTGCGGTGCCGTCACGACGCATCACCGAGATCACCCGGCCGCCGACTGCGCGGCCATTGCCGTCAGCGTCGCGGATGACGACGCGGGTGCGGTTGATGGCCAGGACGGGCCGGATGATGCCGTTGTCGGCGTGGCGCGCGCCGTAGCCCACCGCGCCCACGCACACCTGGTCGGTGGAAAGGATTTCAATGCCGTTGCTGTCGAACATCTTTGCCTCCCGGCGGTAGTGGGCCGGATGACGCACACCCGGCCGGATCTACCTAAAGCGTATTCGGGCCCGTCTCACCGGCCGCGGCGAACGGCGGACCCCCGCTCGGGGTTCTCGCCGGTGCGCTCGGCCGCGGCTTTCGACCTCGACGTTGGGCTGTGGACGCGTGCCGCACGCTCGCGGCTGGCTTTTGGCGCAGCCATCGCAGGGTCCGGCTGCACCACCAGCTCGACCCCCGGCGCTTCCACAATGGAAGGCGCCGCGGCCGTGGCGGCCGCCGTTACACGCTGGGCAGCCGGATTCTGCTCTGACTGGGCCGGCGGAATCTCCGCGATTTGGGTCGGCGCCTCCAGCGGATCCTGGGCGGCAACGGCTGTGGCCGGCGCCGGATCGTTGCGGCTGTACCCGGCCTTGACCACGGGCCAGAGCATGTCGTCGAGGGCATCGACCCACTGCGTGGGGACTCCGGCCTCGCGCAGCGGCTGCGTCAACGGAAGAAAAGGCGAGGGCACCAGGTAGGTCGTGGTGGTGGCGCCGAGCGCGTTGGTGGTGACCGCAATCTTCTGCGCGGGAACACTTGTCAGGTCCGCAATGCCGGTTTGAGCATGCCGGTACATCAGTCCGGCGAGGGCGTTGGCAACCGCGACGAGGTTGAAACGGTCAGGGAAATCAGCGAACCCGTCGAACTCGTTGGTGACCACAATGGTGTTGAACTGCGAGTCTGCCGGCGCGGTGCGCGCGGCGTTATCCAAGCGCAGAACCTCCGACATGATGAAAGCGGGCAGGAAGTTCAACACGCCGGTGATCGCAGCAGCTGGGTCGGCCACGCGGATGAACGTCAGCGCATCTGGCGGCGGCGCTACCGCGGGATCGCTGGCCAGAATCTGCTGGGCTCCGTTGAGCACGAGGGCGCCTTGGCTGATGCCCCACACCAGAAGGTGTGTGCCGACACTGTAGGTGGCGGAGATGAGGTTGAGCAGGTTGCTCACGCCAGCGGCGACGGACACGCCGAGGGGGTCGCCGTCGGTGAACGGCGCAAGTTGCGCCGGATAGGCGACATTGATCAACTCGGGGGCTGCCGGGTTGGCCAATCCCAACGAGCGGCTCCAGGTCGGCCACAACTCCGCCATGAAGCTCTGCTCGAGGGTAGGAAATGTGGTCCCTCCGACGATCAGTGCCGCCGCGGCGGTGGCCCCGGCGGTGGCGGCTACCGGGCCTGAAGCGGCCGCCGGCGGCGGACCGATCAGCGTGGCGGCCGCGGC
>LFFF01000055.1 GCA_001510415.1 Actinobacteria bacterium casp-actino6 | reverse complement strand
ACCCTGGTAGATGTCGCGAAGGAATTCCGGCCCCGCACCCTCGGGCGGGGTGAACAGCTGCAGGCCCGCGACATGCATCGGGTGCTCGCGTGACTCCGCGAGCAGGAACATCGAATCCACCGGCGATATCAGTTCCATCTCCCGCACCTCCGCCGCTGCCTCGAATACCTGGTGAAACACTAGGCCCGCGCCGGCGTTCAGACGCCTTTTGCCGCAGAAAACCCATGACGAGTGGTCGGAGCGGATCAGCGCCGAGGCCGATCAGCGGCCGCCTCCGCCGTCGGGGGACGGCTGTCACGGTCGCCCGCGAAGGTCGCCAGGCTAAACCACCCCGGGGGCTGGGGCGCTGCTCCCGATCTCGCTGAGGTCACCCACCCGATAGGCCGTCACCGTGGTGTCCCCGACCGCGTACAGGACGTCACCGATACGTACCGTGCGCAGGACTGGTTCGTCGGGGTGGATCTCGCCGACGACCTCGATACCGTCCGGGGTGACCCGCAAAACCTTGAGGAACTGGTCGTAGCGGTAGCCACCCTGCGCGTCGTAGCCGCTACCGCCCACCGGAACGACCAGCAGTCCGTCCTCGGGCGAATAGAGCAGTGCGTGGTGGTCGAACTGGGCGTCGGACCATGACCACTGGTATCCGGGGTCGAGGAACTCGCGGTCGATCTGGGTCAGGTTGGTGCCGTCGGTGACGTTGAACAGCGAGGCGTGGACGTGGGTGTTCCAGCCGCCGGCCTCGCGTTCCTGGCCGATGCCCAGCAACAGTCCGTCCCCGACCGACTGCAGGTAGTTGGAGAAGCCCGGAACGATCAGCTCGCCCTGCAGCACCGGGTCGGTCGGGTCGCTGAGATCCACCGCGAACAGCGGATCGGTTTGCAGGAACGTCACCAGATAGCCGATATCGCCGATGAACCGGACGGCGTAGAGCCGCTCCCCGGGCGCCAGGCCGGTCACCCGGCCCACCTCGTCGAGGGTGTTCCCGGCGGTGTCGAGAATGTAGATGCCGCTGTCGCTGCGGGTGGTCCAGACGCCGTCGACCAGTTGCGAACCCGTGCTGTGGGTCGCCACCCGCAGGTAGCCGTCCCGCTCGTCCATGGCGAACTGGTTGATCAACGTTCCGGAGACCACGCCGCTGGCCTGCCAGCCGATATCGGTTCCGGCGATGGTGAAGCGGTCGATTCGGGTGTCGGCGGACCACCCCGAATCGGTGTAGCTGTCCTCGTTGGACGCCACGTACAGCGCCCCGGGGGTCATGTACACCGCACCGCCGGTCGCCGATACCAGGCTGCCGACGCTGTCGGCGAAGCCGCCACCGCTCTGACCGGAGTCCACCGAGACCACGGTCAGCAGCGCCTGCTGCCCGTCGGCGTGCGGGGCGACGATGTCACCCGCCCCGGCGACCAGGCCGAGGTCCACCAGATTGCCGTCGGCGTCGACGGTGTAGGCATGCGGCAGTGAAAGATCCGCCATCTGCGAACCCACTCGTGCGACGTAGGAATCCCAGGATTCGTAGGTCCGGTAGGCGGTGATCTCGGAGCCGCCCCAGGGCCGCTTCAGCAGGGCATCGGCCTCGCCACCGAGGTAGGCGGTCTCACCCTTGACCACCGGGGTCTCGGTGTACTGCGGCGCGGGTAGGTTCACCGACCGCTGCAGCACCAGGTAAACGATGCCGTCGACCGCCCGCGAACTCTGGTATCCGCCGTCGAAGACGGTCTGGGTTACCACCGCGGGTGCGGTTCGGTCCGAGACGTCGTAGACGGTCATGGTCGTCTGCGGATTCCACGGCTCCCAGGGGCCCCAGTAGGCCATCCTCAGCATCGGGCCGTACCAGCCGGAGCCGGTCTGGGTGATCACCGTCAACCGGTCCCCGGACAGATACGAGCCGACCACGTCGCCGGACAGCGCCGACTGCGAGGCAGGCGTCAGGTCGGCGTGCACGATCGTCAACTGGCCGTTATGCGCGACGT
This sequence comes from Actinobacteria bacterium casp-actino6, assembly GCA_001510415.1. Taxonomy (GTDB): domain Bacteria; phylum Actinomycetota; class Actinomycetes; order Mycobacteriales; family Mycobacteriaceae; genus Mycobacterium. Next base: position 14,464 of record LFFF01000055.1, on the reverse strand, counting down.
AGATGTACTGGCCGTCGGTTTCGACGAAATCGGCCTCGTCGACCCCGTCCACCTGGGTGTTGGTGTCCGAGGCGCCGCTGGGCCGGCCGAAGTCCGCGGCCGCCTTCAGGTACGGCTCCGGCCATGGTCCGTATCCGTACACCGGCACGGTCTGTCCGAAGAGCCCGCCGTACTGCTGCTGGGCGAGTTCGAGCAGATAGGCGTTCAGTTCCGCGTCGGTCATGTATGCGCCGGCGTCGGTGGCGTCCGATTGCCCGGTCGTCTGTCCGGGGGCCAGGGCCGGGAACATGGTGACCAGTGTGCGGCGAACCAGCAGCAGCGCGCCCTCCAGGAACTTGGTGATCGGGCTGGCCGGCAGCCCGGACAACCAGTTCGACGCCGAGTCGAACAGCACGTTGACCGCGGATCCGATGGTCGCGATCGGCGCGGCCAGCGCACCGGGTGCGGGCGTGAAGATGGGCGGCAACTGGAACGCCGGCGGCATCGGATTGCCGACAGCGACGGCCGTGGGCGCGGGGACGGGTTGGCCCGCGGCGGCGGGCTGCGGGGTGGGGGACGTCACCGCGCCGGAATCGGTGTTGCTGGAGTCGCCAACCTCGTTAGCTGGGCTTATGTCCGGCGTTGCCGTCGAGGACTGTCCGGCAGGGGGTGCGGGGGTGTCGTCGTGGACCGCTGCGGGCCGACGGCCGGGAACCCTGACCGCCGGGGTCGAGCCGGTGGCCCCGGCCGGGATCGGCACCACGCCGGCGGTGTCCGCCGCGTCCGGGATCCCCGGGCTCAGCCGGCCCCTTCGGGCGGTGTCGTTCGACCCTGCTGTGGCTGCTGAACGGCCGGATCGGGCCCGGTTCGGCTGATCGGGGCGGGGCGCGGAGACCGAGGACGCGTCACCATCGGCCGGGTCGGCACCGGCGATACCCGCTGCCTGTGGGCCGGCCAGGGACAACCCCAGTGCGACCGCCGCAACGCCGGCCCGCGTACCACGCTTGATAACCGACATCCGCCCCGCGCTTCCGCTAATTCCTGAGATTTTGCTGTGGGATCAGGAAACCATACCTGTGAATGAGCTACCCCGTCAACGGAAAGGCCGGGGACTCCATGGCGGTGGCGGAGGGATTTGAACCCTCGGACGGGGGTTACCCGTCACACGCTTTCGAGGCGTGCTCCTTAGGCCGCTCGGACACGCCACCGTTGCAAAGCTTACGGTCCCGCGCCCGGCTTGCCCAAATCGCGGTGCCGCGCGAAGAAGTCATCCAGCAGCGCCGCGCACTCATCGGCCAGCACCCCCCCGCGCACCTGCGGCCGGTGGGTCAGGCGCCGGTCCCGAACCACATCCCAGAGCGAACCGGCGGCACCGGTCTTGGGCTCCCAGGCGCCGAACACCAGTCGCGCCACCCTGGCCATCACCAGGGCGCCGGCGCACATGGTGCAGGGCTCGACCGTCACCGCGATGGTGGCCCCCTCCAGCCGCCACCCGTCGCCGTGTCGCGCCGCGGCGGCCTGCAGGGCAAGGATCTCGGCGTGCGCAGTTGGATCGCCGAGCGCCTCGCGGGCGTTGGCGGCGCGGGCAAGTTCCACCCCGTCGGCATCGACGACCACCGCACCGATCGGCACGTCATCGCACCCGGCGGCACCGGCGGCGGCGATGGCGGCACGGATCAGGGACTCGTCGGCCGTCGCACTCACCGGTCGAGACGGTCGAGAACCGCCGAGAGTTCCTCGGCGAAGCCCATCTCGCGGGCGATCCGGCCGATCTGTTCGTCGGCGTAAAGGTCGGTCTCGGACAGGATCACGCCCAGCACCGCCTCCGGCAGCCCGATATCGGCCAGCACGCCCAGATCGCCCTCCTCGAACGGGTCGGCGTCCTCGAGATCCTCCGTCGCGATATCGGCGTCGAGCTTCTCCAGCGCCTCGGCGGCGATGTCGTAGTCCAGCGCCGCTGTCGCATCCGACAGCAGCAGCCGGGTGCCCGACGGGGCCGGCCGCAGGATGAGGAAGAACTCGTCGTCGACGTCGAGGAGACCGAACACCGCTCCGGCGCTGCGCAATTCCCGCAGCTCGGTTTCGGCGGCGGCAAGGCTGGTCAGCGCCTGGGCACTCAGCGGCGAGCAGCGCCAGGCCACGCCCTCGCGAACCACGGCCACGGCGAACCCGAAGGGGGTGTCCCCGGACCCCGCCGCCGGCGCTCGCTGTGCCTCCATGGCGCCATACGCTAGTCCCTGAGCAGGGCGGTTGACTAGCTGAGCGTGGCCTCCGACAGCGGGTGTGCCAACCTGGAAAGCGTGACCAAGACACCCGTGTGCGTGCTCGGACTGGGGCTCATAGGCGGGTCGGTGTTGAGGGCGGCCGTCGCCTCCGGCCGGGAGGCATTCGGCTACAACCGTTCCGCCGAGGGCGCCCAGGCCGCCCGGGCGGACGGCTTCGAGGCCGGCACCGATCTCACCGAGGCGTTGACCTGGGCGGCCGACCGCCGGGCGCTGATCGTGCTGGCGGTCCCGATGCCCGCGGTGGGGCAGCTACTCGGCTATGTCGGGCAACTGGCCGCCGACTGCCCGCTGACCGACGTGATCAGCGTCAAAGCAGCGGTGCTCGAGGAGGTGCGCTCTGCGGGCCTGCTCGACCGTTACGTGGGAGGCCATCCGATGGCCGGCACCGCCCACTCCGGCTGGCCGGCCGGAAACGCCGCCCTGTTCGCCGGGGCGCCCTGGGTGATCAGTGTCGATGAACACGTCGATGCGGCCATCTGGTCGCAGGTCATGCACCTGGCGCTGGATTGCGGCAGCGTGGTGGTCCCGGCCAGGTCCGACGAGCACGACCTGGCCGCGGCAAGCATCTCGCACCTGCCGCATCTGTTCGCCGAGGCGCTGGCCGCCACCGCCGGCGAGGTGCCGCTGGCCTTCGCACTGGCCGCCGGATCGTTCCGGGACGGCACCCGGGTGGCGGCCACGGCCCCGGATCTGGTGCGGGCGATGTGCGAGGCGAACGCCGATCAACTGATCCCGGCCCTGGATACCGCGCTGGCGTTGCTGCACCAGGTGCGGGCGTCGCTGGTGGACAGCGGCTCGGTGGCGGAGTTGGTCTACGCCGGACATGCCGCGCGGATCCGCTTCGAGAGCCTCCCCCGGCCCGATGTGGTCGCGGTGGTGCTCGGCGGGGAGAACTGGCGTGCGGAACTCGCCGCCGCCGGACGTTCCGGCGCGGTGATCAGATCCGCTCTGCCAGGCCCGGGTAGTCCACGATGAACCCGTCGTCATCGACGACGATGGTCGTGTCGGCGACCGGCGAGTGCAACTTGATCCCCTCGCCGGCATCCGCGCCGGAGCTGGTGTAGCTGATGGTGGCCGCACTGACGGTGAACTCCGGCAGGTGGACGTAGACCACTGGAATGGTCATCGACTCGGCGGTGCGATGCAGCCCGGTCCGGCGGATCGGAAGTGCGTTGAAGAACGGGCTGAAGACGACGTCGACGTCCAGCGCCCCGCCGTACGCTCCGCGAACCTCGCCCTCGTGACCGGTCACCAGCCACATGCCCTCCTCGTCGCGGGCGATCGACAGTTGCCGGTCCCGCTCGGCGAGGGTGAGGGTGAGCGACAGCCGTTTGGTGGCGCCGGTGTCATCGGTCACCAGGTCGTAGGAGGCGCTGAACGCCGGATTCGTCTCGGTGGCCGCCGCGACGATCCGGCCGTGCGCCTTGATCCGGTTGCCGCTCAGTTGGACCCGGGCCGATTCGATGCGCGAGACGTCCTGGGAGCGCCACGTCAGGATCGCCGGCCAGTGTCGCGCGCTGGCACCCTCGGCTGCAGTCACCACCCCTCTACCGTAGGCGACGGGCCAGCACGGCTGTAGTCCGGAGTCCGCCCCCGCGCTCCCGCGTCCAGGCGCACCTCGTCATCGAGCAGTGGCTGCGGCAGCCGGCCCCGCAACCGGCCGGTTCCCGGTATTGACGCCCACACCACCATCGCCAGCAGACCGTCGAGCAGAAGTGCGAGCACCGTCACCATGAGCGCCCCGACCAGAGCCAGGTAGAACTGCCGGACCTTGATCCCGTCGATCAGGTAGCGACCAAGCCCGCCCAGGCTGGCGTAGGCCGCCACCGTAGCCGTGGCGACCACCTGCAGGGTGGCGGTCCGCAGACCGCCGAGGATCAGCGGCAGCGCGTTGGGCACCTCGACATTGGTCAGCACCTGCCGCCCGGACATGCCCATCGCACGGGCCGCGTCGGTCACCTTCGGATCCACATTCGCGATCCCGGCGTAGGTTCCGGCCAGTAACGGCGGCACGCCCAGCAGGGTCAGCGCAACCGTCGGGGGCAGCAGGCCCAGCCCCCAGAGCAGCACACCGAGCAGCAGAATTCCGAGGGTGGGCAGCGCCCGCAGCGCGTTGACCGAGGTCACCACCAGGAAGGATCCCCGGCCGGTATGGCCGATCACCAGTCCGATCGGGATGGCGATCAGCGCCGACACCGCGACCGCTATCCCGGTGTATTGCAGGTGCTCAAGGATCCGCGCGCCGAGTCCGGCTTTGCCACTCCAGTTCTCGGCGCTGAAGATATAGGCCAGGGCCTGCTGCAGGAAGTTCACGCGGCCGCCTTGGTCTTCCGGGCCCAGGGCGTGACGAGCCGCCCGGCCGCCAGGATCAGGACGTCGATGATGACCGCCAGAACGAAGATAGCGATGATCCCGGCGATGATCTGGTCGCTCTTGTCGGCCTGGTAGCCCTCGGTGAACCAGGTTCCCAGACCGCCGATTCCGATGACGGAGCCGACGGCCACCATCGAGATATTGGTCACCGCCACCACCCGCAGGCCCGCGGTGAGCACCGGAATCGACAGCGGGAGTTCAACTTTCAGCAACTGGCCGATCCGGGTGTAGCCCACCGCCGCTGCGGCGTCCCGAACGTGGCCAGGCACCGCATCCAGCGCCTCCGGGACCGCGCGCACCAGCAGGGCGGTGGTGTAGAGGGTCAACGCGACGATGACGTTGGTCTCATCGAGAATCCGGGTCGGGATGATCAGCGGCAGGACCACGAACAACGCCAGCGAGGGGATGGTGAAGATGATGCTGGCGGTCAGGGTGGTCAACCGGCGCAGCGCGGTGTGCCGCCACACCAGTGCCCCGACCGGGACGGCGATCACCAGGCCCAGTAGGACCGGGATCAATGCGAGCCTGAGATGGATCACCGTCAGCGTCCAGGCACTGTCGAGGTGGGTGAGCAGATACCGCAAGGGTGTCAGCCCGTCTCGGAATCCGGTTGGGGCGAAGGCTCATCCGTCGGTTCGGGGATCGGTTCCCCCTCCGGCTCCTGCGCCTGGCGCTGCTCGTCGAGTGCGTCGATGACGTCATCGGCCATGGTGCCGCCGATCACCGCCCCGGTCTCGTCGACGGCCACCCCGATCCCCGACGGGGACGACAGCGCCGCGTCGAGGGCGGCCCGCAGGGTGCCGCCGGGGCCTAACAGCGAACCACCTGCGGTCACGCTGTCGTACAGCGTGTCGCCGTCCCGGTGGCATTCGACGCCATCGGCGTCGATCCAGCCGAATGGCGAACCGTCCGGGTGGGTCACCAGACGCCATTCGTCGAGTCCCAGGACCAGATCGTCGATCTCGTTCTCGGTGACGGTGGGAACGGGTTTCAGTTCCAGGGTGGAGGCGGTGAAGAACTGCAGCAACCGGTAACCACGGTCGGCGCCGATGAATCCGGCCACGAAGTCATTGGCCGGATTGGACAGCAGCCGCGCCGGCGTGTCGTACTGCTGCAGCGTTCCGCCGAGGCCGAAGACGGCCACCGCGTCCCCGAGTTTCACGGCCTCGTCGATGTCGTGGGTGACAAACACGATGGTCTTGTGCAATTCGCTTTGCAGGCGCAGCATCTCGGCCTGCAGTTCATCGCGGACCACCGGATCGACCGCCGAGAACGGCTCGTCCATCAACAGGATCGGAGGGTCGGCGGCCAGCGCCCGGGCCACGCCGACGCGCTGCTGTTGGCCGCCGGAAAGCTGAGCCGGGTAACGCGCGCCCAGCTTGGGATCCAGGCCGACCCTTTCCAGTACCTCGTAGGCCGCCCGACGGGCGGCCCGCCGGGATTGCCCTTTGAGAACCGGCACGGTCGCCACATTGTCGATCACCCGCTGATGGGGCATGAGTCCGCCGCTCTGGATGACATATCCGATGCCGAGCCGGAGCTTGACCGGGTTGACTTTCGAGACGTCCCGTCCGTCGACCATGACCGTTCCCGAGGTCGGCTCGACCATCCGGTTGATCATCCGCATGGACGTCGTCTTCCCGCATCCGGACGGCCCGACGAACACCGTGAGCGTGCCCTCGGGGACATCCAGGCTCAGATCGTCGACGGCCACCGTCCCGTCCGGGTAGCGCTTGGTGACACCGGTGAACGAGATCATCTACCTGGAGCCCATCGGTTTGTCGAAACCGTTGTCCTGCAGCCAGTTCCGGGCTGCCTCGTCTGGGTCGACCCCGGAGTTCCCGGATACCGATCCGTTGAGTTCGGTGAGCCCGGCGGTGGTGAGCTTGGCCGACACCGCATCCAGGACGGTCTTGAGTTCCTCGGACATCTTCTGTGAATTGACCAGCGGTACCACATTGCCGGGCAAGAAGTTGTCCTTGGGATCGGTCAGTACCACCAGTTTGTTCTGCGGGATCGCCGGTGAGGTGCTGAAGATATTAGCCGCGGTGACGGTGCCGTCCACCAGTGCCCGTACCGTCGCCGGTCCGCCCCCGTCGCTGATCGCGACGAAATTATCCGGGGCGATATCCAGGCCGTACTTGGCTTTCAGCCCGGGCAGACCCTGCGCGCGCTTGATGAACTCCGAAGGCGCCCCGAACTTCACCTCGGCCGAACGCGGGGCGAGATCGGCGATGCTGGTGAGGTTCCACTTCTTCGCGGTGGCCTCGGTGACGGTCACGGTATCGCTGTCGTTGGCCGGCGACGGGGTGAGCATCGCCAGGTCGCCGGGCAGCGCGCGGTACAACTCCAGATCCACCTTCTCCGGCGCGGTGACCGTGCTGTCGGGGTCGAAGTACTGCAACAGCGTTCCGGTGTACTCGGGGATCAGGTCGATGGAGTGGTCGCGCAGTGCCGGGATGTAGGTCTCCCGGCTTCCGATGCCGAACTGCCGGACCACGGTGAACCCGTTGGTCTCCAGTGCCTGGGCGTAGATCTCGGCGATGATCTTCGACTCCGGGAAATCCGCCGACCCGACCACCACCGATTTGAGGTCACCGGAAACCGTGCCGCCGCCCAGCGGGTTGGAACTTCCACAGCCGCCCAGCACCGGCACCATCACTGCCAACGCGATCGCGGCCAACCAGCGTCGCACCCGTTCGTCCTTTCACCCCGTAGGCCCGACCCTATCGACCCGACCCGGCACCTGTCGCCGTTTGGATCAGTCGGGGCCGGCACCTGCCGTTACGGTCCCGTTGCCGGTTTGGTGGTTTTCTTCCGCGCCCCGGCAGGCAAAGATGGCCCTATGAGCAGCGAATCGAATGTTGCGCCGGGCGAGCCGTCGCCGCCGGTGGTAGCTGGCCCGGACACCGGCAATTCTTCCTCCGCGCAGGCCGAGGACGTCAAGTTCACCCGGGCGGCGGCATTGTGGTCGTCGTTGATCCTGGGTTTCCTGATCCTGATCGTGCTGCTGATCTTCATCACGCAGAACACCGCCTCGACGCAGTTCACCTTCCTCACCTGGCATTGGGACCTGCCACTGGGGGTGGCGATCCTGCTGGCCGCGGTCGGTGGCGGCCTGATCACCGCATTGGTGAGCGCCGCCCGGATGTTCCAGTTGCGGCGCGCGGCGAAGAAGAACCTGCTAGTCGCACTGAAGAAGTAGGTCAGCGAGAAGAAGGTCAGCGCAACCGGTGGGGCAGCAGGTCCCACACGTGCTCGATGCCGTTGACCCCGGCCACCGAGAACCTTCCCGTCCGGGAATGACGCACCTGGGTCACCGATGCGTAGTCGATCGGGAACGACAACAGATTCGGCGTCCCCAGGATTTCATGCAGCACCAGGTTGATCACCCCGCCGTGGCTGAACACCGCGACGGTGTCGTCATGCCCGGCCTTGGCGACGATATCGGCCAGGACCGCCCGGACCCGGCCGCGAAAGGCATCGGCGTCCACCGTGGCGGGCAGCAGGCCGCCCACCATTCGCTGCCAGTCCTCCGGCCGCTCGGCACGAACCTGCTCGAGGGGAATGTAGTGCGACATCCCGCGGTCGTATTCGGCCAGTCGCTCATCGATGTCGATGGTCAGGTTCCGCGCCGCGGCAACCGGTTCAGCCGTCTGATAGGCCCGCCGCTGTGGGCTGCTGACCAGCCGACTGACCGGGAATCGGGCCAGCGCCCGCGGCAACCGGTGGGCCTGTTCGACGCCCTCCGGCGTCAGGTCGGGATCCGACCCCTGCCCGGCCTCGGTGCGCAGCGGCAGCGCATGCCGGATCAGCAGGAGCAGCATGGGCGCAGCCTAACTTCCCGGCGATAGGGTGACCTGCGCGCCGGCGATCCGGCCGAGATCGTCGGGGCCGCACTGTTTCTGATGTCGGACGCGTCAAGTTTCACCACCGGGTCGATCCTGCACGCCGACGGCGGGTTCCCCTGAACCGTCACGGCGTGACGATGTCGAAAGCCGGGTCCGGCCGGTCCAGCACGCTGAGCAGGGCCTGCAGGGCACCGGGATCGCCGGTGACGTCCAGTCCGGGGGAACTGAAATCGCCCAGCGCCGCGGCCATCAGCCGCATCTTGGCAGCCAACGTGACCGTCGCCGTAGCGGTCGCCGCGTCGGCGGGGCGCTTGCGGTAGACCAACACCCCGTTGCGCAGCGTCAGTCGGTAGTTGGTGCCGAGGTCGGCGAAGGTCACGTCCAATGCCAGGTCCAGATCCCAGGCCCGGGGGCCGTTGACCGAGATCGCCAGCACGTCGAACATCTGCTCCGGGGTGAGCTGGCTGAGCATGGTCGGTGCCTGCGTGCTCACCGGCGTGCCGAAGTTGCCGGTCCGCAGTTCGGTCGCCCCGGACAGGAAGAAGTTACGCCAGGTTGCGCACTCCGCGCCGTAGCCCATCTGCTCGAGGGTGTCCGCGTACAGGGCCCGGGCACCGGCATGGTCCTCGTCGGTGAAGATCGCATGGTCCAACAATGTTGCCGCCCAGCGGAAGTCACCGGAATCGAAGGCCTCCTGGGCTAGCTGGACCACCCGGTCGATACCGCCCATCGCGGCGACATAGCGCGGACCGGCCTGCCCGGGCGGATGCGGCCAGAGCCGGCCGGGGTTGCCGTCGAACCAGCCCATATAGCGCTGGTAGACCGCCTTGACATTGTGGTTCACCGAACCGTAGTAGCCGTGGGTGTGCCAGGCCCGCTCGAGGGCCGGCGGCATCGCGAAACTCTCGGCGATCTCGATGCCGGTGTAGCCCTGGTTGAGCTGCCGCAGCGTCTGGTCGTGCAGATAGGCGTACAGATCCCGTTGCAGCGACAGGTATTCCACAATCCGCTCGCGGCCCCAGGTGGGCCAGTGGTGCGAGGCGAACACCACATCGGTGCGGTCGGCGAAGGTGTCGATGGCCTCGGTGAGATAGCCCGACCAGGCGTGCGGGTCACGCACCAGGGCGCCGCGCAGGGTCAGCAGATTGTGCAGGTTGTGGGTGGCGTTCTCGGCCATGCACAACGCCCGGAACGTGGGGAAATAGAAGTGCATCTCGGCCGGCGCCTCGGTGCCGGGCGCCATCTGGAACTCGATCTGGACCCCGTCGATGGTGTGGGTCTCCCCGGTGGTGGTGATGTCGAGGGTCGGCACGATGATGCCCACCTCGCCGGTCGACGGGGCCTGTCCCAGTCCGCAACCGACCTGTCCCTGCGGGCTGCGGTCCAGGGCGGTGCCGTACATATAGGCGGCTCGGCGCGTCATCGCGGTTCCGGCGTAGACGTTCTCCTGGACCGCGTGGCCGATGAAACCCTCCGGTGCCACGACCGGGACCTTGCCGGCGTCCACGTCGGCCTGGGTGGTCACCCCTAGAACTCCGCCGAAGTGATCGACATGGCTGTGGGTGTAGATCACCGCGGTGACGGCGCGGTCCCCGCGGTGGCTCCGGTACAACGCCAACGCGGCGGCGGCGGTCTCGGTGCACACCAGTGGGTCGATGACGATGACGCCGGTATCGCCCTCGATGAAGGTGACGTTGGACAGGTCCAGGCCGCGGACCTGATAGATCCCCTCGACCACCTCGTAGAGGCCCTGTTTGGCGACCAGCGCGGACTGCCGCCACAGGCTGGGGTGTACCGACGGGGGCGCCTCGCCACCCAGGAAGTCATAGACGTCGTTGTCCCACACCACCCGGCCGTCGGCGGCGGTGATGACACACGGCTCCAGTGCGCCGAGGAAGCCGCGTTCGGCGTCCTCGACATCGCGGGTGTCGTCGAACGGGAGCGAATTCAGGTGACCGGCGTTGGCCGCCGTGATCGCCGATGTCGGGGATTTCTGGTCCATTCCGCGAATTCTTCCCTGCTAGAACCGATTGCGCTACGACGGGTCGGGGCGGGGGCCTGCGGACCCGACCGGTAACCGGACGGTGAACTCGGTATGCCCTGGCGCACTGCGCAGTTCGATCGTGCCGTGATGGGCGCGCACCACCGCCGAGACGATGGCCAGGCCGAGGCCGGTGGAACCGTCCCGATGGGAGCGCGAGGTGTCGGCCCGGGCGAATCGTTCGAACACCTCGGACTGCAACTCGGCCGGGATACCCGGGCCGTCGTCGGTCACCCGCAGCACCGCCTGGTCGGCATCGGCGGTCAACGCCACCGTCACCGACGTGCCGGGCGGGGTGTGCACCCGGACATTGGCCAGCAGATTGGCCACCACCTGGTGCAGGCGGGCGTCGTCACCGGCGACCAGGATCGGCTCGGCGGGCACGTCCAGGGTCCAATGATGCCCGCGGCCCGCGGCGTGGGCGTCGCTGATCACATCGGCGCACAGCCTGGCCAGGTCGACGGGCTCGCTGCCCAGGGGGCGCCCGGAGTCCAGCCGGGCCAGCAGCAGCAGGTCCTCCACCAGATGGGTCATCCGGTCGGCTTCGGACTCGACCCGGCTCATCGCATGGGCGACATCGTCGGGCACCTCGGCACGCCGGCGCTGGGCCAGTTCGGTGTAGCCCCGGATGGCGGCCAGCGGCGTCCGCAGTTCGTGGCTGGCGTCGGCGACGAACTGACGCACCCGGCTCTCGCTGGCCTGCCGGGTCGACAGCGCGGCGGCGATGTGGTCGAGCATCCGATTGACCGCCAGGCCGAGCCGACCGACCTCGGTGTTCGGGTTGGCGTCGGCATCGTTGACCCGTACCGGCAGCGCCACCTCGCCGCGATCCAGTGGCAGGTCCGCGACTGCCCCGGCCGCGCCGGCCACCCGGTTCAGCGGTGACAGCGCGCGGCGGATGATCAGCATCCCGACCGATATCGCGATGAGCAGTGCCAGGGTCGTGACGACCGCAAAGATCAGCGCCACCCGGGCCAGCGTCTGCTCGACGTTACCCATGCTCAACCCGATCACCAGGGTGCTGCCGCCGCGCCGGGCGGGCATCGTCACCAGCCGGTAGCGGCCCAGCCCGTCGAGGTTGCGGGTGACCGGGCCCCGTTGGCCCGGCAGGTCGGCGAGTTGCCCGACCGCGGTTGCCGATAGCGGGTCGCGGTCACCGCTGCGACCGAGCATGCCCGCCGTGACCGTGCCGGCACCGTTGACCGCCACGGCCACCATCCCGATCGGCTGACCGGGGGCATCGAGGAAGTCCGGCCCGGGTCCGGGCCGCGGCCGCAGCGGCCGGGAGTGCGGATATTCCGGTAGTGGCGGCCGACGCTCCATCATCGAGGAGCGCTGCGCGATCTGGAGCAGCTGGCTGTCCAGCTCGCCCACCAAGTACCGGTACAGCGCCACCTCGGTGACCGTCCCGATCCCGATGCAGACCGCGGTCAGCAGGGCGAGTTGCCCGGCCAGCAGGCGGGCCCGCAGCGACCATCGGCTAGGCCGGCTTAAGGACATAACCCGCGCCGCGCAACGTGTGGATCATCGGTTCGCGACCGCTGTCGATCTTCTTGCGCAGATAGGAGATGTAGAGCTCGACGATATTGGACCGGCCGCCGAAGTCGTAGCTCCACACCCGGTCGAGAATCTGCGCTTTGGACAGCACCCGCTTGGGGTTGCGCATCAGATACCGCAGCAGTTCGAACTCCGTGGAGGTCAGCACGATCGGCTCGCCTCCGCGGCTCACCTCGTGGCTGTCCTCGTCGAGTATCAGGTCGCCGACCACGATCTGGGCGCTGTTGTCCTCGGCGCTGATCCCGGTGCGCCGCAGCAGCGCCCGCAGCCGCAGCACCACCTCCTCGATGGAGAACGGCTTGGTGACATAGTCGTCACCGCCGGCCGTCAGTCCGGCGATGCGGTCCTCGACGGCGTCTTTGGCGGTCAGCAGCAGAACCGGCAACCCAGGACTGTTCTCACGCAGCGTGCGCAGCACGTCGAGCCCACTCATATCGGGCAGCATCACATCGAGCACCACCGCGTCGGGGCGCAGTTCCCGGGCGGTGGCGACCGCCGACGCCCCGTCGGCAGCCGTGCCGATGGTCCAGCCCTCGTAGCGCAATGCCAGCGACACCATCTCGGCGAGTACGGCCTCGTCGTCGACGACGAGGATCCTGATCGGGCTGCCGTCGGCGCGCCGCATCACGACGCGCTGAGCCGCGGATGACGTCATGCCTCAAGTATGGGCGCCGCTCTGGGCCGTCCCTATGCCCCCGCTGTGGACGGGCTGTGAAGCCCGGACTCCGACCGGTGGCTCCCTAGACTCCTTGCGATGAGCTTCTATGAGGTCATCGAGACGGTGGGCAAGGTCATCGACGGCGTCGGCGTCGCGACCATCGCGATCGGCGCCCTGATCTCCGCGGCCGGTGCGTTATCGCGATTGCACCGCAAGTCCGGGGACGTCTACCGGGTGTTTCGCGAACAATTGGGCCGGTCCATCCTGCTGGGCCTGGAGTTCCTGGTGGCCGCCGACATCATCCGCACCGTGGCCATCACGCCCAACGCCAGCAGCGTTGCGGTACTGGGCGGCATCGTGCTGATCAGGACCTTCCTGAGTTTCTCGCTGCAACTCGAGGTCACCGGCTACTGGCCGTGGCAGGCCGCCCGGGCCCGCAGGCAGCAGGCCGGAACGGCCGCTCCGTGAACCGGCATGACCGTCGCCGCCGGATCCTGAACGCGCTGCGCAAGACCCCGCCGGCCGCACTGGCTCCCCCGGACTCCTACGACCCGGACGACGTCGCGGCGATGCTTCGGGAGATCGGTATCGCCCTGGTCGAGGTCTCTCAGCCGACGTCGATCGTGAAGGACCGACTGACCCTGATCGCCGACAAATACACCACCGATCGGGTGCGCACGGTGGTCCTGCCGACCATGCTCTTGATCCAGATCGGCCGGGACGCCTACGAGATCGACGGATCGACCCGGTCGTCGCTGCAACTCGACGCCGCCGGCCGGATCGACCAGATCGCCAGCCTGGCCGAGGCCGGCGCGATCACCCCCACCGACGCGGTCGCCGCGGTGGCCGCGGCCCGCAGTAGGCCACCCCGGTTCGGCAAGGTGGCCACCATTACCGCATCCGCGGTCACCTCGGTGGGGTTCGGGATGATGATCAACCCGACCTGGGCGTCGCTGCCCGGCTACTTCTTCCTCGGTCTGGTGGCCGGGGCGATCCTGATGCTCAGCGAGCCGCTTCCATCTCTGACCCCGATCCTGCCGACGCTTGCTGCGTTCGTCGTGACCCTGCTGGCCGTCTGGTTCGTCGCCGAAAGCGCCAACGACGGCCTGCTGCGGGTGATCAGCCCGGCCCTGGTGGCCGCCATACCGGGCATGGCCCTGGCCGTCGGCGCCACCGAACTGGCTGCCTCCCAGATCATTTCCGGGGCCAGCCGGGTGGTGTACGGGATCTCGCAACTGGCGTTGCTGGTATTCGGGGTGATCATCGGCATGCACCTCGCCGGGCCGGTGGCTCCGCAGACCCCGTCGCCGCAGATGGGCTGGTGGTCGCTCTACCTGGCGATCGTCGTCGTCGGCCTGAGCTTATCGGTATACCTCTCCGCGCCACGCGGCTCGCTGTTCTGGTTGACCGCCGCGATCGCCGTCGCGCTGATCACCCAGCAGATCGCCAGTACCGTGATCGCCCCGGTCCACGCCGGTTTCCTCGGCGCGATCGTGGCGGTGCTCTTCGCCAACCTGGCCGCCCGGATCAGGACCGCGCCGCCGGCAGTGGTTCTCATCGTGGTGTCGTTCTGGTCACTGGTCCCTTCGACGACGAGCTTCATGTACGTCAGCCAGGCCGCCACCGGCGGGAACGCCGACCTCTCCGACCTGGGCCAAGTTGGCTCGGCAATCCTGTCGATCGCGCTGGGCACCCTGGTCGGCTGGAGCATCTTCCGGAC
>LFFF01000054.1 GCA_001510415.1 Actinobacteria bacterium casp-actino6 | reverse complement strand
TATCAGTGCGTCAAATGTGCGAGTTTGCGTCTGCTCGGCGGGTTAGCGGCTCAGTGGAACTGGCCCTCTTCGGTCGAACCCGCGAGCGCGGTGGTCGACGAGTTCGGGTCAACCGTGGTGGCGATCCGGTCGAAGTAGCCGGCGCCGACCTCACGCTGATGCTTGGTGGCGGTGTAGCCGCGTTCCTCTGCGGCGAACTCGCGCTCCTGCAGTTCGACGTAGGCCGACATCTGGTTGCGGGCGTAGCCGTAGGCCAGGTCGAACATCGAGTAGTTCAGCGCGTGGAAGCCGGCCAGCGTGATGAACTGGAACTTGAATCCCATTGCGCCCAGCTCCTTTTGGAACTTCGCGATGGTGGCGTCGTCCAGGTGCGCCTTCCAGTTGAACGACGGCGAGCAGTTGTAGGCCAGCATCTGATCGGGGAATTCGGACTTCACACCCTCGGCGAACGTGGCCGCGAGCTCCAGGTCCGGTGTGCCGGTCTCCATCCAGATCAGGTCGGAGTACGGCGCGTAGGCCTTGGCGCGGGCAATGCAGGGCTCGAGGCCGTTCTTGACGTGGTAGAAACCCTCGGCGGTGCGCTCACCGGTGACGAACGGCTGATCGCGCTCGTCGACGTCGGAGGTGATCAGAGTGGCCGCCTCGGCGTCGGTACGGGCGATGACCACGGTCGGGACGTCGCAGACATCCGCTGCCAGCCGCGCCGAGGTGAGCGTGCGGATGTGCTGCTGGGTGGGGATCAGCACCTTGCCACCGAGGTGGCCGCACTTCTTCTCCGAGGCCAGTTGGTCCTCCCAGTGCGAGCCCGCGACACCGGCGGCGATCATCGCCTTCTGCAGTTCGTAGACGTTGAGTGCACCACCGAATCCGGCCTCGCCGTCGGCGATGATCGGAACCAGCCAGTTGTCGATCGAGGTATCACCTTCGACCGCGGCGATCTCGTCGGCGCGCAACAGCGCGTTATTGATGCGGCGGACCACCTGCGGAACCGAGTTAGCCGGGTACAGGCTCTGGTCGGGGTAGGTGTGGCCGGACAGGTTCGCGTCGCCGGCGACCTGCCATCCGGAGAGGTAGATGGCCTTGAGACCGCCGCGAACCTGCTGGACGGCCATGTTGCCGGTCAGCGCGCCCAGGGCATTGACGAAGTCCATGTCGTGCAGCTGACTCCACAGGATCTCGGCTCCCCGGCGGGCCAGTGTCTGCTCCTCGACGACACTGCCCTGCAGGGCGACGACATCCTCCGCGGAGTAGGTGCGGGTGATCCCCTTCCACCGGGGATTGGTGTCCCAGTCGCGCCGGATATCTGCGGCACTCTTGGGCTTTCCGACCTCGGACATGGAACGGGACATGGGGACTCTCCTTCGTTGTCACCGCCAGGCGCAGACTTATGACAACCTCTGCTAACGCCCGGGACTCTTTGCTGATGTGCTAACACGACAATCCCACAGTCGATATGCGCAGCTCAAATCGTTCCCATTGCCAATTTTGGCAACAATTGTGGGGTTAACTTGCGAAGTTTGCGAAGTCGGGGTGGGGGCAGGAGGAATTGTTACCGGGAGGTAACTTGATTGTGCAGGTCAATCGGGGTCCACCCGGAGCGGATGCGGTCACAGAGCGAAGATCGCCGCGACGGCTTTCGTCTCGTCGCCAACGACGTATGTGAGCGTTCTCACCGTGCGGTCGGTCAGCTCGGGCCCGAACTTATCGGTGGATCCGGGCGGATACACATGCAGGAGCACCTCGAGTTTGTCGCCGTACGCCACCGCCGCGTCGTGCTCGATCGTGACCCGAAGCGGGGCCTCGAGCAACTCCGGGTGCGGAGCGAGGAACTCCTCGACGACCTTCCAGTAGACCGAGTTGTTGACATGGTCGAACAGGTCGATATCGCTGACCCGGATCGGGAACTCCCGGATCTCGTCGGCGTCCGACCGTGACCCGGGCGACAAATACGCCTTCCATCGCACCCGGTCGACGTCGGTGGTGCGCAGCAACGCCTCCATGAAGTCGTCGGCAATCCGGGCCGGCCCACGGGTCTCCCGGTTGAAGTTGATCCAGAACGCCTCGGACTCGATGAGTCCGCCCTTGCGGCCGTCGATGCGAACCCGCATCTCGCACCACCGGTTGGACGCACCGGAGCACCACCGGCGCAAGCGCAACATGTCCTGGAACTCGATCGGACCGATCATGTCGACCATGGTCCGCCGGACGATCCACAGCGGGTGGGTGTCGTTGTGGCCCATCTCCCGCAATTGGTCCTGGCCGATGTCCTGGATGTGGCGCAGCGCCGCGTCCATGCGCAGTCGCCCCAGTCGGTCGACATCAGCCGGCCGAAGCGGCCACTGCCGGTCGAACACGTCGGGGTGCGGGTCCGGAACGGGCATCAGCATCTTGGCCAGGCCGCCGTTCGCTGCCACTCCGCTGCTGCCCATAGATCGGGATCATGCCAAACGCCAGCAAGCATGCCAACCGGCTGTTCTTAGGCAGTCGGTACGCTGACGAAATGCCGAAGACCTTCGTCGGGTCGCGGGTACGCCAACTGCGCAGCGAACGCGGGTTCAGTCAAGCCGCTCTAGCCCAGATGCTCGAGATCTCGCCGAGCTACCTCAACCAGATCGAGCACGATGTCCGCCCACTGACCGTTGCGGTGCTGCTGCGTATCACCGAGGTTTTCGGCGTCGACGCGACGTTCTTCGCCTCCCACGACGACACCCGTTTGGTGGCGGAATTGCGCGAGGTGATGGTCGACCGCGATCTCGACGCCGGCGTCGACCCGACCGAGGTCGCCCAGATGGTCAGCGATCACCCCGCGATCGCCCGCGCGGTGGTCAACCTGCACCGGCGCTACCGGATCACCACGGCCCAACTCGCCGAGGCCACCGAGGACCGGTTCACCGACGGCAGTGGCAGCGGTTCGATCACCATGCCGCACGAGGAGGTCCGAGACTACTTCTACCAACGACAGAACTACCTGCACGAACTCGACACCGCCGCAGAGGATCTCACCGTTCGGATGCGGATGCACCGCGGCGATCTTGCCGGCGAGTTGTCCCGCCGGCTGACCGAAGTGCACGGCGTGCACATCATCAGGCGCATCGACCTGGGCGACACCGTCCTGCACCGGTACCACCCTGGATCGAAGACACTGGAGATCTCGACCCACTTGTCCTCGGGTCAGCAGGTGTTCAGGATGGCCGCCGAACTGGCCTATCTGGAGGTCGGCGATCTGATCGACACCATGGTCACCGACGGTAAATTCACCAGCGAGGAGTCGCGCCGACTGGCGAGACTGGGCATGGCCAACTACTTCGCCGCCGCGGCGGTGCTGCCCTACCAGCAGTTCCACGACGCCAGTGAGAATTTCAACTACGACATCGAACGCCTCTCGGCCTTCTACCAGGTGAGCTACGAGACGGTCTGCCATCGGTTGTCCACCCTCCAGCGACCCTCGATGAGGGGGGTGCCGTTCTCGTTCGTCCGGGTAGACAAGGCCGGCAACATGTCGAAACGGCAGTCCGCCACCGGATTCCACTTCTCGTCCTCGGGCGGGACATGCCCGCTCTGGAACGTCTACGAGACATTCTCCAACCCCGGCAAGATCCTGGTTCAGATCGCCCAGATGCCGGACGGCCGCAATTACATGTGGGTGGCGCGGACCGTGGAGCGCCGCGCACACCGGTACGGCCAGCCCGGCAAGACGTTCGCGATCGGCCTGGGATGCGAAGTGCGCCATGGTAACCGGCTGGTGTATTCCCGGGGCCTGGACCTGTCCTCGGACAGCGCCACCCCGATCGGCGCCGGATGCCGGGTATGCGAGCGGGACAACTGCCCGCAGCGGGCCTTCCCCGCCCTGGGCCGAGCCCTGGACATCGACGAGCATCGCAGCACGGTCTCGCCCTACCTGGTCAAGGAGAACCCGTGAGTGGGCTTCAGCGCATCCCGGCCGGTGGCCGCCGGGAACTCGGTCTGGTCAACTGGATCATCTCCCGACTGGCCGCCCGATCCATTCGCGCTCCGCAGATGCACCTGTTCACCACGTTGGGGCAACACAAGCTGCTCTTTCTGTCCTTCCTGCCGTATTCCGGCATGCTGCTGAACTGGGGCAAGCTGCCCAAGCGGGACAAAGAACTGGTGATCCTGCGGGTGGGCCATCTGCGCGGTTCGGAGTATGAGTTGCAGCAACACCGGCGGCTGGCCCGCTCACGCGGCCTGGACGCGGCGTTGCAGCAACGGATCTTCGCCGGGCCGACCGCGGAGGGTCTGACCGACCGGGAAAAGACCCTGCTGCAGGCGGTCGACGAGTTCGTCACCGACCGAGATCTCTCCGACGAGACCTTCGCGGCGCTGTCAGGGCACCTCAACCGGCAGCAGCTCATCGAATTCTGCACTCTGGCAGGGCATTACGATGCGATCGCCGGGATACTGGCGGCGTTGCGGGTCCCGATGGACTTCCCGGATTAGCCGGGACGACACCTCGGCACGCACGGTCACACGTGCGAAAACGTTCTTGCCGGTGCCGAGACGGGAGCCAACGGGAGCCCGTCGCCGGTCACCGGGGACTGCCCCGCTGCGAGCCGTTTCCTGACCAGCGCTACCGCTCCTAGTTCCAGGAGACCCACCAAGACCAGCGGCCAGGCAACCCCACCGATGACCGAAACAAGTCCGGGGTGTTCCGGCGGCTGAACTCCGGCGGTGCGGAATCGGGCGGCCAGCACGAAGAACAGTGCCGCAAAAGCCATCGATGCGATCAGGTAGGAGACCACCGGCTGCATCATGAATCCGAAGGTAATCAGCCGGGCTGAGGGTTGCCCCCTACCGATCCGAAGTATTTCCTGTTAAGGCGGTCACGGTCCGGTTACGGCCCCGCAATCGCACCTCAGAGGTAGGTGACCCCGAGGACGACGGTGGTGAAGATCATCGGCGCGACGGGGAGCGCGGCCAGGAAGGCCGCCCTGGTGAAGTCGCCACGCTGGTAGCGCTGCCAGGCCAGATAGATCGCCGCTGCCGCACCGACAACAACCAGACCCGACACCACCAGCACCCAGGTGCTGCGAGAGGCCGACCGCGTGGCGAACGTGATGCCGATCAGCCAGAGGATGTGGCCCAGCACCAGTCCACCGACGCCGGCTATGACAACCGGTCGCACGGCGGCCGCCTCAGAAATTGATCATGTGGCCGGCGAGGCCGTGGAAGCATTCCTGCAGCGCCTCCGACAACGTCGGGTGGATGTGCACGTTTCGGGCCAATTCATTGGCGGTGAGATCCCACTTCTGCGCCAGCGTCAATTCGGCCACGAGTTCTGAAACGTCCGGCCCGATCAGGTGGGCACCGAGCAATTCGCCGTACTTGGCGTCGGCGATCACCTTGACGAAACCGGTCGGGTCGGCCAATCCGTGCGCCTTGCCGTTGGCGGTGAACGGGAACTTGGCGACCTTGACGTCGTACCCCTCGTCGCGGGCCTGCTCCTCGGTGAGCCCGAAACTGGCGACCTGTGGCTGGCAGAACGTCGCCCGCGGCATCATCCGGTAGTCGCCCAGGGTCATGGTCTCCGCGCCGCCGATGGTTTCGGCTGCGACCACACCCATCGCCTCGGCAACGTGGGCCAGTTGCAGCTTGGCGGTCACATCTCCGATCGCGTAGATGTTCGGGACATTGGTGCGCATGTAGTCGTCGATCGCAATGGCACCGCGGTCGGTCAGCGCCACTCCCGTCGTCTCCAGCCCGAAACCCTCGATATTGGGTGCGAAACCGATGGCCTGCATCACCGTATCGGCCTTGAGTTCCTCGGTCTTGCCGTCCTTGCTGACCACGATAGAGACGGACCCGTCGGCCTCATTGTCCGTGATGGACTCCACCTTGGTGCCGGTGAGGATCTTGACACCGAGCTTCTTGTACTGCTTCTCGATCTCCTTGGAAACCTCGGCATCCTCATTGGGCAACGCGCGGGGCAGGAACTCGACGATCGTCACGTCGACGCCGTAGTTGACCATGATGTAGGCGAACTCCATCCCGATCGCACCGGCACCGGCGATGACGATCGAGCGGGGCAGTTCCCGGTCGAGGATCTGCTCCTCATAGGTGACGACGTTCTTCGACAACGCGGTCCCGGGGATCAACCGGGTGCTGCTGCCGGTGGCGATGATCGCGTTGGCGAAGGTGACCGTCTCGGTCCCGCCATCGTTGAGTTGTACCGCGATGGTGCTGGCGTCGGTGAACCTGCCGTAGCCGTGGATCTCGGTGATCTTGTTCTTCTTCATCAGATAGTGCACGCCGGCGACGCGGCCGTCGGCCACCTTGCGGCTGCGGTCGAATGCCGCGCCGAAGTCGGCGGTGATCTGCCCGGTGAACCCAAACGTCGCGGCTTCCTTGGTGACGATATGGGTCAACTCGGCGTTGCGTAGCAGCGCCTTGGACGGGATGCAGCCCACGTTGAGGCACACACCGCCCCAGTACTTGGGTTCGATGATGGCGGTGTTCAGGCCGAGTTGGGCGCAGCGGATAGCCGCGACGTATCCGCCGGGGCCGGCACCGAGGACGACGACGTCAAAGTGGGTCACGTCGCTACCCTATTACTGGACGGGCAATCCATTCGAAGTAATAGGCACCGTGAAGGACGGCGGCCGCCGCCGTCGACGCCAGCGGTGCGGCCATCAGGGCGATCGCCAGGGCGCTCACCTGCGGTCGGTTGGGCACCATGGAGACGAGCAGGCTCGCCACCATGCACGTGACCATGAACAGCAGGATGCCGAACACCGGCACGGTCTTGGTCAGCGACGTGTACCACCAGAAGTAGAAACCCAGACCGGCAGCTGCGGCCAGTACCCAGACCCCGGCCACGATGAGCGCGAACTTCCAGCGTTTGACGAACTGGTAGGCGCCTGGGACGACGACGGGCTGAGCGGGGACCACGGCGGGCATGTGACCGGTGACCGAGCGCAGGAAGGCGTCGGTGTCGTCGGTGTCCAGGGCGCTGAAGGCCTGAGACGATTCGGGGGTGGCCACCACCGGTTCCGGGGCGATCACCGCTTCGGCCTCGAACCCGGCCTGCGCCGCCGGGCCATGCTCGATTTCGTGGCCGGCCTCCGGTTCGGGGTCGCAGTCTGGGTCGGGGTCGGACTGAAACTCGACCGACGCAGGTTCGACCGATGCCTCAGGCACCACAGATTCCGGCACGACAGGTTCCGGTTCCGCGACAGGCTCGGGCTGCACTGCCAGTTCAGGCTCCGCGACCGGCTCGGACTGCTGGCCGACCGGCCGCAGCGGATCCGGATGGGGACCGGTGTCGAAGATCGGCGCATGATGCGGTTCGGTGTTCGGCGACATCTCCGGCTGGGCGCCGGTGGCGAACATCGGTGTCAGGTGCGGCCCGGTGATAGGCGACACGGTGTCAGTCATTCCGACACCACCTGCAGCAGCAACAACACCGACAGCCACCCGGGCGCCATCGCCAGGACGAACGCGCCGGCCGCGGTGACCCAGCGTCGGCCGGCGACCAGAATCAGCATCATCCCGATCACGCTCGGCACCCCGATGACCAATGCGACCACGAGATCAGGGCGAATGGTTGCATGAACCGTCAACTTGGCCACGACCGCGGCGATCTGACCCGCGACGCAGCCGAGGAGCAATGCGCTTGTGAGCAGCCATGCCCGAGGCAGGGGTATCACGATCGTCGACGATACCCAGCGAACGGTCGGCAACCCCGCAGCCGCTTCGGCGCGCCGTACCGCTAATCCGCCAGGTCTGCGCCGGTGACCGGCGACTCGGCCGCCAGCAGGGTGTTCTCCGCGGGGGTGAAAGCCCGGCCCCGGATGAGAAACCGCACGCCCTCGGGGGCCTCCAGGCTGAATCCGCCGCCGCGGCCGGGCACCACGTCGATGGTCACCTGGGTGTGCTTCCAGGTCTCGAATTGCGGGCCGGAAATCCATACCGGGGCACCCTCGAGTTCACCGAGCAGGACATCGCGGTCCCCGACGATGAACTCGCCGGTCGGGTAACACATCGGCGAGGAACCGTCGCAGCATCCGCCGGACTGGTGGAACATCACCGGTCCGTGCCGCTCCTGCAGGCGGCGCAACAGGTCTGCGGCAGCGGCGGTGATGAGCACCCGGGGCGGGGCGGCCCGGCCACCGTCCGGGCTCAGAATCCGACCTTCTTCGCGCAAGCGCTCATCAGAATCCGACCTTCTTCGCGCAAGCGCTCATCAGAAAAACCCCTGCGCCTTGTTGCTGTACGACACCAGCAGATTCTTGGTCTGCTGATAGTGGCCGAGCATCATCTTGTGGTTCTCCCGGCCGATACCGGACTGCTTGTACCCGCCGAAGGCCGCGTGCGCGGGATACATGTGATAGCAGTTCGTCCACACCCGACCGGCCTTGATATCGCGTCCGGCCCGGTAGGCGACGTTGCCGTTGCGGCTCCACACCCCGGCACCCAGACCGTAGAGGGTGTCGTTGGCGATCCGGATCGCATCGTCGTAATCGGTGAACGACGCCACCGAGACCACCGGGCCGAAGATCTCCTCCTGGAAGACCCGCATCGCGTTGTCCCCGGCGAAGATCGTCGGCTGCACGTAGTAGCCACCGGCCAGATCCCCGCCGAGATCGGCGCGCTCACCGCCGGAGATCACCGTCGCGCCCTCACTGCGGCCGATCTCGATATAGGACAGGATCTTCTCCAGCTGATCGTTGGAGGCCTGCGCCCCGACCATCGTCTCGGTGTCCAGTGGGTCGCCCTGCCGGATCGCCTTGGTTCGGATCGCGGCCAGCGCCAGGAAATCGTCGTAGATATCGGCCTGGATCAGCGACCGGGACGGACAGGTGCACACCTCGCCCTGGTTGAGGGCGAACATCGCGAAACCCTCCAGAGCCTTGTCCTGGAAGTCGTCGGCCGCGTCCATCACATCCGCGAAGAAGATATTGGGACTCTTGCCGCCCAGTTCCAGGGTGACCGGGATCAGGTTCTGGCTGGCGTACTGCATGATCAGCCGCCCGGTCGTGGTCTCGCCGGTGAAGGCGATCTTGGCGATCCGGTTGCTCGATGCCAGCGGCTTGCCCGCCTCCACCCCGAAACCGTTGACCACGTTGACCACACCCGCCGGCAGCAGATCGGCGATCAACGAGATCAGGTAGAGCACCGAGGCCGGGGTCTGCTCGGCCGGTTTGAGCACCACGGCGTTACCGGCGGCCAGCGCCGGCGCCAGTTTCCACACCGCCATCAGGATGGGGAAGTTCCACGGGATGATCTGTCCCACCACCCCGAGCGGTTCGTGGAAGTGGTAGGCCACGGTGTCCTCGTCGATCTGGGACAGCGTGCCCTCCTGGGCGCGGATCGCTCCCGCGAAGTAGCGGAAATGGTCCACCGCCAACGGGATATCGGCATTGAGCGTCTCGCGGATCGGCTTACCGTTGTCCCACGACTCGGCCAGGGCGATCTTCTCCAGGTTCGCCTCGATGACATCGGCGATCGCGTTCAGGATCACCGCCCGCTGCGCCGGCGAGGTTCTGCCCCAGGCCGGTGCGGCGGCGTGCGCGGCATCGAGGGCCTTGTCGATATCGGCGGCCGTCGACCGGGCCACCTCGCAGAACGGCTGCCCGTTGACCGGCGAGAGCGCCTCGAAGTACTGCCCGCCGGCCGGCGGAACCCAATCACCCCCGATGAAATTCTGGTAGCGGCTCTGGAACGCCATCAGAGCGTCGGGGGCGCCCGGACGTGCGTAAACGGCCATCGGCGATTTCCTTCCATGGGGGCATGTAACGCAGCTCACACTACCGCTACGGCAAGAATGGCGGCATGGCCGACGACCCCTACCTGTGGCTGGAAGATATCGACGGTGACGACGCCCTGGATTGGGTGCGTGAGCGTAACCAGACCACCCTTGCCGCGTTCAGCGACGAACGATTCGACCGGTTGCGGACCGAGGCACTGGAAGTGCTCGACACCGACACCCGGATCCCCTACGTCCGGCGCCGCGGTGATCACCTCTACAACTTCTGGCGCGACGCGGCCAACCCCCGGGGGCTGTGGCGGCGTACCACCCTGGACAGCTACCGCCGTTCCGATCCGGACTGGGACGTGATCATCGACGTCGACGAGTTGGCCCGGACCGACGGGGAGAACTGGGTGTGGGCCGGCGCCGACGTCATCGAACCCGACCACACGCTGGCGCTGATTTCGTTGTCCCGTGGGGGTTCCGACGCGACGGTGGTCCGCGAATTCGACATGCGGACCCGGTCGTTCGTCCCAGGCGGCTTCGAACTTCCGGAGGCGAAGTCACGAGTGGCCTGGGAGGACCACGACACCGTCCTGGTCGGAACCGATTTCGGACCGGGATCGCTCACCGAGTCCGGCTATCCGCGGGTGGTCAAGCGCTGGCGGCGCGGCGAGCCGCTCGCCGATGCGCCCACGCTGTTCTCCGGGTCACCGGAGGACGTCCTGGTCACGGCCGGAGTCGATCGCACTCCTGGCTACCAGCGCACGATGATCTACCGCGCGATCGACTTCTTCAACGACCAGGTCTACCAACTGCGCTCCGGGGAACTGGTGCGCATCGACGCTCCCTCGGACGCCAGCGTCTCAGTACACCGGGACTGGCTGCTGATCGAGTTGCGCACCGACTGGAACCACCCGTCCGGTTTCTACCGAGCGGGTTCCCTGCTGGCCGCCGACTATGAGCAATTCCTCGACGGCACAGCTGAATTGAGCCTGGTCTTCGAGCCCGACGAGCACACCTGTCTGCACCAGTACGCATGGACTCGGGACCGGATAGTGATGGTGACGTTGGCCGATGTGGCAAGTCGGGTGGAGATCGTCACCCCGGGCACCTGGGAACGCGAGCCGGTATCCGGCACCGAGGCCAGCGGCAACACGGTCATCGTGGCTACCGACCACACCGGTGACGAGATCTTCCTGGATTCCAGCGGCTTCCTCACCCCCTCGCAACTGCTGCACGGACGCGCCGGCCGCACACTTGAGGTGATCAAGACCGCCCCGTCGTTCTTCGACACGTCCGGCCTGTCGGTGACGCAGTATTTCGCAACCTCCGACGACGGCACCCGGATCCCGTATTTCGTTGTCGGCCCAAGTGATTGCACGTCCCCGCAACCGACGCTTCTGGGCGGATACGGCGGGTTCGAGGTAGCCCAAACACCCAGCTACGGCGGAGTTCTGGGCCGACTGTGGCTATCGCGCGGCGGAACCTACGTACTGGCCAACATCCGCGGCGGCGGGGAATACGGTCCGGGCTGGCACACCCAGGCGATGCGCGAAGGCAGACACAAGGTGGCCGAGGACTTCGCTTCGGTGGCTCGCGATCTCGTCGCCCGGGGCATCACCACCGCCGATCTGCTTGGCGCACAGGGCGGCAGCAACGGCGGACTGCTGATGGGCATCATGATGACCCGATACCCGGAGTTGTTCGGCGCCCTGGTGTGCCAGGTACCGCTGCTGGACATGAAGCGATTCCACCTCCTGCTGGCCGGGGCGTCGTGGGTCGCCGAGTACGGCAATCCGGACGATCCCGATGACTGGGCCTTCATCTCCGAGTACTCGCCGTATCAGAACATCCGTGCCGAAAAGGGTTGCCCCCCAGTACTGATGACGACGTCCACCCGCGACGATCGGGTACACCCCGGGCACGCCCGGAAGATGACTGCGGCTCTGGAAGATGCCGGGAACACGATCTGGTACTACGAGAACATCGAGGGCGGGCACGCCGGTGCGGCCGACAACGCCCAGACCGCCTTCAAGAGCGCGCTGTCATTCTCGTTCCTGCACCGGGCATTAGGCCGAGCGCGCCAGGCCGCCCAGCAGTGAGACGATCACTCCGACGATCACGAGACCACCACCGACGACGAGGGTGACGTTGAGCCATTGATGCATGCTGTCCTGTGCGGTGGCCACCATCACGTCGGCGACCCGCCGGGCGGTTCCGGACGTATTGTTCAGTGCGTCGCGGAGATAGCGCTGAGCGAATTCGATTGCCGCCCAGCCCGCGCCCCCGACGAGTAACCCCGAAACCCCGAGTGCGGCCAGGGCTCGGCCTCGACTGCGAGCGGCGAACAGCGTCAACAGCGCGGCGGCCCCGGTCAACACGGCCAGCCCGATGCTGATCCACGGTCCCCACAGGCCCACCGCACGCAACGCGCCGGGCCGCAGAAATGCCGGCGCCTCGTCGGTCAGCGGAATGGGCAGCGAATCCGGAACGGCGACGTTGTAGTCGTTCAGGGTTTGGACGAAAGCCACATCGGACAGCATCGGCGCGAGATCGATCACCCAGCGCCCCTGCGGGTCCAGGGTGGAGGGAATCGCGGTGGTGAACAGCCAGCGGTGGGCGAATCCATTGGCCTGGGCGAACTGCGCGGGGAATGCCGACCCGGAGGTGTAGGCGGCGGCGATCCGGCTCACGACGGATGAGTCCACCCCGCTGGCCAGTCGACCGACCTGAGCGGTCAACTCGCCCGCCATGGCCGCCTGCAACTCGGGATCTGCTGCCGCCCGCTGTGCCAGAGCCGAATAGCCGTCACGATCGACGAGGTGCTGCTGGGCCCAGACCGCCGGCACCGCAGCCGCCAGGAGCAGCGTGGTGATCAGCCACATCAGAACCGTTGCGGCGGAACGCACTGAGCCTCCTCACTGAGCCTCCTCACTGGCGCTCACAGGCGCAATCGTAGCCAGCTACCGCGGGTACCCCGATGCGCCCGGCGCAGAATCAGTGCCGCCACGCAGACCAGGGAGGTGCCCAACAGGACCGACCCGACGGCGTCGGTGAAGTAGTGGTAGGTGACGGCCTGCCCGACGATGCCGAGCCCCGCGAATACCGCGGCGGCCAGCAGGACCCAGGTCCGCACCCCGACGGCCAATACCAGCATGCCCAGCACCACGATCATCACGGTGGTGTGCCCACTCGGGTAGGCCAGCGCATCGCCCTTCATCCGGCCGAACCACGGCTTGAGCGTCTGCGTCGCGAGAACCGCCAGCAACGGCACCGCCACGATCAGCGGCACCAGTGCCCACAGCCGTCTGGCCACCGCCACGATCATCGCGACGATCATCAACGCCTTGGCGGTACCGGCGTCGGTGAACATCAGCAGCCAACCCAGCGGCGATCCACCCCCCTGCTGGAACCACCCGTCCACCGGGGTGGCACCGCTGCGGACGCCCATCCCGAGCAGCACCATCAGCGGCATGCCGACGAAAGGCCAGCCCAGCAGTGCCCGGTCGAAGCTCAGGGCGCGATCCCCCGGACGTACTTCGCCTGGCCCAGATGCTGGGCGCAGTCGTCGATGATGCTGACGAGTCGCACGCTTGCGGTCACCGGCGGACTCCAGTTCTCATCGACGACGCGGGCGAGTTCCTCCGCGGTGACGCTGGCGACGTACTCCAGCGACATCTTGTGCACCGCATGGTAATAGCCGGCGAGCAGATCGGCGGGAACCCGCACCTTCCCGACCTCCGTGGCGGTGTGGCCGTATCCGTGGGCGTCGCGCGGGAGATCCAATGCAAAGCGGTCCACCCACCCCCCTGCGAACCACACCTGCTCAATGCCGGCGATATCGGCCAGCTGGGCGTCCTGGATGCGCGCGCTGTGCCAGATCAGCCAGCAGATGCTGTTGGCGTCAGGGGTCGGCCGGAAGAACGAGGCAGGGTCGTCGAGGTCATCGGTGAGATCGTCGACATGCTCGATGATCCGGGTGAACGAATCGCGCAGAATCTCCCGGGCCGCGGCGGCTTCCGGAAAATGTTCGGCCATGGCTCAGACCCTACCGGCGACGTAACCTGCATTCATGGGCCTTGACATCGTCATCCGCAACGGAACCATCGTCGACGGACTGGGCGGCGAACCGTATCCCGGCGATATCGCGATCTCCAACGGGGTCATCGTCGCGGTGGGTGCGATCGATGGGCACGGCGCGCGGGAGATCGACGCCACCGGCATGATCGTCACCCCCGGATTCGTCGATCTGCACACCCACTACGACGGTCAGGCGATCTGGTCCGAGCGGATGTCGCCGTCGTCATCGCACGGTGTCACCACCGCACTGATGGGCAACTGCGGGGTCGGTTTCGCCCCGTGCCGGCCATCGGACCATGAGGTACTCGTCGACGTGATGGCCGGTGTCGAAGACATCCCGGGGGTGGTGATGACCGACGGATTGCCGTGGGACTGGGAGACATTCCCGCAGTACCTGGACGCACTGGACTCGCGGCGGCGCGATATCGACGTCGCCGCCTATCTCCCGCACTCGCCGCTTCGGGTGTACGTGATGGGCCGCCGTGGCGCCGACCGCGAACCGGCGACGGCCGAGGATCTGGCCCTGATGCGCAAACTCGCCGCGGAGGCGATCGAGGTGGGCGCGCTGGGGGTGTCCTCGTCGCGTTTCGCATTCCACAAGACCGGCAGCGGTGCGCCGATCCCGACGTACGGTGCCGCCTACGAGGAAATCTCGGCGATCGTCGCCGGGGTGGCCGACGGCGGCGGCGGACTGCTGCAGTTCATCCCGGACATCGCGGCCGGCGGCTACGAAGGTGTGCTGGAGGAGGTGTTCGAGGCCGCCACCGATGCCGGGGTGCCGGTGACGTTCACCCTGACGACCGGTAACTCCGGCGAGCCCATCTGGCCGGGCGCGGTGAAGTTGGTCGAGGAGTTCAACTCGCGACCCGACCGGACGGGCGGCGATATCACCGCGCAGGTGTTCGCCCGGCCGATCGGCCTGGTGATCGGACTCGAACTGACCGCCAACCCGTTCGTGCTGTACCCGAGCTACCAGGAGATCGCGCACCTGCCGCTGCCGCAGCGGGTCGCGCAGATGCGCAGGCCGGAGGTGCGGGCCGCCATCCTGGCCGACACCCCGGGCGAGGGGCACCCGTTCATGTACTTCGCGCAGTCCTGGGAGTGGATGTTCCCGATGACCGAACCGGCGAACTACGAGCCGTCCGCCGACGACAGCATCCTGGCACGGGCGACCGCCCGCGGGGTGAGCCCGATGGAGGAGGCCTATGACCGGCTGCTCGATGACGATGGCCGAGCCATGATGCTGGTCGCGCTGGCCAACTTCGAGAACAACTCGCTGGATACCGTCGGGCAGCTGATCGGCCGCGATGACGTGGTGCTGGGCCTGGGCGACGGCGGCGCGCACTACGGGATGATCTGCGACGCCTCCTACCCGACGTTCGTGCTGGCGCACTGGGCCCGCGACCGCGCGTCGGGCCGGCTTCCGGTGGCCGAGGCGGTACGGCAGCTGACCTCGGTACCGGCCCGGGTGGCGGGCCTGGCCGACCGCGGCCGGATCGCCGTCGGCTACAAGGCCGACCTCAATGTGATCGACCATGACCGGCTCACCCTGCACCGGCCGGTGATCGCCCACGATCTGCCGGCCGGCGGGCGCCGACTGGACCAGACCGCGGACGGCTATGTCGCGACGCTCGTCTCCGGCGAGGTGATCGCTGAGAACGGCGTGCCGACATCAGCCCGGCCGGGGAAGCTGATCCGCGGCCGCCGGCCCGCCCCGGCGCTGTAGCCACCGCAGCCGTCCGCGGCTGTGCGATTTCATCCGCAACACGCCGCTATCGGTGTATCGGTTCACACAGTCACCACGTGCGGGGGCAGCCGCGGGCTATCAGGGCCGCGCCCACCCGGTCCAAGAACCTTCGGGGCGCGTTGTGCAACATCCCACTGTTGAGCCGGATGTCGATCCAGCCCAAATCCGGCAACAGCGCGTACCGCTCGAGGTCTCGGTTCCGCTGCAGCGGGTCCGTCCAGTGATGCGCGCCTTCGAAATCCACACCGACCCGCCACTGCCGCCAACCCATGTCCAGACGGGCCACGACAACCCCGTGGTTGTCGAGCACCCGGATTTGAGTCTCTGGACGCGGAAAGCCGTTCCGTACCAGCAGCATCCGGGTCATCGACTCGTACGGCGATTCGGCGCCGCCGTCGACCAGCGACAGCGATTCGCCGAGGGCGCGCAGCCCTCGCACGCCCGGGTGGGTGGCCGCTATTGCGGCGATCGCCTCGACGGTGACTCCCGTGGCGTTCATCAGGGCGTCGATCCGCGGGACCGCGGCCCCGACCGTCAGTCGCCGTCCGAGGTCGAAAGCTGTCCGCGCGGCCGTGGTGACGGGCATCCCGTCGGCCCGTTCGGTCTCCCCGTCGAACAGTCGGTCGCCCCGGACGACGATGAGCCGGGGCGGTCGCCGGTTGCTGTGCACAAGCTCGGCCGGACTCCCGGGTTCGACCCACTTGGCTCCGTGCAGCGCGGAAGCAGATAGCCCGGCGAGCACACCGCGTCGGCCCGACCACAGCCAGGAAGCGCGAGCTCGGCTGACCGGGGAAAGTTCCACCCCGCGCGGCACCCATACCCCCGGGTACACGGCCTCATGGAACCGGCGCAATTCGCGGAAGGTCAGCATGCCGGCATCGAGGGCCTCGGCGGCGATGAAGGGCCACGCGATCGGCTGCATGAGCGCACAATGACAGCACCGGCGCGTCCGGGTTCACCGCTGCGAAGGCTTATGCACAGCCACGGTTGCCGAGTGCGCGAACCG
>LFFF01000053.1 GCA_001510415.1 Actinobacteria bacterium casp-actino6 | reverse complement strand
GTCCGGCCCGGCCCCCCGCCGCCTCCCCGTCACCCGCCCCGGCCGCTGGGGCCCACACCGCGCTACCAGGCCATCCCGCGATGGGGCCTGATCGACCGGATCATGCCGCCGGCCGCCGAAGGCGATCAGGCGGCGCGGAAGGGTCCGTCGCCGAATGTCCTGCGTGCCGTCCTGCTGGCGGCATCGGCGATATTCGCACTGGCGGCAGCCGCGCACGTCCTGCGCTATCTGCTCCTGCTGATCAACCGCACCACGCTGCTGCCCCCGGTCATCGCCATCGGTGCGCTGCTGATGGGGGCGTTGATCAGCCTCGCGGCGATCGTCGCGGTCGCGGTCACCGCCGCGGTCATGACCTCATGGCTGATCGCCCGGCGGGCCGCCGCGTTCGGCAATCACGGTCTGGACGATCCCCGGCCGGAGTGGGCGCTGTGGGCGGGGTGCATGATCCCGGTCATCAATCTGGTGTGGGCGCCGGTGTTCGTGATCGAGTTGGCCCGGGCTGAACAGATTCAGGGGCGCCAGCGCGGCCCGATCGCCCTGTGGTGGATCGGGTGGATCTTGTCGACGGGGATCTCGGCCTGGGCCATCTGGACCAGTTCGGCAACCGCGGCGCAGGCGGTGGCCGACAACACCGTCACGATGGTCATCGCCTACCTGGCCGGACTGGCTGTCCTGCTGCTGCTGTGGCGGGTCCTCGACGGGTTCATCCGCAAACCGGTGGACCGGCCGCAGCATCGGTGGGTGATCGTGGCGGCCGACTCGGTCGATACCCCGTCCGGTGGGACCGCACCCACCGGTGACACCGCCGCCGAGTCCGCCGAACCCGACGAAACACCCTCGGTTGTTGAGACCAGGGACCGGGAACCGGCAGCATAGGCTCATGTCGACGGATGCCACAGCGCACGGCGCGCGCCCATTTGTGGTCGCCCACCGCGGCGCGTCGGCGGACCGTCCCGAGCACACGCTGGCCGCATATGAACTCGCCCTCCGCGAGGGTGCCGACGGGGTGGAATGCGACGTCCGACTCACCCGGGACGGCCACCTGGTGTGCGTTCATGACCGCAGGGTGGATCGGACCTCGTCCGGGACGGGCTTCGTCAGCGATCTGACGTTGGCACAGTTGCGCCAATTCGACTGGGGCGCATGGCATGGCAGCCGGTGGCCCGACGCCGGAACCGGTGACACCGGGCTGTTGACCCTGGAGGATCTGGTGAAACTGGTACTGGACTGGCAACGGCCGGTCAAGATCTTCATCGAGACCAAACATCCGGTGCGCTACGGCGCGCTGGTGGAGAACAAGGTGCTCGCCCTGTTGCACCGCTACGGCCTGGCCGCACCGCCATCGGCGGATCTCTCCCGCGCGGTGGTGATGTCGTTCTCCGCCGCCGCGGTCTGGCGGATCCGCCGTGCGGCACCGTTGCTGCCCACCGTGCTGCTCGGCGACACCTCCCGCTACCTGGGCGGCAGCGCGGCGACAACGGTCGGCGCGACCGCGGTCGGCCCGTCCATCACCACTCTGCGGGAGCACCCGGAGTTGGTGGACCGTGCGGCGGCGCAGGGCCGTGCGATGTATTGCTGGACCGTCGACCACTACGAGGATGTGGAGTTCTGCCGCGATATCGGCGTGGGGTGGATCGCCACCAACCATCCCGGCCGGACCAGGGAATGGCTGGAAAACGGGCTGACCGGAGCGGGCCGGGACTGACCTCCCGTTACGGCTGGCCGTCCAGCACCAGTTGCGGGATGGGGGCGTCGGTGCGCAGTGCCTCAAACAACGCTCCGGCCGCCTCGGAGTCCCAGATCACCACCGAACCGGAGTCGTTTCCGGCGAACTCGCCGATCGGCACGGTCAACGTGCCGGTGGATCCCCGCAGCGCCCACCCCAGCATCGTCAGATTCCAGACGTGCGTGTCCCAGTCCACGGTCAGCGCCGAGACGGCGGCATGCGGTACCGCGTACCAACGCCACGGGTTGAGCCAGACCGCCGGACTGCCGGCCCGGCGCAGCACAGCTGACATGAACTCCCGCTGATGGACCATCCGGTCCAGGTCGGCCCTCGGGGTGGCTCGGCTGCGGACGTAGCCCAGGGCATCGGGACCGCCGAGGGTCTGGCAGCCGGCTGCCAGGTCGATACCGGCCAGTGGATCGATGATCGGCTCGGGGAGGCATATGTCGACACCGCCGAGGGCGTCGACCACGCCGCCGAAGCCGGTGAAGCCGATCTCGGCATAGTGGTCCAGATGCAGTCCGGTGGCCTGCTCGACGGTCTGCGCCAGCAGGGCTGCACCGCCTTCGGCGAAGGCCACATTGATCTTGTCCATGCCCCAGCCAGGGATGTTGACGTAGGAATCCCGGGGGATCGACACCATCGTGGTCGGTTCGGCCGAGCGGATGCCGGGAATGTGCACGAGCAGGATGGTGTCGGTGCGACCGTTGCCGAGGTCGCCGCCGGTGGACAACTCGGACTGCTCCTGCGGGGTCAGGTCCGCCCGGCTGTCCGAGCCCACCAGGAGCCAGTTGGTGCCGCTGCCCGCGGGAGGTCGGCCGGCGTAGTCGCTGAATACCGTCACCCGTCGCAACGACCCCTCGACCCAGATCGCGGTACCCAGCGTCACTGTGCAGAGGGCAAGTCCGAAAGTCAACGCGCCCAGAATGATTCGCCTACCCCAACGGGGTTTCGGCTTGGTGTTGGCAGGCTTCGGTGCCCGGCTTCGAGACGGCCTGCGGACCGGTGCCCGCGGGGGTGGCGGGCCGGGAGGCGTCCCCCGCAGTGGTGCCGGGGTGCGGACAGCCGCCGGCCGCCGTTGGGGGGGAACCGCGGGAAAGGACTGCGGTGGAGACGGCCGGTGCGCCGGTGGTGGAGGTGGCTGGCGGCGACGTGGTGGTGCCGGTGGGGGATGGCGAGTCGGGTCCGGCCGGGGGAAGCGCGGCGGGGCCGGCTGGTAATGGCGCGGCGGTGCCGGTGGCCATGGCGACGGCGGGCGGTGGGACGGATCGCGCCGAATGACCTGCGACGGTTCCGGCGGTCGAGACGACGCCGGCGGGGACACCCGCGGAATCCGATCGGTCGGCGCATCCCAGATGGGTGGCCGGTCGTCGTTCACCGGGACGAATCTACGCCCGGGATACCCGTGAGCACGGGATCTGGTCGCCCCGGTGGCAGCGGATCAGCGCAGCCAGTCCAGCTGGCCGGACAGCAGCGCGTATCCGACGAATGCCACCGCGTCGATAAGCCCGTGCGCAATGACCAGCGGCCACAGCCGGCCGGTTCGGCACCACGCGTATCCGAAGACCAGCCCCATCACCACGTTGCCCAGGCCCGCCCCGAAGCCCTGGTACAGGTGGTAAACGCCGCGCAGCAGGCTGGTGAGGACCACCGACCTGGACCGGGTCAGGCCGAGTTGCCGTAACCGGGTGATCAGATAGCCCACCACCACCACTTCCTCGGCGAAGCCGTTGGCGAACGCGGCCAGCACCAGTACCGGGATGCGCCACCACGAGCTGTGCAGTCCGGAGGCCTCCACCTCGGCATTGAGACCGAGGGCGCGGGCGACCACGTACAGCCCGAGCCCGGGAATGCCGATCAGCGCCGCGAGAGCCAGGCCGCCGAGCAGGTCGGGGCGCGGGCGCAACCGGCCCAGCCCGATATCGGCAGGCCGGATTCCGCTGCGCCACAACAGGTATAGCGCCAGTCCGCCCCAAGCAAGCAGTTGGGCGATCGAGACCAGGTTCAGGCCCAGGTTGATCAGGTCGTACTTCGACTGGTCGGGATTCAGCCGCACCCGCCGGCCTGGAAGGCCGGACAGCACCGCGTCGGTCAGCTGCAGGACGGCGACCATCGCGCTGACGCCAAAGGTCACCGCCAGCATGACGGCGATTTCGATGCGCGTCGCACGCCGGTCGGGCTCGCCGACCTCGCCCTGGCTGGCGCTCACGCAGCCACGGTAGCGGGCCGCGGTCGGCCAGGTCGGCGATCCTCGACCGGATAAGGTTGAGCGGTGCCGCGTATCGCCTACCTCGGACCGGAGGGGACGTTCAGCGAAGCGGCGCTGCTGACGATGACCACCGGCGATATGGTGCCGGGCCTCGGGGAGTGGGAACCGCTGCCGACGGAGAGCACCCGCGACGCCCTTGAAGCGGTCCGATCCGGCGCCGCGGACTTCGCGTGCGTGCCGATCGAGAACTCGATCGAGGGCAGCGTGCTGTCCACCCTGGACAGCCTGGCCGGCGGTTCGCCGCTGCAGATCTACGCGGAACTGACCCTTGAGGTGGCCTTCAGTATCGTCACCCGGCCGGGGATGGTCGCCGAGCAGGTCCGCACCGTCGCGGCCTTCCCGGTCGCGGCCGCCCAGGTGCGCCATTGGCTGGCCAAGCATCTCCCGCGGATAGAGGTGGTCCCGGCGAACTCCAATGCCGCGGCGGCGCGCGATGTTGCGGATGGTCGCGCCGACGCCGGCGTCAGCACCGCCCTGGCGGCACGCCGCTACGGACTGTCCTCTCTCGCCGACGCGGTCGTCGACGAGCCCAACGCCAGGACCCGCTTCGTCCTGGTCGGGCGCCCGGGTCCACCGCCCCCGCGCACCGGGGCCGATCGGACATCGGTGGTGCTGCGTATCGACAACACGCCGGGATCGCTGGTCTCGGCGATGAGCGAGTTCGGTATCCGTGACATCGACCTGATCCGAATCGAATCCCGGCCCACCCGAACCGAACTCGGCACCTACATCTTCTTCCTCGACTGCGTCGGCCATATCGGGGACAGTGCGGTTGCCGAAGCCCTCAAGGCGTTGTACCGGCGCTGCGCCGATGTCCGCTACCTCGGATCCTGGCCGACCGGCGCGGCAACCGGTGCGTTACCGCCCGAAGCCGACGACGCCGAACAGTGGCTGGGCCGGCTGCGCGAGGGCCGACGATGAGCGGCCGGCTGATCCTGGTCCGGCACGGCCAGACCCATGCCAATGTGCAGCGTCGACTCGACACCAGGCCGCCGGGTGCCGATCTCACCGACCTCGGAGTGCAACAGGCGCGGGCCTTCGCCCGGTCCCGGGCTCACCCGCCGGGCCTGCTGCTGCATTCGGTCGCGCGCCGAGCCGAGCAGACCGCCGGGGCGATCGGTACCGAATTCGCCGTCGCCGCTGTGCAGGTCGACGGGATTCACGAGGTGCAGGCCGGAGAGCTGGAGGATCGCGATGACGATGCCGCGATCGCCGAGTTCAACACGGTCTACCAGCGCTGGCATCAGGGTGATCTGGATGTCGCGATGCCGGGCGGGGAGAGCGGCCGGGATGTCCTGGACCGATACCTGCCGGTTCTCACCGAACTGCGGCTGAGCTACCTCGACGACCGGGACTGGAGTCGGGACATCGTCGTCGTCAGCCACGGCGCCGCGATTCGTCTGGCCGCCGCCACACTGGCCGGTGTGGACGGCAGCTTCGTGCTCGACCACCACCTGGCCAACACCGAGGCGGTGGCCTTGGCGCCGATCACCGATGGCCGTTGGAGCTGTGTGCAATGGGGTTCGATGACCCCGCCGTTCTATCCGGAACCCGACGTTCACCCGGTGCAGGACGCCCTTCGGGCCGCCGACCCGATGGGCTGAGGGCTCGATGACGTCACCGTCGCCGGCGTCCGCGGACGCTGTGCCCACGCAGGTGTGCGCCCAGTGCCGCACGACCGTTCCGGCCGGGCGCTTCTGCGGGGAATGCGGTGCGCGGCTGGGAGGGTCGGCCCGCCAGCGCCTGGCCGTGCTGCGGCCGGCGATCTTCGCCGTGGCACCGCGGGAACGGGTGCTGCTGCCGATGGTCACCAGCACGCTGTTCCCGCATCTGCCGCAGGCCTACCGCAACCCGTTCCGGGCCGGCATGGTCGCGATGATGGCCGGCGTGGTGGTCTGTTCGGTGCTCCGGTGGACCGGACCACTGGTCACGCTCGTCGCCCTGGGCGTTCCGTTGCTCTTCGTGCTCTATCTCTGGCAGTCGAATCTGCTCCGGGATCTGCCCAATCACGCCCTGGTCATCGCGCCCGTCCTGGGGGCGGTGCTGGGGATGGGCTGGGTGCTGGGAACCGGGGGTCTGGTCGCCCGCTCCTACGGCATCCCGATGGCCGTTGGGTTCCGCCTGCAGAACGTCATCGGGGTGGGCCTGCTGATCTCGGTTGGCGGGGCCGTGCTGATGGTGCTGCCGGCGGTGGTGGTCCGGCTGCTCAAGCCGCCCCGCGAGGCGCTTGACGGGTTCGTCATCGGTGCACTCGGCGCGCTGTCCTTCGCCGGGGCGGCGACCACCACCCGGCTGGCGCCGCAGTACGTGTCGGGACTCATCGACAACGTCCGGCCGATGCGATTGTTCATCGAGGCGGTGCTGTACGGCGTCACAGTGCCGTTGACCGCGGCGGCGGTGGGCGGATTGATCGGAATCCTGCTGTGGTTCCGCCCGGGTACCCGGGCCGGGGAACGGCCCGGGCAGGTGCGGGCCGCGCTGACGGTGTTCACCGCTCTGGCGGTGTTGATCTATTCGGCCGTCTGGTTGATCGAGGCGTCCAGGCTGCCGAAGTGGCCGCAGCTCGGACTGCACATCCTGATGGCGGTGATCGCCCTGGTGACCGCGCGCGTCTGCGTGCAACTCGCGTTGCTGCACGAACAGCCTGATCCGTCCACCGGGCAACCCGTGTTATGTGTGCGCTGTGACCGGGTGGTCCCCGCTATGGCGTTCTGCCCGGCCTGCGGGGCGGCCGCGCGGGCCTCGTCACGTTCGTCACGCCGCCAGCGCCGCGAGTCCCCGCCCCGACGGCGCGAGACGGCAAATGGTGCGGACGTATAATTTGGGTAAGCCCGTCTCCAGGGCAGGAAGTAGGAAATTAATCATGCGGTCACATGTGACGCGGCATTTCGCTCTCGCGGCCGGAGCGGTCGCCATCCTTGGGATGGGTGCGCTCAGCGCGTGTAGCTCCGATACCAAGGAAAAGCCCGCTGAGACCACCGCTCCGACGCAATCCAGCGCACCGGCCAAACCGTCCCCGACCGAGAAGGCCGTCGGACCCGGTGGCAATAACTCGTTCACGCCGACGGTGAAGGCACGGCCGGCGCCGACCGCTTTGCCGGGCAACGTCGTCACCGGCGGCTGATCCTCAGCGCTGGCCGCTGAGTCATGGTGTGTCGCCGCCGGTGAGGTCGCGGACGCTGTTCGCGGTCCTGCTGGCCTTGGTCCTTGCGGGTAGCTCGTTCGTCGCGTCCGATCACGGTCAGCCCGGTGCGCCCGAACGTATCGGTGGTCCGTACGGCTCGTTGCTGGCGAGTTCGGTGGATCTCGGGCCGGCCGGGGGTCGCCACGTCCAGTTGACCGCGGCCCTGCACGGTTCGGTGCGGCCGCATCGGTTGCTGGACTGGGCCGGGCGTCAGGGTCTTTCGGTGCGCTGGCGCCACGGAGATTCCTGGGCTGTCGTCGAGGGTTCGGCGGCTGCGGTGGCGGCTGCCCTCGACGTCGACGTGCGCGAATACCGCGGTCGGCGCGGCCAGGATTTCTACGCATCCCCCCAGCAGCCGGCCGTGCCGGAGTCGGTGCGTGCCGAGGTCGCCGGGCTGGGCCGCATCCTCAGCTATACCCCGCATCACGAATCGCGGCCTCCGGTCCTGCCGACCGAGGTTCCGGAGCAGGGGCTGACCCCGACCTCGCTGCTGCGCACCTACAACGCCCAGCCCCTGCACGATGCCGGCTACACCGGCAAAGGGGTCACCGTGGTGGTGTTCGCGTTCGACGGATTCGACCAGGCCGATATGGACCTGTTCTCCTCGACGTTCGGTCTGCCGCCGTTCACGCCCGATGTGGTCGGCGGCCAACCGCCGGCCCGGCGAGGGGAGGCCACGATGGACCTCCAGGCGATCCACGCCGTTGCCCCTGACGCGAAGAAGGTTCTGGTCAACGCCCGGCCGACGGTCGAGGGCGAGGGCGCCTACCAGAAGATCGCCGAGATGATGGAGGACACCTCCCGCCGCTATCCGGGAGCGGTGTGGAGCTTCTCCATCGGCTGGGGCTGCGACAAGCTCATCACCGCCGCAGATCTGGTCCCGGTGCGGGCGGCGCTGGCCGCGGCGCAGACAAAGGGGACCAGCGCATTCGACGCCAGCGGCGACCTCGCCGGCCTGGAGTGCAAGGGCGGCGACGAGTGGTCCGCGCCGCCGCACGCCGACAACATCGGTCTGGACGCGGTGGCGTCGATACCCGAAATGACCAATGTCGGAGGCACCACCCTGTCGACCGACGAGGCCGGCGGCTGGCTGGCCGAACAGGCCTGGTTCGACGCGCCGTTGTCGCAGGGATCGGCCGGCGGAGTGTCGGCCCTGTTCGAACGGCCGTCCTGGCAGGGCGCTGTTGCGCTCAACCCGGGAACCCAGCAGCGACTCACCCCGGATATCGCGGCGGTCGCCGATCCGTTCACCGGGGTGAAGATCGTCTTCGACCAGCAGGTGCTCGTCGGCGGCGGTACCTCCCTGGCGGCCCCGGTATGGGCCGGGTTCGCCGCGGTGATGAACCAGTACCTCACCGAGAACGGCGGCCGGCCCCTCGGTGACCTCAACCCCCTGCTCTACCGGGTCGCCGAGGGGGCCCGGCTGCCCGCTTTCCGCGACATCGTCCTCGGCGGCAACGCCGTTGCCCTGGCCGGACCGGGTTATGACCTGGTGACCGGTCTGGGCACGCCCAACGTCGACAACCTGGCGCGCAACATCCTGGTACTCCAGAAGCTGCTGCCGTGACCACTGCGGAGATACCGGTACCCACTGTCGAGTGCCGGCGGTGCGCGGTGGAGGTGCCGGCCGGAAACTTCTGCGGACTCTGCGGCTGCAATCCGGCCGCCGAACCCTCGAAGAGCGCAGTGTGGTTGCGCCGCGGAACATTCGGTGCCGCGCCGGGCGAGCGGGTGCTGCGCCCCTTTCTGGCCAGTTCGCTGTTCCCGCAACTACCCAGTGGATCGCGTCGGCCGTTCCGGGCAATCCTGATCCTCGCCGCGACCGGCCTTCTGGTCGCCGCGCTGCTGCGGCTACCCGCCATCGGGATCGCCATCGGCGCCCTCGCCCTTCCCCTGCTGTTCGTGTTCTATCTGCGCGCATCCGGTGCCGACCGGGATCTGCCGCGGGCATCGCTGATCCTCGCCGCGCTGCTGGGCCTGCTACTCGGAACGGCCTGGGTGCTGGCGAGCGGGCACCTGGTCGCCCGTAACTACGGGGTGCCGATGGCGGTCGGATTGGCGTTGCACCGACTGTTCCGGGAGGGCTTCATCATCCCGGCGGTCGGGATGGTGCTGATGATCGTCCCGGCGGTGGTCATCCGCCTGATGCGGCCACCGAGTCGGGAGTCGCTGGACGGGTTCATGATCGGCGCCCTGTCCGCATTGGCCTTCTCCGCCGCGGCAACACTGACCCGGTTGGCCCCCCAGCTCGCCACCGGGCTCATCGCGCGCAGACGGCCGGTGGGAGGTCTGGTGATCGAGGCCGTCCTCTCCGGGGTGACCGTCCCGATCAGCGCAGCGGCGGCCGGCGGAATGGTGGGTATCGCACTGTGGTTCCGCCGGGGCGGGGCTCATGCCGGTCGGGTCGGGCTGATGCTCGGGCTGCTGGCAGCCGCAGCGCTGTTGACCCACGCGGCCGTGGGCGTCGCCGGAATCATCGGCCTGCCCCAACTCCCCATGGTCATCGCGCACGTCGCGATCACCATCGTGGAACTGCTCGGGCTGCGGCTGGCACTGCAACTGGCTTTGCTACATGAAGCCCATGACCCCATCGAGTCCGACCAGCCCCTGCTGTGCCCGCACTGCGAGATGGTGGTGCCGGATATGGCCTTCTGCCCGGCCTGCGGCGCGGCCACCCGGGCATCGTCTGGGGAGTCGAGACGGGACCGGCGCGGGCTGCGACCGCAGCGGGCCGTAGGGGACGGGGGCGCGACCGCGCCCGGTACTGGATCGGTGGAGACGTCGTACCCGGGTTACGCGCTGCCGTCGGCGTCCTATATCGCCCCCGTCCTGCGGCGGCCGGGATTTCGATGGCTCTTGGGCGGTTGGGGATTCGGCATTGTCTCGGCTGCGGTGCTGCTGGCTGCTGCGACACTGGTGCTGACTCCGAAGATCGCCCGCTACATGTGCCCGCCCGACTGTGGCAGGCCGCCGACGGGAACACCGGTGATGGCTCTGCCGCGGTTCGCCGCCCCCGACGGGACGTTCACGGTGTCCTACCCGGCCCCCGGGTCGGCCTACCTGATCTCGACCGAGAAGAACGGTGTCACAGCCACATTCACCGGTGGTGACGGCGGTGTCATGCAACTGTTCTCGGAGCGCGCCAACGGACGCTCGGCACGCGAGGTGGCCCGGTCCGTGGTCCGCAAGGCCTATCCCGACGCCAGGTTCGACTACGAGATTCCCAACGCGATGGTCGGCTATCAGCCTGGCTACGGCGAGGTGGCCGACGCGTGGCCGCAGAGCACGAGTGCGACCTACAGTCGGGTCCGGATCGTGGTACTGGCCGCCATCAAGAACGACCTCGCACTCATCGCCTTCGCCACCGGGCCCTATCACGCCTTCGGGCCCGATTTCGGTCCGGGGCCGCCATCGGGAGCGAACCTGCAACTCGCCCAGGACATGGGAAAGTATGTCAACAGCTTCCACTGGGGCGGTGACCCGCAGCGCTGAGCCGGTACCGGTTCCGGCGTTGGAAGACGCTCAGCCCCAACCCAGTTCATGCAGGCGCTCGTCATCGATTCCGAAATGATGGGCGATTTCGTGGACCACCGTGATGGCCACCTCCTCGATGACATCCTCCTCGGTATCGCAGATCTCGAGCAGGCTCTCCCGGAAGATCGTGATGGTGTCCGGTAGTGCACCGGCGTAGCTCGAGTCGCGTTCGGTCAGCGCGATGCCCTGGTAGAGGCCGAGCAACTCCGGGTCCTCCGGATCGCGATCGGCGACCAGCACCACGACATTGTCGATCGCCGCGGCGAGTTCCCGGGGAATCAGGTCGAGCGCATCGGAGACCAACTCATCGAAACGCTCGGGAGTCATCCCGGCGCGTTGCCCGGCATCAACGGGGGTAGCGGCAGGTTCAGCCGCTCCTCGGGGATCGCCGGCGGGGGAATCGGGGGTTGTCCGTTGATCAGCAGCGGACCCTTGGCGCTGTTGATCAGCGTGGCCCAGCCGCCGTTGCCCAAGGTGGCACCGATGCTGCAGGACACCTGCCGACTGCCGGCGGTCCAACTGGGAAAGGACACGGTGGCGTAGATCAGGGTCAAGGTGGTGTCACGCAACTGGGTGGGCGCCAGGTAGGCGTCGGTCAGCGAGGTGCACACCTCTTTGATGAAGGCATCCTGGTCGGCCTCCGTCGGCAGTCCGTCGGGGAACCGTTCTGCGAGGTTGACCGCACCGGTGACCTCCATCGCGTGCGGTGCCGAGCAGTCGACCGGAGCGTCGTTGGGTTGGTTGGTGGCCGGGTCGATTCCCAGGCAGGTGCCGGCCGGCCAGACCTTGGACTGATCCAGATCGGCGACCCTGCCGGTGAACATCAGTTGCTGGTTGCCCGGGCCGGGAAGCTGCAACCCGCACAGCATGCGGCGCTCCCCGGACTGCTTCCAGGCCTTGTCGCCGGCCCACAGCAGGCTGATGCTGAACCGGCTGTTGGGGTCGTAGCGGGGACCGAGGTAGCGCTCCACCGCGGGTTCGCACTGTTCCAGGCTGATCTCCTGGATCCGCGCAGGCGAGGGCGGCTCGGCGTCCGGCCCGTACTCCATGCCCGGGTAGGTTCCCATGTCGACGGAGTCGGCGACCTCGAAGCGGTGCTCGGCCATGCAGTCGACAATCGCGGCCGCATCCGGTGCATTGTCGGGCCAGGTCAGGCAGTCCCCCGGTTTGGCGTCGGCGAAGGTCGGATTGGCCAGGGAGCCGAGGGTGTCGCTGACGGCCACCCCGCGCAGTGGCCCCTGCCCGCTGATCGGGAGCGCGGTGACGGTGCCGGCGATCAACAGACCGCCCAGTGCCGTCAGCAGCAGGGCGCGCCGGGTGGAGGTGGCGCGCAGGCTGCCGAACCGCCCCCGGGGCCGTTCCGCGCCGGGGGCTGCCTCGTCGGCCGCCGGCCGTTCGGATAGCTGCACCATCGCGTCCATTGTGGCAGGCCCGCAGAGCGCGCTGACAAGTGCTGGTCATGGACCGTTACGGGGTTGTGCTGTGTCGCCGTCCCGGAGGTGCCGGGCAGTGGCAGGCGGAACCGAAAGTAGGGTTCTGGATGTGATCGACCTCAAACTGGTGCGCGAGGACGCCGATGCGGTGCGCCGTTCGCAGCTCAGCCGCGGCGAAGACCCCGCGCTGGTGGACGCTCTCATCGAGGCCGACACCGCCCGTCGGGCCGCCATCTCGGCTGCCGACACGCTGCGTGCGGAGCAGAAAACGGCCAGTAGGAACGTCGGCTCGGCCACACCGGACGAGCGCCCGGCGCTGCTGCACCGGGCGAAACAACTCGCGGGCGCGGTCAAGGACGCCGAGGCGCGGCAGGCTGAGTTCGAGAC
The DNA here is from genome assembly GCA_001510415.1 of Actinobacteria bacterium casp-actino6. GTDB lineage: Bacteria > Actinomycetota > Actinomycetes > Mycobacteriales > Mycobacteriaceae > Mycobacterium. The sequence continues at coordinate 4,490 of LFFF01000053.1, read as the reverse complement.
TGCTTTCACCGCCGCGCATCTGGCCATCCAGAACGTGATCATCGAGGGCGTGCCGGCCGGTGGCGAGGATGACTACGCGGTGCTGGACATCGTCGGCGAGCCCCGGGTGATCGAGAACCCGCGGGACCATCTGGAACTCGGTGAGGCTCTCGGACTGATCGATATGGAACGCGGCGCGAAGGTGTCGGGCTCGAGGTTCTACTTCCTGACCGGTCGCGGTGCGCTGCTACAACTGGGCCTGCTGCAACTGGCCGTTCGGTTGGCCACCGATAACGGTTTCACCCTGATGATTCCGCCGGTCCTGGTACGACCCGAGGTGATGGCCGGCACCGGTTTCCTCGGCTCCCATGCCGATGAGATCTACCACCTGCCCGACGACGACCTCTACCTGGTCGGCACCTCCGAGGTTCCGCTGGCCGGCTACCACGCCGACGAGATTCTGGACCTCTCCGACGGGCCGCGCCGTTACGCCGGCTGGTCCTCGTGCTTCCGCCGGGAGGCCGGTAGCTACGGCAAGGACACCCGCGGCATCATCCGGGTGCACCAGTTCGACAAGGTCGAAGGATTCGTCTACTGCAAGCCCGAGGACGCCGAGGCCGAGCATCAGCGGCTGCTGGGCTGGCAGCGGCAGATGCTCGAGCTGATCAACGTTCCCTATCGGGTGATCGATGTGGCCGCAGGGGATCTCGGGTCATCGGCGGCTCGCAAGTTCGACTGCGAGGCCTGGGTGCCCACCCAGCAGGCGTACCGCGAACTGACCTCGACGTCGAACTGCACCACATTCCAGGCCCGCAGGCTGGCCACCCGCTACCGCGACGACAACGGCAAGCCGCAGATCGCCGCGACGCTCAACGGCACCCTGGCGACGACCCGGTGGCTGGTGGCGATCCTGGAGAACCATCAGCAGTCGGATGGCAGCGTGCGGGTGCCCCCCGCCCTGGTCCCGTTCGTGGGCACCGAGGTGCTGGCGCCATCATGATCGAACTGGATCTCGACGACCTGCGCGGCTGGTTCGGCTTCGGTGTGGCCGGGAATTTCGCCGGCCATCTCGAACAGGCAGGCGAGGCAGTCGATTTCACCAATGTGGAGAGTGCCGGTAACGCCCCGAAGGGGATTTTCCCGTGGTACGTCCCCGGGTACGACGGACTGCTGGGCGAATTCCCGCTGTCCCACGATGCATTGATCGTGCCGAAGACCACGGCGGCGGACGGGCCGCTGAACCTGCAGATCGAGCCGGAGGTCGGCCTGGCCTGTGAGGTGGTGTGGGCCGGCGATACGGTGGTGACTCTGCGGCCGTTCGCGCTGGGTGCGTTCAACGACTGCTCGATCCGGCGGCCGAACGCCCGCAAGATCAGCGACAAGAAGAACTGGGGGCCGGCCTCCAAAGGCGTTGCGCGGGAGTTCTTCGATGCATATGACTTGACTCCGGACGGACCGACCGCCACCCTCCGACTGCTGTGTCACCTGCGGACGGCCGACGGTGGCCATCACGAGTACGGCGTGGACAGCCCGCTGCTGGGCTATTCCTACTACGGCGAGGTGCTGCTGGACTGGATCGTCGAGCGACTGGCCAATCAGAAGGGTTCGCCGGACACCCCGCTGGAAGATGTCGGTGCGCTGATGGTGGCCAGTGGGCACCCCGCCCATGTGCTGATCGGAATCGGCGCGACCCGATACACCTCGTACGGGGAGTCGACCTATCTGCAACCCGGCGACGAGGGGATCGTGCGGGTCTATGACACCAGGGGCGGGGACTGCTCGGAACTGCGTCAGCTGGTCTGGCAGCCCTGAGCCCTCGGGCCGCGGGGGCCCTCAGCCGTTTCGGTCCAGCACCTCGTCGAACATCGCCAGGAATTCGGTTGCGTCGGCCGGGGTGAACGCGGGGCTGGGCCAGGTACCCGGCACGTCGAGGGTCACCAGTGTGGAGCGCAGCGGGCGGCCCACGTCGAGTGGCAGCCAACGACGAAGGTCCGAGCTGCCCCAGATCCGGAACCGCTGCATCCACAGCCCGAGCGGCTCGGACGCGTATCCCCGGATCGACCGCAGCGGAACGACTTTCGACGTGCCGGACGGAAAATGATAGCGCCGCAATGTCAGCGCGTACCGGTCGAGCGCAACCAGGCCGTCGTCGTAATACTGCCGCGGTGGGCGCGTCATGCCTTCTTCGAACAGCGCAGTTCGTGCCCTCTGCTGGTCAGACACCGTCCGGTCTTGAGGTCCCATGCCCAGCCGTGCAGGTTGCAGGTCAGGGTCGTGCCCTCGACCACACCGAACCTGGACAGGTCGGCCTTCAGGTGCGGGCAGCGGCGCTGGACCTCCCAGCCGTCCAGGGTGACGGTCGAGGTGTCGTCGTGCGCTTCGGCGAACCAGCCGTCGGCGTAGGCGATCCGCTCGTCGGTCAGGCACTTGAAGAAGGTGTACAGATATTCGTTGTAACCGCCGACCCGCCAGGCCTTGAACCGGGTGGACAGGAAGATGGTGTTGACCCAGTCCGGCTCATTGTCCCGCAGCACCGTCCGGACCAGTTCCGGGGCGATCTCAAAGCCGTAGCGGAACTTCTCGTCCGGAACGGGTTCGCGCACAGTGCGTTTCGGGAAGTCCAGAACGACTGTTTCAGGTCCCATCTTGAGTTCAACCGGGTATCCGATGCCATCGCAGATCTGGTCGCTGGCCAGCATGATCGGTTCGAAACGGGCCCGTAACGGTTCCAGCAATGGTTCGCCCACCGCAGGCGCCCACCCGGCCTTCTCGGCCGCCAGCACCGACGCCATCCGTTCGGCGTAGGCGGCGATGTAGTCGGCCTTGCCGGTGGTGAAGATCTTCTCCACCTCGTCGACCGGAACCGGGTGGGTCAGCGAATGCAGGTGCGGGCCGGTGAATTCGGCGACGGATCCCGGGATCATCAGCAGGCCGCCCTCGTGGCCGTGGATCCGCATCTGTTCGAGGAAGACCATCTGGTCGGGGAAAATATTGGCGGGGTCGCCCGTGTCGTCGTTGAGACCGCGCAGGGCCGGATCCAAAAAACAGGGCGGCCCGGCCGATGGGATCACCCAGGTCGCACCGACATCGGCGATGTACTGACGGCAGCGATCCATGCCGCGCTGACGCTTCTGGGTGGCGAAGGCCTCCTTGGCCCGTTCCGGCATGTCGTAGACCATCGGGTACCAGATCGCGCCGGAGTACTGCGGCATGTGCACGTCGATACGTCCGAATTCCGACAGCATGTCCAGACTCAGTGGCCGGGAGTCGTTCATGTTGAACACCGTGGTGGTGCCGTCGGAGATGACGATGCCGGAGTCCCCGATGGGACCGTCGGCCGGTGCGCGCAACGCGACGATCATCACCTCCAGTTCGCCCTTGGGACCGCTGACCCGGTGCTTGACCGAGTCGGTGGTCTCGAAGAACCGGGTGAATCCGAGCGCCTCGAGTTCGCGCTTCAGATCGGGCACCGGGAAGTCCGGCAGCAGCACGACGGCGTCCTTGTTGACGTGGTCGGCGAGAAGCCTGGGATCGAAGTGGTCCTTGTGTAGATGGGAGATGTACAGGTAGTCGCAATTCCCGATGGCGGCCCAGTCCAGGCCGCTGTTATCGGGGAAGACGAACCACGAGCCGAAATACGCCGGGTTGACCCACGGGTCGCACAACACGCTGCCCGCCTGCGTGTCGATTCGAAACCCCGCGTGTCCGATGCTGGTGACCTGCACGGATCCCCTTCCCGATGCTGACTGAGCCGCCCCCGATCCTAACCGTCCCCGGGTAGGCTCACCGCTGTGGAGCCGGCATACGGGACTGTTATCGCGGGTGTTCGGCTGCTCTGGCGCACCCAGGGCTTGCGCTTCACCATCACCGGGATGGAGAACCTGCCGGCCACCGGGGGCGCGGTGGTGGCGATCAACCACACCGGCTATCTCGACTTCACCTTCGCCGGCCTGCCGTTCTACCGCCACCGTCCTCGTCGGCTGGTGCGGTTCATGGCCAAACAGGAGGTGTTCGACCACAAGGTCATCGGTCCGGTGATGCGCAGGCTGCGCCACATCCCGGTGGACCGGGCCAGCGGCGCGGCATCCTTCGACGCCGCGGTGCGGGCGCTGCGCGCAGGTGAATTGGTCGGGGTGTACCCCGAGGCGACGATCAGCCGCAGCTTCGAACTCAAGGAGTTCAAGTCGGGTGCGGCGCGGATGGCGATCGATGCCGACGTGCCGATCATCCCGCATATCGTCTGGGGTGCCCAACGGATCTGGACCAAGGACCATCCCAAGAAGATGTGGCGTCCCAAGGTGCCGATCTCGATCGCCGTCGGTGAGCCGATCCAGCCCACCCTGCCGCCGACCGAGTTGACCGCGCTGGTGCGCTCGCGGATGCAGCATCTACTCGAGCGGGTCCAGGAGGACTACGGTCCGTATCCACCAGGTGAGTTCTGGGTGCCGCACCACCTCGGCGGCGGGGCGCCGACCCCGGCCCGGGCCGCTGAGTTGGAAGCGGCCGAGATG
>LFFF01000052.1 GCA_001510415.1 Actinobacteria bacterium casp-actino6 | reverse complement strand
CCCGGCGCCCAGGCGCAGCACGGCGCGACGGGTCAGGTTCGGCATCCGGCCATCCTGCCACCCGGCCGGCCCGGGCCTAGGGTCGCCACTTCTAGCAAACCGCGATACCGGCCGTCATCCGGCTGGCAGCATGGCCAGCGTGACAGCAGCGGTGACGCCGAAGGGGGAGCGGCGTCGCCATGCCCTCGTCCGCGCGGCCGCGGAGTTGTTGTGCGAGGGCGGATTCGAGGCCGTGCGGCACCGGGCGGTCGCCGACCGGGCCGGGATACCGCTGGCCTCGACGACCTACTACTTTTCGTCGTTGGACGAGTTGGTCGAGACCGCGGTCGAGTACCTGGCTGCGGGGGAGGTGGCCGCGCTCCGCCAGCGGGTCCAGGAACTGCCGAGGCGCCGTCGCGGGGCCGAGGCCGCCGCGGACGTGCTGGTCGATCTACTGGCCGCCGAGACCAGTCGCGAGCAACTCATCTCGCGCTACGAGCGCTATATCGCCTGTGCCCGTCACCCGGGGTTGCGCGGGGTCGAACGGCGCCTGCTGCAGCAGCGCGTCGATGCGGTGGGCGAGGCGATGGCGCGATCCGGTCGGCGCGCCCGCCCAGACATGATGACGGCACTGCTCTACTCGGTCGACGGGGCGGTGGTTTCGGCGCTGGTCGGGGACATCGGTGGGCCCCGGGAGAGCGTTCGTGCCACTCTGGTTGACGTGATCGACGTACTGGCTCCTATCGACCATCGGATCTGACGATGGACCTCTCTGATGTCGCCCGCCCTGTGACGGGTCTGCTCGACGGCGCGATGGACCGCACGCTGGTGCTGGGCTACACGCGGATCGGATCGGGGCTGCGTCGCCGCTGGTGGCCCGCCGATCCGGCGCCGGACGCCCTGGTCGGAAAGCGGGTCCTCGTCAGCGGGGCCACCGCCGGGATCGGACTGGAGATGGCCCGCGCCTTCGCCGGCCTCGGCGCGACCGTCCACCTGCTCGGGCGCAACGCCGAGAAGGTGGAGCGTTGTGTCGCCGAGATCGCCGAGCAGATACCCGGTGCGGCACTGGTGGGTGAGGTCTGCGACGTCTCCGACCTCGACGCGGTGGTGGCCTGGACCACCGACTTCGCCAACCGGGTGCCCGCACTGGACGGGTTGGTGCACAACGCCGGACTGATGCCCAAAGAGCGGAACGTCACCCCCCAGGGCCACGAACTGCAGTTGGCCACCCACATCCTGGGTCCGCACCTGATGACCGAGCGGCTGCTTCCGCTGCTGCGCGCCGCCCGCGGCGCATCGGTGGTGTTCGTGTCCTCCGGCGGCATGTACAGCACCCCGCTGGTGGTCGACGACCTGGAATCCAGCCGCGACTACAACGGTGTGCGCACCTACGCCCGAACCAAACGCATGCAGGTGGTGCTGGCCGACGCGTGGGCGCACCGGTTGGCCGGCACCGACGTCAAGGTGGAAAGCATGCACCCGGGGTGGGTGGACACTCCCGGGGTGGCCGAATACCTGCCGCGGTTCCGGGTGATCACCCGGCCGCTGCTGCGCGAGGTCGCCGACGGCGCCGACACGGTGGTGTGGCTGGTGGCCACCCGGCCGGAGTCCAAACCCGGCCACTTCTGGCATGACCGCGCGCAGCGGCCAACAACCTTTGGCTGGCAGCGTGCGGAGAACCCGGCCCGGGTCCGGCGGTTTCTGCAGCAGGTCAGTGACCTGACCGGGACCTCGACAAACTGGACCTAAGCCCGCAGCGCGGGCGTGACGATGCATCCGGTTTCGGGGTTGCCGTAGATCGTGACGTCCCGGGGCCGCGCGGCCGCGTACCGGGCGATGTACGCGCACAGCACGGCGTCGACGGGATCCTCGGCGCGGCGTAACTGCGCTTTGGTGGTGGCGGCGAGCACCGACTGCCGCAGCCGAGCCCAGTCCGCCGTATTGACATCGAGACCAGGGTCCGCTGATCGAAGTCCCTCGAGGAAATCCATCAGCCGCAACAACTCCGAGCGCAGCAGGGCGGTATCGCGGCCCTGCTTCTGCTTGTATTTCAGCGTGCGCGCCAGGCCGAACAGCACCACGCTGGCGGCGTGCGGGTAGACCTCCATGCCGCGTCGGGTCGACGGCTGGGCCGGATCCAGTTCGAGATCGAGCGCGGCGCACAGCCGGGCGCCGCGGCCGCCGTCGGCGAACCAGGCCAGCCCGGTGTTGGCCGGGTGCGCCCCGGCGTCGAAGCGGCGGAAGTCCTTGTTCAGCGCGGCTTCGCACGGCCGGTTTCCGGTGGGGTTCGTGACTACCAGCGGTGCGTCGACGGCCACCACGCAATCGCCGCCGACGTAAGGCTGCACCTGGCCCAGCAGGTCAGCGTCATCCCCGGCGACCCCGACGTACTGCAGCGTCCCGTCGGCGTCCAGGGCGGCCAGCCCGGTCGGACTGCGGTGCCCCCAGGCCAGGTCGACTCCGACGAAGTGCATACGCCAAACCGTAAGCTCTGTGTTCGTGACGATCCCGAATGTCCTGGCCAACCGGTACGCCAGCGCCGACATGGTGGCGATCTGGTCTCCGCGAGCCAAGATCGTGGCCGAGCGCCGATTGTGGCTGGCGGTGCTGCGGGCCCAGCGCGAACTCGGGGTGGCGGTCCCCGAGGCCGCGATCGCCGACTACGAGCGGGTGCTCGACCAGGTCGACGTCGACTCGATCGCGGCTCGCGAGCGGGTGACCCGCCACGATGTCAAGGCCCGTATCGAGGAGTTCAATGCCCTGGCCGGCCACGAACACGTACACAAGGGCATGACCAGCCGCGACCTCACCGAGAACGTCGAGCAGTTGCAGATTCGCCAGTCCCTGACACTCGTGAACCAACACGGGGTGGCTGTCGCGGCCCGGTTGGCCGAGCGGGCCGTCGCCTACCGGGACCTGGTGATGGCCGGCCGCAGCCACAACGTGGCCGCGCAGGCCACCACCCTGGGCAAGCGGTTCGCCTCCGCGGCGCAGGAGACGCTCATCGCCCTCACTCGAATCCGAGAGTTGGTCGACCGCTACCCGCTGCGCGGTATCAAGGGCCCGATGGGCACCGCGCAGGACATGCTCGACCTGTTCGACGGCGACGCCGACCGGCTTGCCGAACTTGAGCGCCGGGTCGCCGGACACCTCGGCTTCAGCGCCGTATTCGACAGCGTCGGGCAGGTGTACCCCCGCTCGCTGGACCACGACGTCGTCTCCGCGCTGGTTCAACTGGGAGCCGGCCCGTCCTCGCTGGCGCACACCATCCGGTTGATGGCCGGCCACGAACTGGTCACCGAGGGTTTTGCCGCCGGTCAGGTCGGATCATCGGCGATGCCGCACAAAATGAACACCCGCAGCTGTGAACGGGTCAACGGCCTGCAGGTGGTGCTTCGTGGGTACGCCTCGATGGCCGCGGAACTGGCTGGGGCGCAGTGGAATGAGGGCGACGTGTTCTGCTCGGTGGTGCGCCGGGTGGCGCTGCCGGACGCCTTCTTCGCGATCGACGGCCAGATCGAGACATTCCTGACGGTGCTCGAGGAGTTCGGCGCCTACCCGGCCGTCATCGGCCGCGAACTCGACCGCTACCTGCCGTTCCTGGCCACCACCAAGGTGCTCATCGCCGCGGTACGTGCCGGGATGGGCCGGGAGGCCGCCCACGAGGTGATCAAGGAACACGCCGTGGCGGTCGCACTGGCGATGCGGGAACGCGGCGCTGAGCCGGATCTGCTGGATCGGCTGGCCGCCGACCCCCGGCTGCCACTGGACCGGGCTGCCCTGGACGCCGCGCTGGCCGACCGGCAGTCGTTCACCGGGGCGGCCGGTTCGCAAGTCGACGCTGTGGTCGCGGCCGTGGAGGAATTGGTGAGCGCCAACCCGCACGCCGCCGGTTACACACCCGCGGCGATCCTGTAGCGATTTGGGCGCGTTTTTCTTCGCTGACAATGCCCGCCTGCGGCGATCAGCGCGCCGGCTTCACCCGAGCCACACCTGCGGACCGCAACTCCAGGGCCGCAAGGCCGCGCACCGCCACCGGGTCCTGGTGCCGCCAGGCACCGACTGGGTCCTGACTGACCTCGGTGAGCTTGCGCAGTGGCCGGTTGGCCAGCGCCCGCAACGCCAGGAGTTGCTCACCAGCCGGGGTCTGCGCCAGCGAGATCACCGTCCATTTGCGCCGGAAGAACCGGATACGCAGGAACAACCACGGCATTCCCACCGCGAGGATCGGCGGGGCGGCCACCGCGATCGCGAGCAGCACCGCCAGCCACGTCGCGGTGGTGTTGAGGTTCTGTCCGGCCCCCGCCAGATCCAGGGCCGCGTCGCTGGCGGCCCGGAGCGGCGTGGACACCGCGTCGCCCACCAACGGGATGCGATCGGCGCTGTCTCCGGCGGAGCTCAGGTTGTCCGAAATCCCGGTAGCGCCATCCTTGACCTGGGTACCGACCCCGGCGATCGCGGCAATCGCGTGGTGCACGGCGAGCCCGACCAGCACCCAGACGGTGATCCAGGCGGCGACCAGCAGGTCGCTGACCACCTGGGCGGTCAGCCGGGCCGGCGTGGTGGCATACGGCAGGAAACGGGATTTCATGGCTTCGATCCCAGCACAGCGGGCCACCAGTCGGCCGCTAGGCTGGCGCGGTGCGTCCCGCCCTGACCGACTACCGGCACCTGGCCAGCGGAAAAGTGCGTGAGCTCTACCGCATCGATGATGAGAACCTGCTTTTCGTCGCGACCGACCGCATCTCGGCCTTCGACCACATCCTCGACACCCCGATCCCCGATAAGGGCCGCATCCTGACCGCGATGAGTGTGTTCTTCTTCAGGCTGGTCTCCGACCGGGCCGGGGTCGCCAACCACCTGGCCGGCCCGCCCGACGACCCGCGCATTCCCGGTGAGGTTCTCGGCCGGGCCCTGGTGGTCCGCCGGTTGGACATGATGCCGGTGGAGTGTGTGGCCCGCGGGTACCTCACCGGTTCCGGACTGGCCGACTACCGGCGCACCGGCGCCCTCTGCGGTATCGCGCTTCCGGACGGCCTGGTGGAGGCCAGCAGGTTCGACCACCCACTGTTCACCCCGGCGACAAAGGCCGAACTCGGCGCGCATGACGAGAACATCTCCTTCGATCGGGTCGTGGAGATGGTCGGCGAGATCAGAGCCGGCCAGTTGCGTGACCTCACGCTGCAGACCTACACCCAGGCCGCCGACTATGCCTTGACCAAGGGCATCATCATCGCCGACACGAAGTTCGAATTCGGTGTCGATCCCGACGGCGGGTTGGTGCTCGCCGACGAGGTCTTCACCCCCGACTCGTCGCGGTACTGGCCCGCCGACACCTACACCGAGGGTGTGGTGCAGCCCAGCTTCGACAAGCAGTTCGTCCGGAACTGGCTCACCGGGCCGCAGTCCGGATGGGATCGGCACGGTTCGGCACCGCCTCCGTCGCTGCCGGACGATATCGTCGAAGCAACCCGGCAACGGTATATCGAAGCCTACGAACGGATTTCGGGACTCATGTTCGATGACTGGATCGGGGCGGGATCATGACGGCCCCGGTGCCCAAGCGGGTCGACAGTGAACGCATCCACCACGATGACGTGTTCGTCGACCCCTACGAGTGGATGCGGAACAAATCCGACCCGGAGGTCATCGCGCATCTCGAGGCGGAGAACGCCCACGTCGAATCCGAGACGGCCTATCAGGAACCCCTGCGGCAGAAGATCTTCGAGGAGATCAAGTCCCGCACCAAGGAGACCGACCTGTCGGTTCCGCTTCGCCGTGGCGACTGGTGGTACTACGGCCGTAGCTTCGAGGGCAAGCAGTACGGCGTGCACTGCCGCTGCCCGGTCGCCGGTCCCGATGACTGGGACCCGCCGGTATTAGACGAGCACACCGACGTTGCCGGTGAACAGGTGCTCCTGGACGAGAATTCCGAAGCCGACGGGCATGACTACTTCGCGCTCGGCGCGGCCACGGTGAGCCCGGATGCCGGGGTGCTGGCCTACTCCGTCGATATCGTCGGCGATGAGCGGTACACCCTGCGGTTCAAAGACTTACGCACCGGCGAGTTACTTCCGGATCGGATCACCGGTATTTCGGCCGGGGTGACCTGGTCCGCCGACAGCACGTGCGTGTATTACACGACGGTCGACGAGGCGTGGCGGCCCGACACCGTCTGGCGGCACCGCCTGGGCGCCGGGGGACACGACGAGCAGGTGTTCACCGAACCCGACGAGCGGTTCTGGGTGGCGGTGGGACGGACCCGTTCAGACGCCTACATCGTCATCGCCGCTGGATCGGCGATCACCTCGGAGGTCCGGGTCGCGGACGCCACCGATCCGGACTCCGAGTTCGTCACGGTGCTGCCGCGTCGCGACGGGGTCGAGTACTCCGTCGAGCATGCGGTGGTCGACGGCCGGGACCGGTTTCTGATCCTGCACAACGACGGTGCGCCGAACTTCACCCTGGTCGAGACCCCGGTGGATGACCCGACGGCGCAGCGGACCCTGATCGCGCCCCGCGACGATGTTCGCCTCGAGGGTGTCGACGCGTTCGCCGACCACCTCATCGTGCACTACCGCAGGGAGGCGTTGCCCAGGCTCCAACTGTGGCCGATCGTCCCGGGTCAGGGATATGGCGAACCGGCTGAGATCACCTTCGACTCCGAACTGATGGCCTCCGGACTCGCCGGCAACCCGAACTGGAAGGCGCCGCGGCTGCGGATCGGAGCCACCTCGTTTCTGACTCCGATGCGAATCTTCGACATCGATCTGGCCACCGGGCAACGCACCCTGCTTCGCGAGCAACCGGTGCTCGGCGGCTACCGCCGGCAGGACTACATCGAGCGCCGCGACTGGGCGCTTGCCGACGACGGCACCCGTATCCCGATCTCACTGATCTACCGCGACGGTATCGAATTCCCCGCGCCGACCGTGCTGTATGGATACGGCGCCTATGAGTCCAGCGAGGACCCCCGGTTCTCCATCGCCCGGCTGTCGCTACTCGACCGCGGGACGGTGTTCGCGATCGCGCACACCCGCGGGGGCGGCGAGATGGGCCGGCTCTGGTACGAGCGCGGCAAGCTGCTGGAGAAGAAGAACACCTTCACCGATTTCATCGCCGCCGGTCGCCATCTCGTGGCGGCCGGGCTGACCCGGCCCCGCAATCTCGTCGGACTCGGCGGCAGCGCCGGCGGACTGTTGATGGGCGCGGTGGCGAACATGGCCCCGGACCTTTTCGCCGGAATCCTCGCCCAGGTCCCGTTCGTCGACCCGCTCACGACGATCCTGGACCCGTCGCTGCCGCTGACGGTGACGGAATGGGATGAATGGGGCAACCCCCTCGAGGACGAGGGCGTGTACTTCTACATGAAGTCCTACTCCCCGTACGAGAACATCGAGGCCAAGGAGTATCCGGCGATCCTGGCGATGACATCGCTCAACGACACCCGGGTGTTCTACGTCGAACCCGCGAAATGGGTTGCCGCGCTGCGTCACACCAAGACCGACCCGCTGCCGGTGCTGTTGCGCACCCAGATGGCGGCGGGCCACGGCGGCATCAGCGGACGGTATGAGCGCTGGCGTGAGGCGGCCTTCCAATTCGCCTGGCTGCTGGCCACCGCCGACCCGGACCGGTTCGGACCCGACGCCGGACGATAGCCAAAGCACCAACTGCCCGACATCTGTTCGACACCGATCGGACACCCGCAGCGGGCAGAATTGCGGCGTGTCAGGGGAACTGATCGTCTCCGTCTCCGGAATCAGCGACCGGACACTGACCGGTCTGCACGCATTCAGCCGGCTGCTCGATGACCGGGGCGTCCCGCTGTCGCTGTTCGTGGCACCGCGTCGCAAAGAGGGCTATCGGCTCGAATCGGATCCGGTGACGGCCGAATGGCTGGGCCGGCGGCGCTTGCTGGGCGACGCGGTCGTCCTGCACGGCTTCGACGAGGCCGCCACGCGCAGGCGCCGAGGAGAATTCGCGGTGCTGCCCGCCCACGAGGCCAATCTGCGGTTGATCGCGGCGGATCGCGCCCTGGAACGGATCGGGCTTCGGACCCGGCTCTTTGCCGCCCCCGGATGGACGGCCTCGGCCGGCACCGTCGCGGCATTGCCGCGCAACGGCTTCCGGCTTCTGATCGGGCGGCACGAGTGGACCGATCTAGTTCGCGGCGGATCCGGCGGGGGCCGGATGATCGGCATCGGGGCCGGCTTTCCCAAGGAACCGTGGTGGTGCCGCAGCGCGGTAATGCTCGCCGAACGCGCTGCGCGCCGGGGCGGTCCCGTCCGGTTGGCGATCGCGGCCGGCCAGCTCGGCAGGGATGTTGCCCGCCACGCCATCCTGGAGGCCGTCGACATCGCACTCGAGCACGGCGCCACCCCGGCGGTGTACCGGTGGGAGTCGGGTCCCGCTCTGTTCCGGGCGGCCTAAGTACCGGCCGAACGCTAGCGGCCGGTTCCGCCCGCCGTGGTCGCGATACCGCCGTCGACCGGGATGATCGCCCCGTTGACATAGGAACCCGCCCGGCCGGCCAGGAAGACGGCGATACCGGCCATATCGTCGTCGCGGCCGATTCGCCGCATCGGGGCCGCCGCGGCGATCGCCTCGCCGAACGACTCCAGGGTGGCGGCCATCATCTTCGACGGGAACGGCCCGGGGGCGATCGCGTTCACCGTGATGTGCTGTGGGCCGAGCTCTTTGGCCAGCACCCGGGTCAACTGGTGCACGGCGGCCTTGCTGGCGGAGTACGAGTAGGTGGGCATCGGGCTGACCTGGATTCCGTCGATGCTGCCGACGTTGATGACGCGGGCCGGGTCGTCCTGGGTGCCCGCCCGGCGCAGCGCCGGCAGCAGGGCCTGGACCATCCAGAACGGTGACTTGAGGTTCAGGTCCAGCACCCGGTCCCAGGCCGCAGCCGGAAATGTCTCCAGCGGCTCACCCCAGGTGGCCCCGGCGTTGTTGACCAGGATGTCCAGGGAATCGGAGTCGGTGAGCACCTCGGCGGCGAGTCGTTCGCACTCCGGTTGGCGGGACAGGTCGGCGGGCACCGCGCGCACCGGGCCGAACTCCGACAGCGCGGCCACCGCCTGTTCACAGGCGTCGGCCTTGCGGGAGCTGAGCACCACGCCGGCACCCGCCTGCAGCAGGCCGCGGGCGATCATCATGCCGATGCCGCGGGTTCCGCCGGTGACCAGGGCGGTCTTGCCGTCGAGCCCGAAAAGCCTATCCAGATCCGCTGTGCTCACCTCAGAACCGTACCGAGTTCTCCTCGGTCAGCACCCGGAAGTCGGTGTCGCACATCTCGGCCAGTCGACCGTAGAAGATGCCGCGGGCCTCCGGGGCGATGATGCCCTGGTGGATCGGGACGGCGTGCCGCGGCGCCACCGCACGCAGATAGTCGACGGCCTCGGAGATCTTCATCCACGGGGCGGCCGCCGGGGTGGCCAGCACCTGCACCGGTTCCTCCGGGACGAACAGTGCATCGCCGGGGTGCATCAGCTTCGCGGCATGCTCGCCGTCGCCGACGAGGTAGGAGATGTTGTCGATCACCGGGATCTCGGGGTGGATGACGGCATGCCGTCCGCCGACGCCGCGGATGGTGAGGCCGTCGACGTCCACCTCGTCTCCGACGTGCACGGCGGTCCACCCGCCCCCGAGCATGGCCGCGGTCTGCGGGTCGGCATACAGCGCCGCCTGGGGGTTGGCCTCGACCAAACTGGGTAACCGTTGCGGATCTGCGTGATCGGGGTGCTGATGGGTGATGAGGATGGCTGACAGTCCGGTGATGCCCTCGAACCCGTGGGAGAAGGTGCCGGGGTCGAACAGCACCCGCGCGACACCGAAGTCGGCCAGCAGGCATGAATGACCGAAATGCGTCAAGTCCATGCTTACGATTGTGCGCCAACAGGAGGCGGCGGGATGCGGATAGCCCTGACGGTGGTGCTGGCAGCCGGATGTCTTGCCTTTGCGTCCCCGGTCGCCGCCGACCCCGCCAGCACCTGCCCGCCCGCCTGCAACCGCATTCCGGATACCGCCTGGGTCTCTCCGTCGGCGATACCGCTGGACTCCACCTACGACTGGCCGCAACTCGCCGGCTTGGCGGTCACCGCCCGGGCGCCACGTTTCCGGTTCGAGGAACTCTGTGCTTCCCCGGCGAGGCCCGAGGATCCGCGCAACTACGCGATCGCCGAACGGTCGGTGGTGTCCAATCCGGCCGGCCGGTGGCAATTGCAGGCCCAGGTCCTGCATTGGCGCGGTGAGACCTGGCGGGGCGGACAACTCGCCCTGGACGCCTTCGCCGCGGCGGTGTCGACAGTGCGGGCCTGCCAGCTGACCAAGGCGGATTCGTCGCCGTCGCTGATCGTCGACCAGCCCGACCGAATGGCCGCGGTGATCAGCGGACCGGTGATCCTGCATCAGTACCTGGTGGCCGATCCGGTCAACAGCACCCTCACCGAACTGGCGCTGTGGTCGGACGCACCGCCGCAGGACCCGTGGCCGATGATCACCGACACGACCGTCCTGGATGCGCTCGCCGCGCCGCTGTGCACCGCCTACGTCGGTTCCTGTCCGTGATCCGCCGGTAGGATCAGCGGGCACCGTCCGCCGACGTCAGAGGAGCCTTAGTGGCGCGGGTAGTTGTCACAGTGATGCCCAAAGCCGAGATTCTCGACCCACAGGGCCAGGCCATCGTCGGCGCGCTGGGGAGACTCGGCCACGCCGGCGTCACCGATGTCCGGCAGGGTAAGCGGTTCGAACTCGAGGTGGACGACACCGTCACCGACGACGAACTGGCCCAGATCGCCGAGTCCCTGCTGGCGAACACCGTGATCGAGGACTGGTCGGTCACCCGGGAGCGGGGGTGAGCGCACGGGTCGGGGTCATCACCTTCCCCGGAACCCTCGACGATGTCGACGCCGCCCGCGCCGTGCGGCTGTCCGGTGCCGAGCCGGTCAGCCTCTGGCATGGGGACGCCGACCTCAGGGGCGTGGATGCGGTGGTGGTCCCGGGTGGCTTCTCCTACGGCGACTATCTACGGTGCGGGGCGATCGCGAAGTTCGCCCCGGTGATGGGTGAGGTCGTCGCCGCGGCCGGGCGCGGTATGCCGGTGCTGGGTATCTGCAACGGTTTCCAGATCCTCTGTGAAGCAGGGCTGCTGCCGGGCGCGCTGACCCGCAACGCCGGACTGCACTTCCTCTGCCGGGACGTGTGGCTGACGGTGGACTCCGTCACGACGGCGTGGACGTCACGCTTCGAGTCCGGGGCCGAGTTGCTGGTGCCGCTGAAGTCCGGCGAAGGCCGGTATGTGGCAAGCGAATCGGTGCTCGACGAACTCGAAGGCCAGGGCCGGGTGGTATTCCGGTACGCGGAAAACCCCAACGGCTCCATGCGTGATATTGCCGGCGTCAGCTCGGCCAACGGCCGGATCGTGGGACTGATGCCGCATCCCGAGCATGCCACCGAGGCACTGACCGGACCGTCGGATGACGGTCTCGGCCTCTTCTACTCGGTGCTCGACGCGGTCCTGGCCGCCTGATATGACCGGGGCCACGGCGCGGGGGCTGTGCGAATTCGTCGATGCCTCGCCGTCGCCGTTCCACGTCTGCGACACCGTTGCACAGCGGCTGCGGGCGGCCGGCTACACCGAACTCGCCGAGACCGACCGCTGGCCAGGGGTTGCCGGCGGCCGGTTCTTCACGGTGCGGGCCGGATCGGTCATCGCCTGGGACGGCGGGGAAGGCGGGCCGGGTCCGGCCCGGCCGTTCCGGATCGTCGGCGGTCACACCGACAGCCCCAACCTGAGGGTCAAACAACATCCCGACCGGGTCGTCGCCGGCTGGCAGGTGGTGGCCCTGCAGCCCTACGGCGGGGCCTGGCTGCACTCCTGGCTGGACCGTGACCTGGGTCTGAGCGGACGGCTTTCGGTGCGCGACCCGGATGCCGCCGGTGGGGTCGCGAACCTGCTGGTCCGAATCGATGAGCCGCTGCTTCGGGTCCCGCAACTGGCCATCCACCTCGCCGAGGACCGCGCCTCGGTGAAAGTCGACCCGCAGCGCCATCTCAACGCGGTCTGGGGTGCCGGCGAGCGACCCCGTTCGCTGCTCGCTGATGTGGCCGAGCGGGCCGGGGTGGCCCCCGGCGACCTGTTGTCGGCGGATCTGATGACCCACGTCGTGGAACCGTCGCGGCTCATCGGCATCGATGAGGACCTGGTCAGTGCGCCGCGACTGGACAACCAGGGCACCTGCTACACCGGAATGGAAGCGCTGCTGGCCGCCGAACCGGGCGACTACCTGCCGATGCTGGCGCTGTTCGACCACGAGGAGGTTGGTTCGACCTCCGACCACGGTGCCCAGTCGGATTTCCTACTGACCACCCTCGAGCGGATCGTGCTCGCGGGCGGTGGTGACCGGCAGGACTTCCTGCGCCTGCTGACCGGGTCGATGCTGGCTTCCGGCGATATGGCCCACGCCACCCACCCGAACTACCCGGACCGCCACGAACCGGGCCATCTCATCGCGGTCAACGGTGGTCCGGTGCTCAAGGTTCAGCCCAACCTGCGCTATGCCACCGACGGCCGCACCGCGGCGGCCTTCGAACTGGCCTGCAGGCAGGCGGGGGTGCCCTTGCAGCGTTATGAGCACCGCGCCGACCTGCCGTGCGGGTCGACGATCGGGCCGATGACCGCCGCGCGCACCGGGATCCCGACCGTCGACGTCGGTGCGCCGCAGTTGGCGATGCATTCGGCGCGCGAACTCATGGGGGCGGCCGACGTCCCCGCCTACGCCGCCGCGCTGCGGGCGTTCCTGTCGCCGGCCGGATGAAACGAGGAGTTCGATGAGCCTGTCGCTGGAGATGATCACCGTCGATTGCACCGACCCTCGGCGGCTCGCGGAGTGGTGGGCCGAGGCAGTCTCCGGTTCCGTGGTGAACCTGCCCGGCGGCGACTTCGTGCTGGTCGCCCGGGAGGGCTGGCCGGCGCTCGGGTTCCAGCGGGTCGAGGAACCGACGCCCGGCAAGAACCGGGTGCATCTGGACCTGATGGCCACCGATCTCGAGGCCGACGTCCAGCGTCTGACCGGACTCGGCGCCACCGAGACGGGCCGGCACTCCTTTGACGGCGGCTTCCGCTGGGTGGTCATGGCAGATCCCGAGGGCAACGCGTTCTGCGTCGCCGCGCCCCGCGACTGACGCTCATTAGACTCACCCCGTGACCTCCGTCGACACCGTCGCCCACGCGGCAGCCACGCCCGATCAGCCGCAGCCGTACCGGGAACTCGGCCTCAAGGACGACGAGTACCAGCGCATCCGGGAGATCCTGGGACGCCGGCCCACCGACGCCGAGTTGGCCATGTACTCGGTGATGTGGAGCGAGCACTGCTCATACAAATCCTCCAAGGTGCATCTGCGGTACTTCGGGGAGACCACCACCGAGCAGATGCGGCGCTGCATGCTGGCCGGTATCGGGGAGAACGCCGGGGTCGTCGACATCGGCGACGGCTGGGCGGTCACCTTCAAGGTCGAGTCGCACAACCACCCGTCCTATGTGGAGCCCTACCAGGGTGCGGCCACCGGGGTGGGCGGCATCGTCCGCGACATCATGGCGATGGGGGCCCGGCCGGTGGCGGTAATGGACCAGTTGCGCTTCGGCGCGGCCGATGCGCCCGACACCCGACGGGTGCTCGACGGGGTGGTCCGCGGGATCGGCGGATACGGCAACTCGCTGGGTCTGCCGAATATCGGCGGCGAGACGGTGTTCGACCCCTCCTACGCCGGCAATCCGTTGGTCAACGCGATGTGCGTCGGTGTGCTGCGCAAGGAGGACCTGCATCTGGCGTTCGCCTCGGGTGCGGGGAACAAGATCATCCTGTTCGGGGCCCGCACCGGCCTCGACGGCATCGGCGGGGTGTCGGTACTGGCCAGTGACACCTTCGGCGGCGACGAGTCCGGTGCAGCCGGCCGCAAGAAGCTACCCAGCGTGCAGGTGGGCGATCCGTTCACCGAGAAAGTGCTCATCGAGTGCTGCCTGGATCTGTACTCGGCCGGTTTGGTGATCGGCATCCAGGATCTCGGCGGTGCGGGATTGTCCTGTGCCACATCGGAGTTGGCCTCGGCCGGCGATGGTGGGATGGCGATCGAACTGGAGAAGGTGCCGCTGCGCGCGGCGAACATGACTCCGGCCGAGGTGCTTTCCAGTGAGTCCCAGGAACGCATGTGCGCGGTGGTCTCTCCGGAGAACGTCGAGAACTTCATGGCGGTATGCCGCAAGTGGGACGTACTCGCCACCGTCATCGGTGAGGTCGCCGAGGGGGACCGGCTGACGATCACCTGGCACGGGGAGACCGTCGTCGACGTTCCACCCCGGACCGTCGCCCACGAGGGTCCGGTCTATCAGCGACCGCTGGCGCGGCCGGACACCCAGGACGCGCTGAACTCCGACACCAGCGCGACCTTGCCGCGACCGGCGACCGGCGACGAGCTTCGTACGACGGTGCTTGCGCTGCTGGGCAGCCCGCACCTGTGCAGCCGGGCGTTCATCACCGAGCAGTACGACCGGTACGTCCGGGGTAACACCGTGCTGGCCGAGCATGCCGACGGCGGGGTGCTGCGGATCGACGAGCAGACCCAGCGCGGTATCGCAGTGTCCACCGACGCCTCCGGCCGCTACACCCAGCTCGATCCCTACGCCGGGGCCCAGTTGGCGCTGGCCGAGGCCTACCGCAACGTCGCGGTCACCGGTGCCACCCCGGTGGCGGTCACCAACTGCCTGAACTTCGGGTCCCCGGAGGATCCCGGTGTGATGTGGCAATTCGCCCAGGCGGTGCGTGGACTGGCCGACGGCTGTGCGGCACTGGGTATTCCGGTCACCGGGGGCAATGTCAGTTTCTACAACCAGACCGGCGCCACGCCTATTCTGCCCACCCCGGTGGTCGGGGTGCTCGGGGTGATCGACGATGTGCGCCGGCGGCTGCCCACCGGGCTGGGCAACGAGCCGGGGGAGACGCTCTATGTCCTGGGTGACACCCGCGACGAGTTCGACGGTTCGATCTGGGCCCAGGTCACCGGCGACCACCTCGGTGGCCTGCCGCCCGCCGTCGACCTGGCCCGGGAGAAGCTGCTTGCCGAGGTGCTCACCTCCGCCTCCCGGGACGGCCTGGTCTCGGCCGCCCACGACCTCAGCGAGGGCGGCCTGATTCAAGCCGTCATCGAATCGGCGCTGGCGGGGGAGACCGGTTGCCGGCTGGTTCTTCCGGAGGACGTCGACCCGTTCGTCTTCCTGTTCTCGGAGTCGGCCGGCCGGGTCCTGGCGGCCGTCCCGCGGACCGAGGAAAGCCGCTTCGTGGCGATGTGCGCAGCGCGCGGGCTTCCCGCGACACGAATCGGCGTCTCCGACGACGGGTCGGATTCGGTTGAGGTACAAGGATTTTTCACCATCACGCTGGAGGAACTGCGCAGCACCTCAGAAGGGGTGCTGCCCAGGCTCTTCGGATGACGCGCTCCTCGGCCGTCGCCTGGGCGTGGCACCTGGTGCGTCTTGACGTCACCGGGGTCGCCGCCGCGGCATTGTTCTTCTGCCTGTCGTTGACCCCGTCGCTGCTGCCGCGGGACTGGCTCACCGGCGGGATCATCGGCGGTATCAACGCGGCGATCGGTTACGGGATCGGGGTTCTGCTCGGGGCCGTGGTGCGCACACTCGTCCTGCGCCGCCGCACCTGGTGGCCGCTTCGACCGCGGGCCCGGCGCCTGCTCGCAGCGGTCGTGGTCGCGCTGTCCATCGGTGTCAGCGTGCTGATGCTGGTGCCTGCGGCGGCCTGGCAGCGCGAGGTGGCGGCGTTGATGGGGATCGAGGGCCCGGCTACATCGGAGTACCTGCGCACGCTCCTCGTCGCGCTGATGACGGGCGTATTGCTGATCGCCGTCGCGCGGATGGTCAAGGAGGCGATCGGATTCCTCGCCCGGATGATGATCCGGCGCTGGGATATCAACGACGAGGTCGCCATGTTCATCGGCACCGCGATCGTGGTCATCCTGATCATCACCCTGGTCAACGGTGTGCTGGTGCGTGGCTTCATCGCGGGTGCGAGTGCGGTCTTCCAGCCGCAGAACTCCACCACCCGGCTAGGCGTGGAACAACCCGGTCAGCCCGAAAGATCTGGTAGCCCAACATCTTTCGCGCCGTGGGACACCCTGGGTTTCCAGGGGCGCAACTTCGTCGGAACCGGGCCGACGGCCGCCGAACTGACCGATCTCAACGGGCGTCCGGCCAGGGAACCGATCCGGATCTATGCCGGCCTGCAGTCCGCCGAGACTACCGAGAGCCGGGTCGCGGTGCTGCTCTCGGAGTTGCAGCGCACCCGGGCCTTCGAGCGCAGGCTGCTGGTCATCATCCCGACCACCGGAACGGGCTGGGTGGATCCGGTGGCGGCCAGGGCGATCGAGTCGATGTACAACGGAGACACCGCGCTGGTGGCCATGCAGTACTCGTATCTGCCCAGCTGGATCTCGTTTCTCGCCGACCAGCAGAAATCGGTCGAGGCGGGCCGGGCCATGGTGGACGGAATCCACCAGCGGTGGCTGCGGTGGCCGGCGGACACCCGGCCGGACCTCGCCCTGTACGGCGAGAGCCTGGGTGCGATGGCCGGCCAGGCCGCTTTCGGATACCTGCCGGATGTGGCGGAGATGAATTTCTCCTCGGTCCTGTGGGTCGGGCCGCCCAACTCCAGCCGGCTGTGGCGGGCGGTGACCGACCGGCGCGATCCGGGCACCCCCGAGGTTCAGCCGCGCTACGACAACGGCCGCACCGTCCGCTTCGCACAGGCCTCCGGTGCCGCCGAGATCGCCGCGGTCGCCGCCAGCCCGCCGTGGGGCCGCACCCGGGTGCTGTTCCTTCAGCACCCTTCCGACCCGGTGGTGTGGTGGTCCCCGGATCTGCTGTTCGACAAGCCGGATTGGCTGCGCGAACCGCCGGGGTTCGACCGCAGCCCGTCGATGCGCTGGTATCCGATCATCACGTTCTGGCAGGTGAGCGCCGATATGGCGGGAAATGTCACCAACTCCACCGGTACGCCCACCGGACACGGCCACAACTACGGCGACAACCAGCTCGACGGCTGGGTCGCCGTCGCCGCCCCCGAGGGGTGGACGGACGTCGACACCGACCGGATCCGGCGATCGCTGGAGAAGCTGATCTCAGCCGGCGGCCCGGAGTTCGCATGAGCCACCCGCGGTCCCGGCGGGGGCAGGCGCTGGGTCTGGCGGCCGCGCTCGTCGGGTGGAGCTTCACCGCGGGTCTGCAGCACCCGTGGCGGCGG
>LFFF01000051.1 GCA_001510415.1 Actinobacteria bacterium casp-actino6 | reverse complement strand
ACCGTTCCTGATTACTGAGCAGTAGTGAGTTCTGCTCGGTTGCGGCCCGAACGGTCTTGGCCGCGGGTGGTGCATGCTGTCCGGCGGACCGGCGCGACTGTCGGGCGTGCCGGTGAACCGGAGCGGTTTGCTCCGCCGTGTGTTCTCGGTGTCCTCACAGGTCTAGCCGGTGGAGTGCCCGCGCTCATCCTCTGTTGGGTGCGGGGTCCTGCCGGCCGACGCCTGATCGGCTTGCCGAGTCCACGTCGACCGATGGCGGCCGCCGCGCCGTGATGGCGGGTGACCGGATCGGAAGTCTGTTGCT
Organism: Actinobacteria bacterium casp-actino6; assembly: GCA_001510415.1. GTDB lineage: Bacteria > Actinomycetota > Actinomycetes > Mycobacteriales > Mycobacteriaceae > Mycobacterium. The sequence continues at coordinate 17,062 of LFFF01000051.1, read as the reverse complement.
GCAATGGCTTTCGCCAGTGCTGATCGCCCCACCGGCTGGTGTAGGCGGGATCAACGCCGATGACCGCGATCCCGCGGCGGGTGGCCATCGCGGTCAGGCGGTCCCGGAACTTCGCGGTCGGGATACCGGCGACGGTGCGCCGGAAGGTCTTGCCGCGCTGGCCGCGGCCCATGGTTTCCCGGCCGGTGGTGCGCGCGTCGGCGAAGTTGAGGTTCTCCACCGCGATCGCCGAACAGCCGTGCTGCTGTGCGGTGTCGAGCAGCGCGGTGATCGCCGCTCGGACGCGGCCGTCGCGGCGGGAGGCCCGCAGCCCGTGCACCTGCACGCCGATGGTGACCGGTTGGGCGACCGGGTTACCGGAGGCGTCCAGGACACACGCGGCGAGGTGATCGGCGTTGAGGTCCACCCCGAGCACTCGGCCCTGCCGCAGCTGGTCCAGCTCGGCGGGCGGGTCGGCGGTGATCGCCCAGGAGGCATCCAGATACCAGCGGCCCCTGACAGCATCGACACTGATGTCGTAGCGCACCGCCCGGGTGGCGGCGATGCGGGCGGCGAGATCGCCGCCGCCGTGGCTGAACCGCACCGGTGCGCCCACCTGCAGGTGGGTGCCGTACTTGGCGGCCAGGGCGGCCGGCACTTTCAGGCGCAGCCGGCCCTGATCATCAACACGGATGGTTTCGTTGCCGCCGTTCTTCCCGGTCTCCCCATCGGCGGTCACACACAGCCGCGCGGCGTCCCAGCGCGCCCGCCACCCGGATTCGTCGATCCCGGCGGCCGCCAGGTTGTGGCGGTTGCGCCACAACCGTTTCCCGCCCACCGTGACCGCCGGATGCCCGGCGGCGAGATCGGCTTGCGCGGCGGCCAGGCGCTGCCGCAGAGAGGCCAGCCGGCGGGTCTTGGAGAACCGCTCCCCGGCGGTGGCGTAGCCGCGCCTCGGCCGGCGATGCCGCCCACCACCAGCGGAGTCCTCGGCGGCTGTTTGGCCGGGGCGCAGCGCGCAGCGCTGCTCGAGGACCTCGATCGCGGACTGCAGATCCCCGACATGGGCGCCCAACGCCCGCATCCCCAACTGGTACTGGTCCTCGACCGCCCGGGTGATCGCCCCCGCCCATCGTGAGGAGGACACCGCGGTCAGCGCCCGCTTGCGCTCAGCACGCCACACGCTCTGGGCTTTGCGGTCCATCCGGCCCAACCGGATCCGGTCGGCCAACTCCCGCCGATACAGCGAACCCAGGAACTGCCCGATCTCGGTCAGCGCCGCGGCCTCCCCCTGAGACAGGTGCAGCCGGGTGCGGAAACGCTTCCCCGACGGACCTGCAGCCACCACCGGGGCTGCAATACGACGCAACGGCTTGCTGGAACTCACCAGTGCCTCATCAGTTCTGTGACGGTGAACGGCGGTTGCAGGCAGTGGTCTTTCAGTTGCAGGCAGTGGTCTTTCAACAGTGCGGTGACGTCGGCTTCGGTGAACGCCTCACCGTCCTTCAACGCGTAGGGCATGGCCCGCTCGATGTCGGCCATGAACTCAGAGTGCTTCTGACACCGGCGACGGACACCTTTCTTGACGGTGTCGCGCTGCTGCTTCTTCGGTGGGGACATCGACGTGTAGGCGCGGGCGCGGTGGGCGTTGGGCGCGGTCTGGTAGCCGTAGCCCTGGGCGTCGTCGATGACCTCTCCGGTGGCGGCGTCGACGACGACGGAGCGGCGGTCGTGGCCCTCGGACAGCGAGGGGCTGACAACTACGCGAACCGCGGATTCCGCCACGTCAGTCATTCTCCCGGCGGGGTGTGACAGATTTGGTGCCGACAGCAGCCTTGGGCCCAATGTCACGCTGGGCGCAGCCGATGGCTTTCAGTGCACGGTTGCGGGCACTGCGGCGGCCGTACAGCCTCGCGCAGAACGACGTGAGAACCTCCACCATGTCGCGTACCAGGTCGTCGTCGACCTCGCCGCCGTCCAGGACAACCAGACGGCGGCCGTGCGCGGCCAAGGCCGCCTCGACCAGTTCGGTGTTCATGCGACCCAGCCGGTCACGGTGTTCAACGACCACGACCGTCACGTTCGGGTCAGCCAGCAGGCGGCGCACCTTGGACCGGGAACCGTTCATCCCTGAGCCGACCTCGGCTTCCACCCGCACGACCTGACCACCAGCCTCGGCCGCCCAGCGGGACAACCGCGACACTTGTCGGTCGAGATCGGACTTCTGATCATGGGAAGACACCCGCGCATACAAACCGAACGCCGCAACGGGGGCGCCCGCAGCCGAATCCGGCGAAACAAGCACTGACCGCGAATTCACCCGCACCGCCGGCACCGGGAGAGTCCCCTCCCGAAACCAGCGATACGCCGTCTGGGGGTGCACACCCTGCAGCCGCGCCCACTCCGTCAGATTCACGCCGCCAGCATATTCACTAGAACGTGTATTCGCACACTATTGCTCAGTAAACCGGGAGCAGCTCAATCCCCTCGGGCTAGAGGTATATCAACCTGGCCAGGATGACCGTGAACACCATCGGCAGGGCCAACATGGGCAGGCCGACGTTGGCGTAGTCACCGAAGCGGTAACCGCCCGGTAGTGCCTGCGCCGCCGGATTCGCCACGAAGAGCGGAAGAACCCGTCCGGTACTTGCCGGCGGACACTTTTTCGCGGAGGGCATCGGCCATGTCATTCGGCAAAGCAACGCTCAGCTGTCGGGTCGTTCGCATAGTCGACCCGCTCGCGCCGGTAGAATCGGTCCCTACTCCAAAGATGCGGCACCCCCCAAGGACTGACCGCATTGCGCTGGCTTGCTGATCTGAATCCGTAGATGCTGATCAGCCTAAGCCTCGATCCACCGATGAAGTAGGTGCGCGGCGGGTGTCGAAATAAGGAAAGTGCCCCCTGAGCTGCGATGATTGGAGTTACCACACAACAATCAGACAGCGCAGAAAAGGGCACTTCCGGTGCAAGTATCCCACAGCTTCGCCGCGGACTCCGCGGTGTTCGATGACGGCAATCTCGTGTCGTGCGCCGGGTTGGTGCCGGTGATGACGTTGGCTGAGCAGACCGGCTTGATTGAGCTGTTGGACAGCAAGATTCACATCGCCGAGCCCCGAGTGCCGTCGGGGTCGGCCAATCCCGCGCCGAAGCTGGCCACGGTGATCGCCGGCATGTGTGCCGGAGCGGACAGCATTGATGACCTCGACGTGGTCCGCTCCGGCGGGATGAAGACCCTCTTCGACGGGGTGTACGCGCCCTCGACCATCGGAACCCTGCTGCGGGAGTTCACCTTCGGACATGCCCGCCAACTCGATGTGGTGCTCGGTGAGCATCTGGGCGCGCTGTGTGAGCGGGTCGATCTGCTCACCGGTGCCGACAAGCGGGTGTTCATCGACATCGACTCACTGCTGCGCCCGGTCTACGGAGACGCCAAGCAGGGCGCCTCCTACGGCCACAGCAAGATCGCCGGCAAACAGGTCTTGCGAAAAGGCCTGTCCCCGCTGGCCACGACGATCAGCACCGCCGAGTCGGCCCCGGTGATCGCCGGGATGCGCCTGCGCGCCGGGCGGGCCGGTTCCGGCAAAGGGGCGGGACGGATGATCTCCCAAGCGATCAGCACTGCCCGGGCCGCCGGGGCGACCGGGACGATCCTGGTCCGCGGCGACTCGGCCTACGGCACCCGCGCCGTGGTGCGTGCCTGCATGCGCCACAACGCCCAGTTCTCCCTGGTCATGACCCGCAACAAAGCCGTCCAGCGGGCCATCGCGGCGATCCCGGACACGGCGTGGACCCCTGTGGACTATCCCGGGGCGGTGCGCGACCCCGACACCGGGGCCTGGATATCGGATGCCGAGGTCGCCGAGACCAGCTACACCGCCTTCACGGGCAGCCCCGAGGAGATCACCGCCCGACTGGTCGTGCGCCGGGTCAAAGACGCCAACCACCTCGAGGCCCTGTTCCCGGTCTGGCGCCACCACCCGTTCTTGACCAACACCGACCTGCCCACCGCCCAAGCCGACATCACCCACCGCCAACACGCCATCATCGAAACCGTCTTCGCCGACCTCATCGACGGCCCCCTGGCCCACATGCCGTCTGGGCGTTTCGGCGCCAACTCCGCCTGGGTCCTGTGCGCGGCGATCGCCCACAACCTGCTGCGCGCCGCCGGAATCCTCGCCGGCAGCGCCCACGGCGTTGCCCGCGGCTCGACCCTACGCCGACGCATCGTCAACGTCCCCGCCCGACTGGCCCGCCCACAACGACGCCCCGTCCTGCACCTGCCCACCCACTGGCCCTGGTCCAAACCCTGGCTTGCCCTGTGGCGCAACACCATCGGCACTGACCCACCGTCACCAGCGACACCCTGACCACCCCGCCCACCAGGCCCTACCAGGACACACAGGAAAAGCTGGGCAGACCAGCAGCTACCCCCTGCCCATCACCCCAAAACCCGAATCCGCACCGCCAGCCCCCCAAGCCCCCAGCCCATCGGTGGATCGAGGCTTAGGGGTCGGCGCGGCCGTGAGCCTCCCGATCACGTCGCTACCGGCTCTGGTCGCGGTCACCGGCGGCGCGATCCCGCTTCTGAGTTTCGTTCTGCTGCAACGTTTCACCACTGCCGACGAGCGGCAAATACTGCTGGGGGGTGTTCCTGCCCGAGATGAGGGGTCCGGCAAGGACACCCCCGAGCCAGCTCCGTGGCCGCACCGCTCGCCAGTGGCGCTGGTGATGCTGGCCGTTGTCGCCGGTGCCCATCTGGTACTCACCACATCCGCCTCGGCGGCGGCGCCCGAAGGTGCCCTCGCCCGCGCCGATTCCGGCTGGAGCTCGCGTGCCGGATTCGCCCCTGAACAGGACTTCGGTTTCATCCACCGATATCTGGGACCGGACTCGACGTTCACCCGCTACCTCCCAAAAGCCGAGCCGGGATATCCGACCGCAGCCGTCGACGTCATCACCGCAAACAGCCTGGCGGCACTGCGAACCACCCGCTATGTGGTCTGGTACCCGGCGACATCTGTTCCCAACTATCGCTTCACCAACCTCGGCAGCGCTGTACCGGGCGCCCTGGTGCTCGCGACCGACTCCTCCGCAGCCGCCGATGGCAGCGCCGACGACTGGTATGCCCTGAGCTGGGTGTGGACCGTCGGTGAGACCTATCAGCAGGTGTTCGTCATCGTCAGTCAGCAACCACCGCCCCAGGCGCCCCCGCGACCCGTCCCGCCGTCCCTTCAATTCACCGTGCTCGCTCCGGTCCTGTGGGTGAGCCGCCAGCAAGCCGACCCCGACACGACGGTCAATGCGGCGGTCAGCGCCCGCGCACGGCGCGTCGCCAACGACATCCTGCTCTCCAGGCAGGATGAACACCGCGTCGGCGCGCCGTGAATCATCCCTTCGAACCCCAGCTGCTGGCCGAGCACTTCTCCGCTCGTCTGGCGCTGGGTCGTCGCACTGTCTTGGCGCTGGCGGCGGTGGCGGCGCTGCTGGTGGCAATGGCCGTGATTTTTCCGGCGCACTTCTTCCCGGTGGTGACGATGGTGGCCCCATTGCTGTATCTGTTCTCGACCATCGACCGGAATCTTCTGATGTTCAAGGGAATCGATTCCCCGGAGATGGTGTCGGTGAGTGACGCCGACGCACTTGCTGTTCCCGACGACGAACTGCCGGTGTACACCGTGCTCCTGCCGGTCTATCACGAACCCGAAATTGTGCAGAACCTGCTCGGCGGGATCGGGAAACTCAACTATCCCCCCGACAAGCTGGAAGTCTTGCTGCTCACCGAAGAGGACGACACAACCACCCACCGGGCTTTGGTGGGTAGACCGATCGCACCCGTGAGGGTCATCGTCGTCCCGGAACATAAGCCCAAAACCAAGCCCGCGGCCTGCAACTACGGCATGTCACTGCCCGGGCTCAAGGGCGAGATGGTCACCATTTACGACGCCGAGGATATTCCCGATCCGCTGCAGCTGCGGCGCGCCGTCGTGGCCCTCCGCCGGGCACCCGTCGGAGTCGCGTGCCTGCAGGCACGACTGTGCTACTTCAATGAACGACAGAATCTGCTCACCCGCTGGTTCACCTTGGAGTACGACCAGTGGTTCGCCGCCATACTGCCGGCCGTCGCCCACGCCCGGGGTGTGGTGCCGCTGGGCGGAACGTCCTGCCACCTCACCACCAGGGTGTGGCGGGAAGTCGGCGGCTGGGATGCCTACAACGTCACCGAGGACGCCGACCTCGGCGTGCGGCTCGCGCGATACGGCTACCGCACCATGATTCTGGACTCGATCACCCTCGAAGAGGCCAATTCTGATGTCATCAACTGGATTCGGCAGCGCTCCCGTTGGTACAAGGGCTATCTGCAGACCTCGATCGTGCATATGCGCCGGCTGCACCACTTGCGCCGCGATCTCGGGGTGAAGGCCACGTTGCGGCTGATCAACCTGACCGGTCTAGTCCCGATATTGAACGCCTTCAACTTCCTGCTGTGGTCGGCGATGGTGGTGTGGCTGGTCGCGCGTCCCCAGGTGATCACCCTGATGTTTCCCCCCCTCACCTACTACACTTCGCTGGCCCTGCTCTTCGTGGCGGCGCCCTTGTCGATCTTTGGCGGCTTGATCACCACCGTCGCATTGGGCAAGCCGTATCTGTGGTGGGCGGCGCTGCTGGTGCCCGGATACTGGATTCTGCAGTCGATCGCCGCATTGAAAGCCCTGTACCAGTTGGCCTTCCGCCCCTCTTATTGGGAATTGACCGTGCACGGATTGACCGACCCGCGAGCGACGACGGTGGACTCCGCGTGACCCACACGATCCGGGCGCTCAAGGCGATGTTCGCCGTCATCATGGTGATCACCACCCCGCTATGTGGCGCACTCCATTGCGCCTCAGCGGAAACCGAAACCGAAAACGTTGCGCCGGCCTCCACCCCACCGATCCCCTGGCTCCAACTCGGGCTTTCCGACCGTGTCACTATGTTGGGGTCGGATCAGTTTTTCGACACCGAAATCCCGGTTCCGCCGGGAGTCATCCCCGGACAACTGCTGGGCACGATCGGTTCGGTGGTCAACGCCGTCGACGGACGCGTGGACATTATTGATGGATGCGGCGTCGCCTTGGGCAGTATCCCGGCGCCCGCCGACCTGAGCTCCGCGCCGTTCGCAATCGACATCTCCCGGGCTCGCGTCGTCAATGGCAAGGCTAAACTGAGTTTCGTTCTGCGCGATAAGAATCCACCAGGAAACAGCTGTTCGCGGTCGGCGTCGTTGACGCTAAGTCAACTCGGTGTCACCTACCTGGGCGAAACGCCCTATCCGGTGATCGTGGCCGATTTCCTGCCCGGCTATCTCAACCAGATCCTCATCCGGACCGGTCCGGCGCCCACGCCGGCGGCCCAACAGGCCGCCCTGGAACTGGTCGCCAAACTCACCCGCCTCTACCGTCCGATGCCGGTGAACGTCGACGTCGAAACCTCGGCTGGGCCAATCGCGCCCGGACTGCCAGCGCGGCGGGTCATCGAACTGCGCGAGGACGGCGAGGCCGGACTGACCGTCACGAACCCGAATTCACCGGACGCCGCGCTGGTGATCACGGGCCGCGGTGACGAACTCAGCCGGCAGGTCGCATTGTTCTCCGACCGACGGGTCAAGCTGGCGCAGACGGGTGCGGCGACAGTGACCGAGGTCGGCCAGGACAAGCCGACCGCTACGACCATCAAGACGTTCGCCCAACTGGGCATGGCCGGGAAGGTCTCGGTGCAGGGCACCGGCAGCCTCTACGTCGGGTTCGACGCCAGCCAGTTCGCGGTCGGATCGATCCAGCAGGCCACACTGCATCTGATCGCGCATTACTCGCCGGTGGTCGCAGGCGAGGCCTCGGTGGTGGTGCGCTCGGGCGACGCGGTGCTGGCCGCTCGCCGTCTCGACGAGTCCGGACTGCTCGACGTCACCGGAATCATCCCGAAAGAGTCGATCAACTCGGCGGTCGGTGTCGTCCTGGAGTTGCGCTACCTGCCGAAGCAGGAGTGTGCCCCGCTCAATGATCGGATGGAGTTCGCGATCGACCCCGCATCCACCGTCGCGGTCACCCCCGGCAGCCGCAATCGAGGTGGTTTCCCGGTCCTGCCGATGGCCTTCACGCCCGACTTCGCCGTCGTCGTCGACGACCCCGGGCATCTGCGGTTCGCAGCCGCGGCGGTGAACCTGTTGGCCCAGCAGACCGGAGTGACACTGCAACCGCGGATCACCGATATGGCATCGGCCGCAGGCTCGGCCCAGGGGTTGCTCCTCGTCGGCCCGGGTGAGGACCTGAAGAAATCGGGCCTGAGCGGGCCGGTGTCGTTCGACGGAGGTAACACCGTCGGCATCGACGGGGCCACAAACACCGTCGTCGATCTCAACGGACCGATCGGGGTTATCCAAGCCTTCTCTGATAATGACCGAATGGTGTTGGCGGTCAGTGGATCCGGTGATTGGTCACTGGTACAGCGCAGCTTCGACTACATCCGCGCACTGGACTCGCGCTGGGCTTCGCTGTCCGGCGATGTGGTGGCCACCGGGTCAGCCGGCCAGACCGTTAACCTGACGTTGCGCGAGGGCGGCGCGCTGGCCAACGAATACCCCGGCGACAGCTGGCGGCGGTGGGCGTTACTCAGCGCCGGGGCAGTCGTCACCATCCTGCTCGGCACGGCAGTTGCGCTGCTGTGGCGTCGTCGACGCGCACGGTTGGGCCGATGACCACACTGTTGCCCCTCCCGGCAACAGTGGTCCCGGTTCCGGTATCCCGCGACGCACCGCGACGCCGGCGGGGCGTAGCCCTGTTCGTCGGCCTGACCGGGCTGTACTTCGCCGTCGGCTATCTGCTGGTGATTCGCTACGACCTGCTCGACGGCGATGCCGCCAGCCGTGTCGCCAATGCCGGCTATGTGCTGATGAGCCGCGACCCGCACCTCTCTGCGATGGGCTTCGTGTGGAACCCGCTGCCCAGCCTGGTGGAGATTCCAATCCTGCTGTTCGAGCGGTGGTGGCCCGAGTTACGCACCCGAGGCCTGGCCGGGGTGATACAAAGCGCCCTGTTCATGGCCGGCGCGGCCTTGATGGTGCGCGGCATCGCCCTGGACCGCGGTATTGCAGCGGGCTGGCGGCGGGTCGCAGTTGCCGCCTTCGCGCTCCAGCCGATGATCATCGTCTACGGTGCCTCCGGCATGAGCGAGGCCGCTTTTATCCTTTGCGTGCTCTGGTGCGCGCGCCACCTGATGCGGTGGAGCGACGGGCGTGGCACCGTCGATCTGGCGATGGCGGGACTCGCCCTGGGTGTCGGCTATACCGCCCGCTACGAGGTGGTCCCGGCGGCGTTTGGTGCCGTCGTCTTCGTGGCAATTCTGGCCGGCGGCCGCGCTGCGGCGGGATTCCGGCTTTCGGCCATGTTGGCCCACATTGCGATCATCTTTTTCCCGATTGCCTTTGCCGCCGCCATCTGGGCGCTGGCCGGATGGGTGATCAATCACGAGCTGTTCGCCATCGTGACGTCGCAATACGGAAATGAGAACCAGGTGGAAGGTGCGAAGCGGCGTGGCGACCTGGTGCGCGACTCCCCCACGGCATTGATGGTGATCTCCGCCCGACTGCTCGGCATGCAACCGTTCGTCGGGATCGCCGCGGCCGGGGGGATCGCGTACGCGGTACTCGCCCGCAAGCCCGCAGCACTGGTTCCAGTGCTCACGTTCGGACCAGTTCTGGTCTTCGCGGCGTGGGGTCAGTACTCCGCGACGACTTTCGGCTTGTTTCGATACTTTCTGCTGGCCATCCCACTGGTGATCTGCGCCGCGCTGGCGCTCTGGACGCCCTGCGACAGTCCGGGCCCGGCCTGGGCCGTCACGACACGCGCCGGCAGGCTAGGCGCGGTTACCCTATGCGCATCCATCCTCATTGGTTTCCCGGTCACCGTCCACGCTGCGCTGAACGATCGAATCGGCAACCAGCAGCTCAAATTCATCGTGAACTCGCTACTACACCCAGAGAGTTTTCCGGCTCAGGAGCAGCGGTACCGGCAGGGGTTGGCTACCGACCGACTGCTGGCCGACTACTTCGACCGCCAGCGACTCCCGGCCGGATCGGTCCTGATGGACTCCTTCGCGGCGTGGGGGATCTGGCTCAACTCCGCCGACCCTCAGCAGTTCATCGTCACCAGCGACTATGACTTCAAGGCCGCACTCAACCGGCCGTGGGGTTTAGGGGTCACCTACCTCGTGCTCAGCAATCCGGCCAGCACCGACGCGGACGCGATCAACATCCGCTACCCCACTCTCTGGAATGACGGCGCCGGGTTCTCCAAGCTGGTACTGACCATGATGAACGGGGCCAGCGACGACGACAGGTTCCGGGTCTACCAGGTCACCGGACCACCGCGTACCTACCCGAGTCCGCCGCCCTGATCGCAACACCAGTTAGCCGACCGGTACCAAACACGACCGACGCGGCGCCAGCGGTGACACTAACCTGAGGCATATGGCTCTGACCGGCCCTGCATCTCGCGGCACCCTCGCGTGCGCGCTGGCCGCCGCCCTGATCGCAACCGCCCCGATCGCCGCGGCCGCTCCGGATCATCTCAACGACACCGCTTCCTGTCCGACCGGCGAATTCGACACCTGCTACCGCAACGCCCAGATGCGGGAACTCGCCGAGACGGGCGAGCAGCTGGTGACCGACTACCTGGCCCAGATGGGCATCGCACGCGACTCGATGCCGAGGCTGTCCTACATCCCTTCGGGTAGCAGCGTCAAAAGTCAATGCGTTGACTCCAACGGCCGCGATATCCAAGACGATCGATCCTTCAACTACTGCCTGACCGACAACACCGTCTACGTCGGCCGGCAGACCCTCTGGGGTTATTCTCAGCAGTACGGGCCGTGGGGTCCGATCTCCGGGATCGCCCACGAATACGGGCACTTCCTCCAGGCGGTTCGGCACGTCCCAGGTCCGAGCGATGCCCGCGAGACGATCCGCAACGAAAACCAGGCTGATTGCATTTCCGGCACTTTCGCCGGCTTCTGGGCGGCCCGCGGAAGCATCGAGGATCCCGCAGAGGTGGATCGCATCGAGCGCTACCTGACCGCCACCGCATCCGTTGAAGCACCGGGACGATCGCACGGAACCGCGCAGGAACGCGTGGATTCCTTCGATGTGGGATTCCGCGAGGGACTGGCAGCGTGCAGTCAGTTCTACCCCGAGACGCCGCTCACCGGGTAGCGCAGCCGGGATAGCGGTACTGTCGGGTCACCGGGGCGGGATTCGGATTTGCGACAACGCCCCCTTGGCGTCTGCTGTGCGAGCCACGGGTGCTGGGGCAAACAGGAACGGGGAGTCCAGTGCACACCAGGCCCATCGCATGACGTATTGCATCGGCGTATTGCTCGACGAGGGAATCATTTTCGCCTCGGACTCCCGCACCAACGCCGGCATGGACAGCGTCGCCAAGTTCTGCAAGATGACGGTCTTCGAGCGTCCCGGCAACCGCGTCATCGTCCTGCTGAGTTCGGGAAACCTGGCCGGAACCCAGGCCGTCATCAGCACCCTGACCCAACGTTGCGCCGATGGCGAGGCCAGCACGAATCTGCTCGGCGCCCGAACGATGTTCGACGTCGTGACCTTGGTATCCGACGCGATGCGCGATGTCGAGAACCGCGACGCGGACTACCTGGAAGCCAACAACATCCGATTCAACGCCTCGTTCATCGTCGGAGGGCAGATCGACGGCGAACCGATGCGGCTGTTCCGCACCTACGCCGAGGGCAACTTCATCGAAGCCGGGGCAGACACGAATTTCCTGCAGACCGGCGAGACCAAGTACGGAAAGCCCATCCTCGATCGGGTGCTCACCCAGAGCACCCCTCTTGCCGATGCCACTAAATGCGTTCTGGTTTCCTTTGATTCGACCATGCGGAGCAATCTGTCAGTAGGTATGCCGATCGACCTTGTGTGTTACGAGCGGGACAGCTTGGAAATCCGTTTCCGACGGCGATTCGATTCCGGCGATGCGTATTTCACTGCGCTCAGCCACGACTGGAGCGAAGGTACCCGGCAGGTCTTCCGCGAGCTACCCGAGTTGTGTTGGTGACAGCCACCCGCCTGAGCGGGCCGATACGCCCCCACCTAGCCGATACCGGAGAGCAATGATGCGAATAAACGTCGGCTTCGAGATGATCTTCGACTGCCCGCAACCCACCCCGATGATCTTCAACCTCAACGTGCACTTCACCCGGGTGTCGGATCTCATCGGCCGTGACGACCTGATCTTCGATCCGCCGGTTCCGGTCGACGCCTACCGCGACAGCTTCGGCAACTGGTGCACTCGCATCGTCGCCCCCGAGGGCCGCACGCGCGTCACCGCCAATGCGATCGTCAGCGACTCCGGACTTCCCGATATGGTCGTTCCTGAAGCACAACAGATTCCGGTCTCGGAGCTGCCCGTCGACACCCTCGTCTACCTGCTCGGAAGCCGGTACTGCGAGACCGATCGGCTGTCGGAGACGGCATGGGAGCTCTTCGAGCACGCGCCAACCGGCTGGGGCCGGGTGCAGGCGATCTGCGACTACGTCCATCACCACGTCACGTTCGGCTATGAGCACGCGCGAGTGACCCAGACGGCGCTGGAAACCTTCACCAATCGCACCGGTGTGTGCCGCGACTTCAACCACCTCGCCGTGGCCTTCTGCCGTTGCATGAACATCCCGGCCCGCTACTGCACCGGATATCTCGGTGAGATCGGTATGCCGCCGCCGTACGGTCCGATGGATTTCGCCGCCTGGTTCGAGGTGTATCTGGGCGGGCAGTGGTACACGTTCGACGCACGCAACAACATCCCCCGCATTGGCCGGGTCTTGATCGCACGCGGCCGCGATGCCGCCGATGTCGCCCTCAGCAACGCTTTTGGTGACAACACCCTGTCCAGCTTCCGGGTCTGGACCGACGAGGTTCCCTCCGCGTGACACGCTAAGCCTGACGCACTACGCCTGACGCACTACGCCTGACGCACTAAGCCCGGCGGGGCGCCGCGATGCGGTGATCGGCATCGCCCTGCACGTCGCGGTAGTGGTCCACCAACTGATCGCAGACCGCCGGCCAGGTGCGCCCGAGCACACTGCGCCGAGCGGCCTGGGCATACCTGGGCCGCTCGGCGAGCAGGTGGTCGACCGACCGGCCCAACTCCGATTCGAACGCGCGCACCGGTAGCAGCAGTCCGGTGCGGAACGGGAGCACGAGATCGCGGGGACCGCCGGCGTCCGGCGCGATGACCGGAACCCCCGACGCCAACGCCTCCTGAACCGCCTGGCAAAAGGTTTCATGCTCACCCGGGTGGACGAAGACGTCCATGCTGGCGTACGCGGCCGCCAGTTCGCGCCCGTAAAGGGCACCGGTGAACACCGCCGACGGCAGCACGGATTGCAGCGTGTCCCTGTCGACCCCGTCGCCGACGACGACCACCTGAAGATCATCGCGGCGGGCCAGAACCTCCAACCGCTGCACATGCTTCTCGGGCGCAAGCCGGCCGACATAGCCGATGATCGGCTTACCGTCCGGTGACCACCGCCGGCGCAGCCGCTCGTCCCGGGCTGAGGGGGCAAAACCGGCGAGATCCACCCCCCGCGGCCAGTGGTGGACGCGGGGAACACCATGGGCCCGAAGGTCTTCCATGGCCGCCGACGACGGTGCCAGGGTTCGGTCGGCCCGCAAATGCAGGTGCCGGGTCCAGGCCCAGACCGGCCCCGCGGCGAACCGCGCCCCGTAGCTGGCGGCGAAACCCGCGACGTCGGTCTGGTAGACGGCCACCGTCGGCACCCCGAGGCGCCGAGCCGCCAGCAGTCCGCCGTAGCCCAGCAGAGCCGGTGAGGCAAGGTGCACCACGTGCGGTGCGAATCCGCGCAACACACCGAGCATCCGCGGCCGCGGCACGCCCAGTGGCAGGGAGGTCACCTTCGGAACCATCCGCGACGGCACCCGGTGAATCCGCACACCGTCGTGGACCCGCGCCGCCGGCGGTTGACCAACGGGATTGTCCGGCGCGATCACGAGCGCCTCATGGCCCGTGCGGCGCAGATGCTCAAGCACCCGCAGCACCGAGTTGGAGACACCATTGACATTGGGGAGGAAGGATTCGGCGACGATTGCTACTCGCACACCGCCAACCTCTCATCCGCCGGTGACGCCGAGGTTGCTTCCCGGGATACGCCCGGAGTCGACTTGCCGTCGGCTCGGCACGGGCTTCGCCGGCCCAGCGCGTAGACCGTCCAACCGGCGGCCGACCAGCGTTGGGCGTCAAGGCAGTTGCGCCCGTCGATCACGACCCGGGAGCGGACCATCGCGGCCAGTTCACCGGGATCCAGGCCGACGAACTCCGGCCACTCGGTGAGCACCATGACGGCATCGGCCCGCTCACACGCTTCGGCGACCGAGGTCGAATAGTTCAACGTCGCCGTAGCGCAGCCTCCGCCCGGGTGGAGTCGGGTTGCACGCCGACCGCGATCCGATCCGGATGCAACGTGTCCCGCACGGCGAAGCCCTCCCTGAGGAACTCGGGGTTCCAGGCGATCTCGACATCAGTGCCCGCTGACGCCAGACAGCGGGCCCGCCTGGACAGCTCAGCCGCCGTCCCCACCGGCACCGTGGACTTGCCGACGATCACCGAAGGCCGGCTGAGGCGAGGGACCAGTTCGTCGATCACGGCGTGGACATGACGGAGATCGGCCCCGTACTCGGCCTTCTTCTGCGGGGTTCCGACACCGAGGAAATGGATATCGGCGAAGTCCGCTGCGGCGGCGTAGTCGGTGCTGAAGCGCAGTCGACCGGCAGCGAGATTACTGCGCAGCAGATCCGCCAATTCCGGTTCATAGAAGGGGATCTCGCCGGAGGCGAGTTTGGCGATCTTCCCCGGATCGATATCGACCCCAAGGACCTCGTGGCCCAGTTGCGCCATTCCCACCGCGTGGGTGGCGCCGAGGTAGCCGGTGCCGAAAACGGTGCACTTCACGCCCTCTGTCTATCGACCCGCGGTGAGCGGAGCGGCGTGCGACGCGAAGCATCAGGCCAACAACTGGTGAACACTCCTGCGGCAGTGCATCAGTGGTCACCACACGTACACCGACACAACACCCGGGCGTAGACGTTTCGACACCCGACTCGGTGACTGTGCTCGGTGTGAGCAGTGCTTCCGTACTCATAGCCCCTGACCACACCGACACCCGCCGGCTTGCCGGCCCGCGTTACACCCTTCTGTTGACCGCCGACCCCGCGCTCGTCGAGGCCGCCCAGCGGCTCCGCTACGACGTCTTCTCGACCGAACCCGGGTTCACCCTCCGCAATGACACCGCCGTGGATGCTGACCGTTTCGACCGGTTCTGCGATCACATCCTGGTGCGCGACGATGACACCGGGGAGATCATCGGCTGCTATCGAATGCTGCCGCCGCCGGGCGCGATCGCCGCCGGGGGTCTCTACACCGCGCAGGAATTCGACATCCGGGCACTGGACCCGTTGCGGCCGTCGATGGTCGAGATGGGCCGTGCAGTGGTCCGCGGCGACCACCGCAACGGGGCGGTGATCCTGATGATGTGGGCCGGCATCCTGGCCTACCTCGACCGCTGCGGCTACGACTACGTCATCGGCTGCGTCTCGGTGCCCACCCACGGGGAGGGACCTCCCGGCAGCCACCTGCGTGCGGTGCGCGACTTCGCCCTGGCCCGCCACCCCGCCCCCGCCGAGTACACCGTGCACCCCTACCGGCCAGTGCTGCTCGACGGCCGGGATCTGGACAGCATCGCGCCACCCGCGCGGACGACGATCCCACCGCTGATGCGCGGATACCTCCGCTTGGGCGCCCAGATCTGCGGGCAGCCCGCCCACGACCCGGCATTCGGCGTCGGCGACTTCCCGGCCCTGCTGGACAAGCGGCACGCCGACGTGCGATATCTGACCCGGCTGCGATCGGCCTCAGCGGCCGCAGGAGGCACCCGGTGAGCAGCGTCGAGCACTCTTGGCTGCCCAAGACATCCTGCACCGCGGCCTGCGTGCACGCCGGCCTCGGACAGCCCGGGCACCGTGTTGTGCAGGCCATCCGATCCGCCCGGCGGGTCACCGCAGCGGCGTTGCTGCTGACGATGCTGCCCCTGCTGGCCGTACCACTGCCCGGGCACCAGCACGTCAAGCGGATCTACTGCCGAATGGTCTTGCGCAGTCTGGGCGTGCGAATAACCCTCTCCGGTGGCCCAGTCCGCAACCTGCGCGGCATGCTGGTGGTCAGCAACCACGTGTCATGGGTCGACATCTTCGCCGTCGGCGCGGTCCTGCCCGGCGCTTTCGTCGCCCGGGCCGATCTCATCAGCTGGCCGGCGGTGGGCCTGGCCGCCCGCCTGGCCAACGTGATCCCCATCGAACGTGGCAGCCTCCGGGAACTGCCCGGGGTGATCGGAGCCGTGGTCTCCAGACTTCGCGACGGTCACACTGTCGTCGTCTTTCCGGAAGGGACCACCTACTGCGGCCGGGATCACGGGCAGTTCCGGCCGGCACTGTTCCAAGCCGCGATCGACGCGGGGCGCCCGGTCCAGCCACTGCGCCTGAGCTACTCCCACCGCGATGGCAGTCCCTCCACCGCGACGGCCTTCCTCGGCGAGGACTCACTAGGGGCCTCCTTGAAGCGGACGGCGAGCGCCCGCCGAACCATCGTGAACGTCGATCTGGCGGCGCTGCAGCTTCCGGGCATCGGCCGCGGCGAACTCGCCGCGAGGTGTGAATCGGCCGTGCGGACGACGCCCCGACCCGTCGCGGCAGTCGGCCCGCGCGGCGACTGATCCGCAGTTCAGCAGCTGATCCGCAGTTCAGCAACGCTTACCGGCCCGGATCCGTCGTTCACTTTTGACAGGTACCGTGGCCGGGTGATTCCGCGGCCGGGGGTGCCGGGGCTCGGGGCCGTGCTCCGCGCCCCGATTCGCGCTGGTGCCGCGGGGCTCCACCTGGCCGTGGCCACCACATCGGCGGTCGCGGGTCTGGCCGGATCGGCCGCCCTGGTGGGCGGCGCCACCGCGACCCGCGCCGGC